>NZ_BSPV01000004.1:0-562727 GCF_030161215.1 Vibrio algivorus
TTTAACTTGCCCTTCGGGAGCTTCATCCAAATCTCTTCTTTTTTATAAGAGATAGGCTGCGTCAGATTGGTTTGAAAGGTGTCTACATTCCTTCGCCAATCTTCCTTGCCTAAAGGTTTGGATGATAACTCTGAATTCTGCATCTTGAAGTCACTTGGGTATGACCCTTAAGCTTAGCTAAGATGCGAGCGTCTAAAGTATTTAGAATCGCAATCAAGCAACTTGGTGAAAATCCATGCGGAGGCACTCTTGGATAAAATTTTTATAGATGAAGCGGTATCAGAACTGCATACCCTTCAAGACATGATTCGTTGGACAGTGAGTCGATTTAATGCGGCTGGTCTGTTTTATGGTCATGGCACAGATAACTCGTGGGATGAGGCTGTGCAATTAATTCTTCCAACTTTATATTTACCAATTGATGTTCCGCCGCATGTATTGAATTCCCGTTTAATTACCAGCGAGCGTATGCGCATCGTTGAGCGTGTTATTCAGCGTATTAACGAACGCACCCCAACCGCATACTTAACCAATAAAGCATGGTTCTGTGGTCTTGAGTTTTATGTCGATGAGCGTGTACTTGTACCACGTTCACCAATCGGTGAGCTTATTCAACAGCAATTCCAGCCTTGGTTAATTGAAGAACCAACGCGCATTATGGATTTGTGTACTGGCAGTGGTTGTATCGCAATTGCTTGTGCCTATGCTTTTGAAAATGCAGAAGTGGATGCCGTCGATATTTCACTTGATGCGTTGGAAGTGGCCGAACAAAATATTCATGATCATGGCTTAGAACAGCAAGTGTACCCACTGCGTTCGGATCTCTTTAATGATATTCCGCAAGATAAATACAACATCATCGTGACCAATCCGCCGTATGTTGACCAAGAAGATATGGACAGTTTGCCGGAAGAGTTTAAGCATGAACCTGAATTAGGCTTAGCAGCAGGTAGCGATGGCTTGAAACTGATGCGCCGTATTTTAGCCGATGCCCCGGACTACTTAACCGATAATGGTATTTTGATTTGCGAAGTGGGTAACTCTATGGTGCATGTGATGGATCAATATCCGCAAGTCCCATTTACTTGGTTAGAATTTGAAAATGGTGGTCATGGTGTATTTCTATTAACTCGTGAACAACTAGTTGAACATGCTAGTGAGTTTTCAATTTATAAAAAATAGCCTTGATTAGCGATAGTTAAACTATGTAATGCCAACCTTTCTTTATTTGCGGTTGGCATTTTTATACCTGCCGCACTTGAGCATCAGCTCCAATTTGGTTGGGTATGTTAGGTGATTTCTGGCGAAGGCCACGATTATTTTTAAAAATAGGGTTTACAAGTTTAAGGCTTGACGACACTATCTATAAAAAGCAAAAGATTGATTAAGAGGGATTCATGGCAGGGAATAGTATTGGTCAGCATTTTCGAGTGACTACATTTGGCGAAAGCCACGGTAAAGCCTTAGGTTGTATTGTTGACGGTTGTCCTCCGGGATTACAAATATCAGAAGAAGATTTACAAAAAGATCTTGATCGTCGTCGTCCAGGTACTTCGCGTTATACCACCGCTCGTCGTGAACCCGATGAAGTGGAGATTCTTTCAGGCGTATTTGAAGGACAAACTACTGGAACTTCGATTGGTTTAATGATTAAAAACACCGATCAGCGTTCGAAAGATTATTCTGAAATTATGGATAAGTTCCGTCCTGGTCACGCTGATTATACCTACCATCAAAAATATGGTGTACGTGATTATCGTGGTGGTGGCCGTTCTTCCGCTCGTGAAACCGCTATGCGTGTCGCGGCAGGTGGTATTGCTAAAAAGTATTTAAAGCAAGAGTTTGGGATTGAAGTTCGCGCTTATTTATCACAAATGGGTGATGTGACGATTGATAAAGTCGATTGGGATGAAATTGAGAAAAACCCGTTCTTCTGTCCGGATGTTGATAAAGTTGATGCACTCGATGAGTTAATCCGTGACTTGAAAAAGCAAGGTGACTCTATTGGAGCAAAACTTTCTGTCGTCGCAACTAATGTGCCGGTTGGTTTAGGTGAGCCTATTTTTGACCGCTTAGATGCCGATATTGCGCATGCTTTAATGGGTATTAACGCAGTTAAAGGCGTTGAAATTGGTGATGGTTTCGCTGTTGCGAATCAAAAGGGTAGTCAACACCGTGATGAAATGACTCCACAAGGTTTTAAATCTAATCATGCAGGCGGTATATTAGGTGGTATTTCTTCTGGACAAGATATTGTTGCTAGCATTGCATTGAAGCCGACCTCAAGTATTACCGTTCCGGGTGAAACCATTAATCGCCAAGGTGAATCGACTACTTTAATTACTAAAGGTCGTCATGATCCATGTGTTGGTATTCGTGCTGTCCCGATTGCTGAAGCGATGTTGGCGATTGTGTTGATGGACCATTTATTAAGACATCGCGGTCAAAATCATGGGGTGGCAACAGAGACACCGACTATTTAATTAACTTAATTGTTTATACCCAAGTAACTCACGCCAAGCGCCTTGAAATGTATATATTTCAAGGCGCTTTTGTATGAAAAAAGAAACCTTACAGATTTCCAATGACTATACTCATTAAGAGTAGGAATAATCTTACTTTTAAGGGAGAAGTGAATTTGATGTATTCACTTGAAAAGGAGATGCTTGATGGGTGTTAGTCGTTTAGTCTTATCATGTTTTATCATTATTTTCCTGCTTGCGACCACAGGATGTGATAATAGTACTAGCAGTTTACCTTCTCAGTCGAGTCAAGAACCTATTCAGCCAGGCCACACAGTGAAGTTACCAGATGATAACCTTACTGGAGAAGACGATGGAGCGGATGAGGAGCCTAATGCTGAAGATAGTATTATCTTAACGGCGTTGACAGTCTCTCCAAGTAGCTCAACAGTTGCGACTAGTGAGCACGTTCAATTTCAAGCAACGGCTTCTTATTCTGATAACAGCTCCTCCATAGTGACAGATGAAGTGATCTGGGAAAGTGGTGATACTAACCTTATTTCCATATTAGATTCCGGGATAGGTACGGCCATCAGCGCCGGTAATACGTTGATTCGTGCAACATTAACACAAAGTGGTGTAACTAAATCATCAGAAGTAGCGGTAACAATTACTGGTCCAACTTTAGTGGCAATTACTGTGTCACCTAAAAAGTTTTTGCTACCTGCCTCAGTTAAAAAGCCACTGACAGCTATTGCTCAATACTCTGATGGCACAACTGAAAATATTACTGATCAAGTGATATGGAGTGCCTCTGCAACGACCTTAAATAATCCCTTTCCACCCATGGGTTCTGATCCTATCTTTGTGATAGTTGATGAAAATGGGGTGGTATTTTGTGATGAGTTTGACGGAGATGATGACCTCGACAATGACACGACTATTACCGCGACTTACCAAGGTATGCAAGATACCGCACAATTAACCGTTTTTGGTGCGGCTGTTGGAGCCATTAATGTTACCCCAACCGTGATCAGCTTAGAGAAAGGTTTTGTACAGCAGTTTACTGCAACTGCCTTGTTAGGTATGCAAGGGTTTGCAAGCTCAACCGATGTGACTCAAGTTTCTGGTGATAACTCTTATTACTCTGATTGGGGGTGGAGCTCTTCTGATCCTAGTGTTGTCAGTATTGATCGATTAACGGGTGTTGCCACAGTATTGAGGGCAACTGCTACTCCGGTTGAAATAACTTTCGATCGTGAGAATAGCTCGGGCTTTGCTATGTTGCAAATTAGCGATGTCACCCTTGAAAGCATAACGATAGAGCCATTGTCTAATCACTTACTTCAAGGTACGACAGAGCGTATTCAAATTCTGGCAAGCTACAGCAATGGTACAGTGAAAGATATTTCCGCACAGCCATTACTAACCTTATCAGCTAACGATGAAAGTATTATTAATATCATGGAAGACAATCAATTGTATGCTAATCAAGAGGGAGTCACCTCACTGGTTGCCAGTTTTGATGGTATTACTTCGGCACCAGTAGAAATAACAGTAGAAGATATCGCACTTGAAAGTATTTCTGTTGAGCCGACCAGCCTGTCATTAGCTAAAGGAACTTATGGTCAATTGATGGCAACCGCGACCTATAGCGATGGAACAATTCGCGATATTACTCGTCAAGCGAATTGGATAACCGCAGAATCTGATGCGGTGTCAGTTAATGGCTTTGGTAAAGTAATAACTAATGATATGCCTAGTAATGCTAATAGTGTTGAGGTAAGAGTGACATTTCGTGGCCATGGTTCTACGAGTAGCATTATGGTTAAAGATGTCGCTCCACTGGGGCTAGATGCATCAGTTGAGCCAACTCAATTATCAGTTGGTGAAAAGGGTAAAATTACCATTACCGCGACATTTGCTGATGGTACGAGCCAAGATGTCACTGAGTCAGCTTTTATAACTTCTTATTTTGCTCCTTTGACGGTGACAAGAGATGGAGTGATTGAAGCTTGGGTAGAAGGTGATTACTTTCTGATTTATGGCTATGGATTTTCGTATGGCTATACCAGCCCTGGTGTTTATGACGGTGTGGCGTTTGGCTACGATTATGGTTATGACATAGCCTTACCATCGGGAGGTTCTACACCTTTTGGTACCACTGAAATGGTAGTAGTTAGTAATCCATAACTATATGTAATTAGATAGTTTATTGTGTATGCCTGTCATGTTTTTGTGGGTTAGATTACCGCTTTGGTGAGTTATCAATTAATGGAAAGCAACAACAATGCCAGCAGAAGCACCTTTGCTGGCATTGCCTTTGTTTTATTTGACATTCAGGTAATATGACTTTTAATGCACCGAGCCTTCAACTTTGAGTTGGAATACTGGTAAGCGCCAATTAAAGCGAACCGAAGCCATACGTAGTAAATAGCCTGAAACTAGGCTCACAATAATCGTCATGTTTTCATCTACACCATAATGCTGTAGCAATAAATATAACCCTGCGACAACCATTGAAACAGAAGCATATAACTCTTGATGTAAAACTAATGGAGCTTGTCGACAAATTAAGTCACGCAATAGTCCTCCAAATACACCAGTTATGATGGCTGCCACGATACAAATACCAAAATGTAGTCCCATATTGATACCGACTTGGCAACCAATAATGCTAAAAGCGGCAAGACCTAATGCATCTAAGCGAATGAAAACGCCTTTAAATTTGACTACCCATTTCGCTAACCAAGTGGTTAAGATCCCCGCAAGGCAAGTGATCAATAAATACTCAGGATGTTTAACCCAAGTTAAAGGGTAATGGCCTAATAAAATGTCACGTACGCTACCGCCGCCGATTGCCGTAGCACTTGCCACCAACATCACGCCAAACCAGTCCATGTTTTTACGACCAGCACTTAATGCGCCGGTCATGGCTTCTGCTGTAATACCAATAATATAAATAATGCTTAATAACATGGCATTCTCACCGTTGTTAGGTCTGAAATAAGGGCGTGATTGTATGCGTTCTATAACAGGCTGGCGAATGAGAATTATCGTGATTTTTGGGCTTGATTGATTAGAAAAAATAATGGGTTTGCAATTTTGTTATGCTGGCTTTATAGGTGGGTTACATTTGAATCATCGAGTTGGGGGTGGCGAGACTTTACCTTACAGGTAAAAGTAAGGACAATAGCGGATATGTTCCTTTGTATGTTGTAATTAATTTAATGAGCTCTAATCAACATCGCCATACTCCAGAGGCGATTATTTCACTATTTAATCAGACTTTTTATCACTCCTATAACACTAAGTTGGTGCGTGGTGATGATGAGCCTATTTATTTACCTGCAGATGAGAATGTAGATTATCACCGCATTATTTTTGCTCATGGCTTTTTTGCTTCAGCCATGCATGAAATCGCGCATTGGTGTGTCGCAGGGCCTGAGCGCCGCTTATTAGAGGATTTTGGCTATTGGTATGAACCCGACGGTCGAACTGAGGAAGTGCAAGCTGAGTTTGAAAAAGTAGAAATACGTCCTCAGGCGTATGAATGGATATTATCAGTTAGTGCTGGCTTTCCATTTTCAGTGAGTTGTGACAATTTAAATGGTGATTTTGAACCAGACCGTTTAACGTTTATGGAGAAAGTTCATCAAGAAGTGATGCAAATTTTACAACAAGGATTACCAGTACGTGTTGCTATGTTATCGAATGCGTTACAATCACATTATCAAGTACCACCACTTAAAGCTGAGCAATTCGTCGTGGTTTAATTAGTCTGAATACAGTAGAGAGCAAGATGATTATACAATTGGAAGAAAAACTTCTGGAAGCTATTGACCAAACAGTGGCAACGGCATCTGACGATGAGTTGTTTGCTGGTGGTTATTTAAGAGGACACATCTCTCTTTCTGCTGCTGATTGTGAAGCAGAAAATGTTCAAGATGTTGAGGTGTTTAAGCAGCGCATTCAAGATAGTTTAGATCAAGCACGTAATGAACTCACGCCAGCAGATCAAGTGATTGTAGCCGATATGTGGCACTCGCTTAGCGCTAAAATTTAGTCGTTCTGATTTTTTGAACAAGTTGATATAGGAAGTTGTCTGGTAAGCGATGAGTAATATCGTAAAGTAATATCCATCGTAAACAACAACTAGTTTTGATAGGGAATAGTTATGAAAATTATCGCATTCGGTGCAAGTACAAGTTTTAATTCAATTAATAAAGCATTAGCCACTTATACCGCTAATCTTGTTGATGGTGCAGAAGTTGAAGTGTTAGATCTTAATGATTTCCCAGTTCCACTATTTAGTGAAGATACGGAAAAAGAAGTCGGTCGCCCAGACAGTGCTCAGGCTTACTTTGCAAAATTAGAAAGTGCCGATGCATTTGTGATTTCTTTTGCTGAGCATAACGGTACTTATACTGCAGCTTATAAAAACTTGTTTGATTGGGCATCTCGTATTAATCAACAAATGTTTGCTCATAAGCCCGCTGTTTATCTTTCAACTAGCCCAGGCCCTGGTGGCGCACAAAGTGTTTTAGCTCAAGCGGTTGGTTCAGCTGCTTTCTTTCACGCTGAAGTGAAAGCATCCGTTTCAGTACCAAGCTTTTATGATGTGTTTGATATGGAAAATGGCGAAGTGACGGATACTGACATTGCTAAGAAACTAGCGGATGCCGCGGCAAGTTTAAAAGCGTAATTCGCTTATTTGAACAGGCATCATGAAGGATATTAAAAAACGGGATGAACTGTGATGGTTCATCCCGTTTTTATATTGTGTAGTTTCTAGGGTCTGTTGACCTTTTGTGATTGTTTTTGCAGAGAATTGTTGGGTATTTGAACAAGGCAGAGACTAGATCACTCTTCAGTGATCGGTCGACCTTTTAGCATTTTTCGAACCCACATTCTTGCTGGATGAATTTTTTCTAATACTTCGAGTGGTAAGGGAAGTGGATCACCGGATATTTGTGAGGCCAGTACTTCGGCTAATAATGGCGCAGAGCACAACCCACGAGCACCTAGCCCCACCATACAAAATAAATTTGGATAATGCGGGATATCTGGCATTAAATCGGGGCGTTTACGTAGAATTTGTGGATCAAGTTTGGCGTAACTTTCTACAACAGGTTCGAATTTAAACACATTGCCAACAAAAGGTAGGTGATCTCGGGTGACACTGCGAATGCCTTGTCGAGAAAGGTTTTCACTGGTATCAACCTCATTCGGCCAGGATTGATTTGGTAAGCATTGCTTTAAACGCTCGCCGTTACTGAGTTGCGCTTCTGGATCAAATGCTTGATCGATATTATTTCTATCATAGCTTGCGCCAATACAATGATGACCGTTATTGGGATTTTGCGGAGTCATATAGCCGTCATAGCACAAGACGGTTTTGAGCTTACTCAACGATTCTGTCGTTGGGATATGGCTGACTTGTCCTTTCACCGACGTTGCCGCAATCGCTTTTAATTGCTCAAAGCGAGAAAATTGATGGCCGTTTGCAACGACTACCGATTGGTGTTGGAAATTCTTGTGTGAATGATGAAGTGTCCAAGTTTGCTCAGCTTCATCATAAGACAGCGATTCAATTCGAGTATTAAAATGAACCTCAACGTTTGGCTGCTGCCCGCTTTCTTGCTGTTCATTTTTTTGCTGCGATAGCTCATAAATAATCGCTTGTGTGAGTTGCTGCGGGCATAACCAGCCGCCAAGTGGGTAATGGATGCTTTCTTGGTCGATATCTAAACCGATGACTTGCTCTGTTTGTTCTGCGGTTAGACTATGCAGTAATTCCTGTGGGTAGTCATTAAGCAGCATTTTATCGAGCTTTTTCTTGGCTTTATCACTCCAAGCTAGTTGAGTGACACCACATAAGTCGTAATCAAATTCAAGTTGTTGAGCGGCTTGCTTAACCAATTGGCGGGCAAACAGAAAAGCCGGCGCAAAGAAACGATTGAGTGGTGATTCGGGCTCTGCAATGAGTGGATAAAGCGCTCCTTGTCGATTCCCTGAAGCACCTAACGCTGGTTTATTATCTTCACAATAAAGGCTAACGCTATGACCTCGACGATATAACGCTAACGCTAATGTGGCACTAGCAACTCCCCCACCGATAATTGCAATAGGTTGTAGGCGATCAAATTGATCGATAGGGTAACGTTGAAACCAAGGAGCAAAAGTGTTTTTGGCGAACGTCTGCTGTTTGGCTAATGACGGCTGTAATGTGCCAGCAATCATTTCACGTTTAGTACCAAAGCCTTTGACTTTTTTCATGTCAAATCCAGCTTCAATTAATCCACGACGGACAAACCCTGCTGCAGTAAACGTTGCACATGTTCCTCCAGCTTTGGTTAAGCGGGCCATGTGTTTAAACAAAGCATCATTCCACATATCTTGATTTTTACTTGGCGCAAAGCCATCTAAGAACCAAGCATTAACAAGGCCGGCTTCGGTTTGAGCGAGTTTTGGCAGATTGTCATGGATATCACCAAACCATAAGTCTAACGTGATCATGCCATCGGCGAGTATTAAACGATGACATTCTGGTACTGCAATAGGGTAGTGTGCTTGGAGTTGTTTCGCGTAGTCAGTAAGTTCTGGCCAAGCGGCATGAGCTTTAACCAGATCATCAATATGGACTGGGAACTTTTCGAAACTAATAAAATGTAATTGAGTTAATGGTGAATCAGGTTGGTTTTGCTTAAATGTTTCAAACTCTTTCCAAACCGCGAGAAAATTAAGCCCAGTACCAAACCCAGTTTCAGCAATAATGAAACGAGATTGAGAGGCTTGTTGCCAACGCATAGGTAGATGATTTTGCTGAATGAATACATAGCGGCTTTCTTCCAATCCATTAGCGTTCGAGAAGTAAACATCGTCAAATTGGTGGGAAACGGGAGTACCGGATTCATTCCAATCCAGTTGGGCATTTTTGATCACGCGGATATTACCTGTCATTTTGTATCAATTTGGAGCTATTATATACTCAAGTGATCTTAAAATGCAGAGTAGTTGGTGTTCTACTGATATAAGCAATGAAGTGTTGAGTTAAACTCAGCTTTCATCATGTCACGCTTTTCGTTAGCATGGCGATCAGGATCAACACACATGTTAAATCGGTTCGATAAACTGAAAGTAATGTAACCGATAGTGAATAAAATTTACTCACGAGAGTTAGGGTATCAAGGAAAGCTGACCACTTATTTTGTTAAGTCAGTTATCATTAAGCGATTTTTGAATTATAGGAACGTCACATGAAACGAGCCGTCATCACTGGCCTAGGCATTGTATCTAGTATTGGTAATAACGTAGAAGAAGTTTTAGCCTCTTTAAAAACAGGAAAATCTGGCATCACAGGTTCAGAGCAATTTAAAGAAGCGGGTCTACGCTCTCAAGTTTGGGGTGAGTTAAAAATCAACCCAAGTGAGCATATCGATCGTAAACAAATGCGCTTTATGGGTGATACCGCCTCTTTTGCCTACCTAGCTATGCAGCAAGCGATTGAAGATTCGAAGCTAACAGACGAGCAAGTCTCAAATGACCGCACTGGTCTAGTTGCTGGTTCTGGTGGTATTTCTTCTCAAAACCAAGTGGTTTCTGTCGATACTCTGCGTGAAAAAGGCGTTAAGCGTATTGGTCCATACATGGTCCCACGTACGATGGCATCATCAGTTTCTGCATGCCTTGCTACACCATTTAAAATTCGCGGTGTTAACTACAGCATCAGTTCTGCTTGTGCGACATCAGCACACTGTATCGGCCACGCACTTGAGCTTATTCAATTAGGTAAACAAGATGTTGTGTTTGCTGGCGGCGGTGAAGAGCTTCACTGGTCATCTGCAATGATGTTTGATGCGATGGGTGCACTTTCTACTAAGTATAATGAAACACCAGAACGTGCTTCTCGTACTTATGATGCAGACCGCGATGGTTTTGTTATTTCTGGTGGCGGCGGTATGGTCGTTATCGAAGAGCTAGAGCATGCACTTGCTCGTGGCGCAAAAATCTACGGCGAAATCGTAGGTTACGGCGCGACTTCTGATGGCTACGACATGGTAGCGCCATCAGGTGAAGGCGCAGTGCGTTGCATGAAGATGGCAATGCAAAATGTAGATGCTATCGACTACGTAAACACGCACGGCACTTCAACGCCAGTTGGTGATGTGAAAGAGCTTGGTGCAATCCAAGAAGTATTTGGTAAAGACAGCGGCGGCAAATGCCCTGCGATTTCTGCAACTAAAGCAATGACGGGTCACGCACTAGGTGCGGCAGGCGTTCATGAGGCAATTTACTCAACTTTAATGCTTGATAATAACTTCATTGCACCAAGCATTAACGTAGAAACGTTAGATCCAGCAGCTGAAGGTCTAGATATCGTAACAGCACCACGTGAACAAGAGCTGAAGACAGTCATGTCAAACAGCTTTGGTTTCGGTGGTACTAACGCAACATTAGTGATTAAAAAATACGAAGCTTAATTCTCTTCGTAATTGAAGCTGCAGCTTTGTCGACGGCGTTTATTCGCCCCAATCACTTAGGCTAGCTAAGCTCATGGGGACTTATTCACTTGTCCCTTCACTGCAACTCCAATTACTTTGAGAATAATCGCGACATTTAGAGTAAATAATCCTCGGCTTCGGTCGGGGATTTTTTTATTATTAAAGAAATTAGTTGTTCATGAGTGTAAAAAATGAAAATAGTCATTGATGAGAATATGCCGTATGCCGAAGCCTTGTTTAGCCAATTAGGGGAGGTTGAGATGAAATCAGGGCGCAATATAAGCGCTGATGATTTAATTGGGGTAGATGCATTAATGATTCGCTCTGTGACCAAAGTGAATGCAGAATTATTAGCCAAAGCAGATCGCTTGAAGTTTGTCGGTACGGCTACTGCAGGCATGGATCATGTGGATCAAGAATTGTTAGCAAACAAGGGCATTACATTCAGCGCAGCACCAGGTTGTAATAAAGTTGGAGTAGCGGAATATGTCATTAGCTCTTTACTGGTGATAGCTCAGCAACAAGGTTTCTCTATATTCGATAAAACGGTGGGAATCATCGGTGCAGGTCAAGTGGGCAGTTATCTGGCGCAATGTCTGCAGGCTATTGGCATTAAAGTACTACTCAATGATCCCCCGAAGCAAGCCCAAGGTGATGAACGAGACTTTGTGGATTTAGATACGTTACTCGAACAATCCGATGTTATTTCACTCCATACCCCGATCAATCAAACAGGGCAGTGGCCAACACATCATCTTCTTGGTGAGCTAGAATTAAACCAATTACGTGGCGATCAAATTTTAATTAATGCTGCTCGTGGCCCAGTGGTGGATAATCAGGCTTTAAAAGTACGCTTGCAACAAGCCGATGGTTTTACCGCGGTTTTGGATGTATTTGAACCTGAACCGAATGTAGATTTAGAACTGTTACCTTTACTGACGTTTGCTACGCCACACATTGCAGGCTATGGTCTGGAAGGGAAAGCGCGCGGTACTACAATGATCTTTAATCGTTTTTGCGAATTTCTTGGGGTAAATAACCGAGCAAATCCAGATGAGTTATTACCAACGGCCCCCGTACCTATGGTTGATTTATCAGCAGGCTGGACCGAAGATAGTAAGAAAAACCAAGCATTACTGCACAATTTAACTCAGTTGATTTATGATGTGCGCCATGATGATGCGGTTTTTCGTCGAGAGATTGCTCAAACAGAACCTGTAATCCAGGCTCAAGCCTTTGATGCTATGAGAAAAGACTATTGGGATCGGCGCGAATACAGCGCAATAACCTTAGCCATGCATCAAGAATCGAAAGTCGAACTGACGCCTTTTTATCATTTAGGGTTTAAGCGCGCTTAATCAAGTGTATTTAAATCTTCAATATGCTCCATATTTAAATTGAGGTTTTCATGAGTCAAGAATTTAACGTTGCAATTTTTGGTGCAACTGGTGCCGTTGGTGAAACTATGCTTGAAGTATTACAAGAGCGTAAGTTTCCAGTCGGTGATCTTTAT
This sequence comes from Vibrio algivorus, assembly GCF_030161215.1. Lineage (NCBI taxonomy): Bacteria > Pseudomonadati > Pseudomonadota > Gammaproteobacteria > Vibrionales > Vibrionaceae > Vibrio > Vibrio algivorus. The sequence continues at coordinate 12,480 of NZ_BSPV01000004.1, forward strand.
TTACTCGCTAGTGAGCGTAGTGAAGGGAAGACTTATCGCTTCAATGGTAAAACAATTCGTGTTCAAAATGTCGAAGACTTTGATTGGTCACAAGTGCATATCGCTTTATTTTCAGCTGGTGGGGAATTATCAGCAAAATGGGCGCCTATCGCAGCTGATGAAGGCGTAGTCGTGATTGATAACACTTCTGAGTTTCGTTACGAATTTGATGTGCCACTTGTTGTGCCTGAAGTGAACCCTGAAGCCATTGCCGAATTTAGAAATCGCAATATTATTGCCAACCCAAATTGCTCTACTATCCAAATGTTAGTGGCGTTAAAACCAATACATGATGCAGTTGGCATTGAGCGTATCAACGTTGCAACCTATCAGTCGGTTTCTGGTGCTGGCAAAAAAGGTATCGATGAATTGGCAGGTCAAACCGCTAAATTATTGAACGGTTTACCAGTAGAGAAAGATGCCTTTACTCAGCAAATTGCATTTAACTGTATTCCGCAAATTGATGTGATGATGGACAATGGCTACACCAAAGAAGAAATGAAAATGGTGTGGGAAACTCAGAAGATTTTCAACGATCCATCTATTCAAATAAATCCTACTTGTGTACGTGTACCGGTATTTTACGGTCATGCTGAATCTCTACATATTGAAACTCAAACACCAATCGATGCTGAGCAAGTTATGGATATGCTAGAGCAAATGGAAGGTGTGGAGGTGTTCCGTGGAATAGATTATCCAACCCAAGTCCGTGATGCTGGCGGTAAAGATACCGTAATGGTTGGACGTGTACGAAATGATATCAGCCACCACAGTGGTATTAATATGTGGGTTGTTGCCGATAATGTACGTAAAGGCGCAGCAACCAACGCGGTACAAATTGCCGAAGTGTTGATTCGAGATTATTTCTAACAGTGATACTCAAGTAGTATCAAGACACGAAATTGAATTAAGCCCTATACTGAAAAGTGAGGGCTTTTTTTGATCTCGTTATCAATAATTTTTTTAACGGTTCGAATTTAATAGTGAGATCATTTTATTCGATAAAAAACAGTAATAAATGGCGGTTTTTAATAAGCTAAGATGAGCACTTATTTGTTGGAGTTGGTATTGTTATCCTATATATTTAAATTTATTGATTAAACCTTTGGATTAGCCGAACTTTTATGCGCCGTACATTCAAACATTTCATTGCTCCTGCCATGCTACTTCTTGTAACCCAAATTTCGGTTGCTTGTGCTGATGACAGCAGAGTTACAATGGAGCCGTCAAGCCATGTACCTGCGCAGCCTATTTCGGATATCACGGCATTTGAACCTACTGAAGATATCGCATCAATCTATGGACCGACTAGCGAGGATGAAACATTATGGTCAATTGCTAAAGACTATCGTCCTAGTAAGAGTGTTTCGGTTGCACAAACGGTATTAGCAACTTATAAGTTGAATCAGAAAGCGTTTGAAGATCATAATATTCATGGCTTAATCCCTGGGAGTGTATTACGTTTACCGACACTTAAAGCGATAGAAAAAGAGTCAACCCAAGAAGCCGTCGAGATTATTCGTCGTGAAAAATTGCGACCAGTTCCGTCACAAGTAGATAAATCGCTCCAACCCCCTAAACCGGCAACATTAGCAGACTACCCATCAACACAACCTTCTCCAGATTTATCTAACCACGATAATACGAAAACTTTGAATGAACATTTGAATGGGAAACAGCAAGTAACCTCTGATGAACAATCAGAATCGGTTATTCCGGTTGATGATCAAGCGACCACTGAATCACAGCAGACTATCAACTCACAACAGGCAGCGGATACCCAAACGGATGCTGAGCAGGTTGAGTTGACTCAAGTTGAAGCGATGAATAACCGTCTAACTTCAGAGTTAGATAAAATACAGCAGCAGCTTAATGAACTGAAAACCTCGCTGAAAGCGGGTGAACAAAGTCGTCTTCAAATTAATGAAGCAGAAACTCAGTCGACTTCAATTGATACGCCTCAAGCGTTTATACGTATAGCCAATCAACACCCGTGGCTGTGGGTTATTATTTTATTACCGCTAGTGCTAATCTTATTTATTATTCGTCTACTATTCTCTCGCCAACCTAAGCGTAGTGAGGAATTAGAGCGTCTAGTCGCCCCTCAAGAAAAAATCGAACCAGCGATGCTAGTGGTTGACACTGGATCTACACAACCACAAGCTTCTTCAGAAACAGAAACAGAAACAGAAACAGAAACAGAAACAGAAACAGAAACAGAAACAGAAACAGAAACAGAAATGTTTGAATTTTCTGACGATGAGTTACCCGAATATGGTGAGGAAGAAGCACGTCACGATGCTGATACAGAGCCTCAGGCTTTTGAAGCAGATATCCCGGCTGTAGATGAACGTATTATTGAAGATGATATTGCCAACCATAAGTTTGATGATGTACTGGTGTTTGACCTCAATAGTGCAGAAAAAACAGACAATAAAGATGATGCCGATTTAACTGAAAATAACTTTGCTGAAACGACAACTTCCTCTTATGTTGGACATCAAGTAACACAAGATTTTGAACATGTCGACTCGGGTAATCTAGATCTAGAGCAGCAAGAAGAGCCAGATCTTGATGTTGGGTTGGATGATTTCCCTGATGTACTAGGTGATGTAAATAATTTTGATGTTGATATCAATGCAGAAATGAATAGTAACCTTGATTTAGCTAAAGTTTTTCTTGAAATGGGCGATGAGCGCACCGCGATTAAATTATTAAAAACGGTGATCTCAAAAGGTGATGAAGCATTGCAGGCTGAAGCGAATAAGCTGTTATCTTCAATTTAAATAAAGTGATTACATTCCTTCACCAATCTTCCTTGCTTAAAGATTTGGATGATAGTGCTGGTTTTGCATCTTGAAGTCACTTGGGTATATACTTTGCGGCCGTTTTATTTGTGGATTAAGAGTGATTTCAGATGCGTATTGCGTTAGGTGTTGAATACGATGGTAGCAAGTTATTCGGCTGGCAAAGACAAAAAGATGTGCCTAGTGTGCAAGAGCATTTAGAAAAAGCGCTTTCTGTTGTAGCGAACCATCCTGTAGAAATCCAATGTGCTGGTCGTACAGATGCTGGCGTTCATGGTACCGGACAAGTTGTTCACTTTGATACTACAGCGTCAAGAAAGCTTGTTGCTTGGACGATGGGAGTTAATGCCAATCTCCCTAGTAATATTGCGGTGAGATGGGCCCATGAAGTGTCTGATGAATTTCATGCACGTTTTAGTGCTACAGCGCGCCGTTACCGTTACATTATTTTTAATAACGCCTTTCGACCAGGAATCTTACATTCTGGGGTAAGTCATTATCACAATCCTCTAGATGCAGAAAAAATGCACCAAGCAGGCCAGTTTCTATTGGGTGAAAATGACTTTACTTCTTTTAGAGCAGTACATTGCCAATCACTCAGCCCTTGGCGAAATGTGATGCATTTGAATGTGTCTAGAATGGGCCAGTATGTGATAGTCGATATTAAAGCCAATGCTTTCGTTCATCACATGGTGCGTAATATTGTTGGTAGCTTAATCAAAGTGGGAACCGGTGATGAAAATCCTGAATGGATCGCTTGGTTGCTTGAACAAAAAGATCGCAGCCTAGCAGGGGCAACGGCAAAAGCCGAAGGTTTGTATCTGGTGGATGTTGATTACCCTGAAAGTTTTCACTTACCTAATGTTGCGATTGGGCCACTATTTTTACCTGCTGATTAACAATATTCTTCGTACTTGAAGTTGCAGCTTTGTTGATGGAATGTATTCGCCCAATTCGAATAGATTACAGTCTGCCGACCTTTTGTGATGAGAGATATACCAAGTAACCCCCATATAGATTAGGGTGGATTTTTTTCACATTATTATTACACTAACGTTAATCAGTACTTATATATTGATATCTTTAGTGTATAAAAGCTTGAGTGGTTTAATTTTCATCAAAATTTGATGTTTATTTCAGCGGCTAAATATAGGTACAACCAGTTTTTTATCTACAGTGCGGGTATTATGTGTTTTAATCTCCTCGCATTTATTTCTCAAATTCTCATCCTTTGCATACAGCGAGGGATCTAGCTAAAAGGTCTTCCCATGAGTTGGCTTGAAAAAATTTTTACAACTACAAATATTGTTAATACACGTAAAGCGTCTATTCCGGAAGGGATTTGGACCAAATGTACTTCTTGTGAGCAAGTATTATATCAAGCAGAAGTAGAGCGTAATTTAGAAGTTTGCCCAAAGTGTGACCATCATATGCGTATGAAAGGTCGTCGTCGTTTAGAGACATTTTTAGATCAAGGTACAACAGTTGAAATTGGCCAAGAATTTGAGCCGAAAGATAAACTGAAGTTTAAAGACTCTAAACGTTATAAAGACCGTATCACTGCAGCTCAAAAATCGAGTGGTGAAACCGAAGCGTTAATTGCTATGAAAGGTGAGCTTTTAGGCATGCCTTTAGTCGCTTGTGCGTTTGAGTTTTCATTCATGGGCGGTTCAATGGGCTCTGTTGTCGGTGCACGTTTTGTTCGTGCGGTTGATGAAGCGATTGCTAATAACTGTGGCTTAGTGTGTTTTTCTGCAAGTGGCGGTGCCCGTATGCAAGAGGCATTAATGTCTTTGATGCAAATGGCAAAAACCAGTGCAGCACTTGAGCGTCTATCGCAAAAAGGCTTACCATTTATTTCGGTAATGACAGACCCTACTTATGGTGGTGTGTCGGCAAGTTTAGCGATGTTAGGTGATATTAATATCGGTGAGCCGAAAGCTATTATTGGTTTTGCTGGTCGTCGTGTTATCGAACAAACAGTTCGTGAAAACTTACCTGAAGATTTCCAAACGAGTGAATTCTTACTCGATCACGGTGCAATTGACATGATTGTTGATCGCCGTGAAATGCGTCAGCGCATCGCAGGTCTTGTTGCTAAGATGACTAATTATCAATCACCACTCGTGGTTTCGGTTGATGATGAGTCATCTTATGAAGTACCAGTTGCTGATAAGAAATAATCCTCATTAACGTTACTGGTATAGTGCCAAGGCAGCAAATAAATGATACCTTATCTTTACTTAAGTGAAGATGTAATGAGTCATGCGTTTAATGAGTAAACATAATTCTCCTGAAGCCACATCACCTTTGTCGATGTGGCTTCATTATTTAGAAAATATCCATACCAGTGCCATCGATCTTGGCTTAGAGCGGGTAAACAAAGTCGCTCAATCTGCAAATTTAACCAAGCCTGCCCCTAAAGTGATCACCGTTGCTGGTACTAATGGCAAAGGTTCGACTTGTGCATTGATGGAAGCGATCTTACTTGATGCAGGTTATCGTGTCGGTGTCTACAGTTCTCCCCATCTCATCAATTATAATGAACGTGTACGTATTAACGGTCATGATGTGAGTGACGGTCTCTTAACTCAATCCTTTGATTTTATTGAGCGTAGCCGCAATGATATCAGCTTGAGCTTTTTTGAATTTGGAACACTTGCCGCTTTACGAATTTTTCAAACTGAACAAGTTGATGTTGTCTTACTTGAGGTAGGATTAGGTGGTCGATTAGATGCAACGAATGTCGTTGAACATGATGTATCAGTGATCACCAGTTTAGCAATCGACCATGTTGATTGGTTAGGTAGTGATATCAATGTTATTGGTTTTGAGAAAGCGGGCATCTTCCGTTCAGGTAAACCGGCGATTTGTGGTCAACCAAAATCACCTCCTACTGTTGCAGCACATGCTGATGATATTGGAGCAGAGTTTTATCAAGTTGGATTGCAGTTTAACTATCAAGTTATCGATGAAGATCGTCAATTATGGCGTTGGCAATCGGGTGGTTTTGATCTAGATGAATTACCTATTCCATCTTTACCGCTAGCCAATGCCGCGACTGCGTTAATGGCTCTGAGTGCATCTGGGTTAGAGTTAACGGATATTAATGTCGTTAATGGTTTAAAAGCCGCCCGTCTTGCTGGTCGTATGCAGTTATTATCTTCACAACCAACTATTTTATTGGATGTTGCACATAATCCACATTCGGCACAGTATTTAGTTGAACAATTAACAAAGCAGTATTTAGGTAAGTCGGTACGAGCAGTCGTGGCGATGCTACACGATAAAGATATTACGAGTACATTGCAGACTCTGGCTCCTATGGTAAAACATTGGTATCCGGCTTCATTGCATGGGCCTCGTGCCGCCAAAGTAGATGAACTTATTGAACATCTACCTTGTTATGAAGGCAGCTATGAAACGCCTGTAGATGCATTTATTCAAGCGTATGAACACGTTACAGAAGATGAAGTATTGCTTGTAGTAGGTTCTTTCCATACGGTAGGGGAAGTTCTGAATTACTGGCAACAAAAAAATGATAAGTAAACAAATAAGAGGACGTCAAAATGGCGAGTAAATTTCAAAGCCGTTTGATTGGTACCGTGATTCTTGTCGCGATTGGTGTCATTGTTTTGCCTGATGTTTTTGATGGGCAGAAAGAGCATTACAAGGAAGAGTTTGCGGCAATTCCGATTAAACCTACGGATGACGTAAGTCAGGCTTCAACCTCGGAAAATGTGAAAAAGCCCGTTGAACTTGATGTTGCTTTACCAGAGGAACCCGTGACGGTAACCGTCGATGAAGCGCCAAAATCAGAGTCAGTCAAATCAGTAACGGTAAAAGCTGAGCCTGAAGCAAAGCCACAACCTAAGCCGGTAGTTACCAAACCTGCACCAGTTCGCGAGAAAAACCAATATAGTGATAATGCATGGATCATTCAATTGGTGGCGCTTAGTAATAAAGATAATGCCCAAAAGTTGGTGGCTGATTTACAAAAACGCGGATTTCAAGCACATCTAAAACAAGATGGTAAGCTATCTCGAGTTATTATTGGTCCTGATGTTTCTAAAGAAAAGATGGAACAACAGATTGATAAGCTGCAAGAAATTACAAGTTTAAAAGGTCAATTGCAGACTTTTAAGCCACTTAATCAATAAGAAAACGTTTGCGTAGCGTATTTTTCTGGTAAAATGCGCGCCAACTTAAGATGTAAATTTTATGATTTGGATAGATTTTGTCATTTTAGGGGTGATCGGCTTTTCCGCTTTGATCAGCTTAGTTCGTGGTTTTGTTAAAGAAGCTCTGTCTTTAGTGATTTGGTGTGGTGCATTTTATATCTCCACTCATTATTACCTAAAGCTGGCTGCGTACTTTACCAATATTGAAAATGACATGGTTCGAAATGGAGCTGCTCTAGGGGCTTTGTTTGTTGCAACGCTGATTGTTGGAGCGTTAGTGAATTATGTTATTAGCCAACTTGTGGTGAAAACCGGGTTATCTGGTACTGATAGGGTATTAGGTGTGGTTTTTGGGGCATTACGTGGCGTGTTGATCATTGCAGTCGTGTTATTTTTTATGGATGCGTTTACCGCGTTTCCAAATTCAGAGTGGTGGAAATCGTCGCAGTTGATCCCGCAATTTAGCCGAATCATTGCCCCATTTTTTGATCACTTAAAACAGACTTCAAGCTTTTTATCTGGCGCACCTTTGTAATGAAACTGGAGGCGCCAGTTCTCCACCAACCGAGGGTTAAGACATGTGTGGTATTGTTGGAATCGTAGGTGTAACGCCTGTCAATCAATCGATTTATGATGCTTTAACGGTATTGCAGCATCGTGGCCAAGATGCCGCAGGTATTATTACCATAGATAGCAATCGTTTTCGTCTGCGTAAAGCCAATGGTTTAGTGAAGGATGTGTTTGAAATTAAACACATGAAACGACTACAAGGTAACGTTGGTATTGGTCATGTTCGTTATCCAACCGCAGGTAGTTCTAGCGCTTCAGAGGCTCAACCATTTTATGTAAACTCCCCTTATGGGATTACGCTGGCGCACAATGGTAACTTGACCAATGCTCATGACATTCGCCAGTGGTTGTTCGAGCAAGGTCGCCGTCATATTAACACTACCTCTGATTCTGAAGTATTACTCAACATTCTTGCCCAAGAAATTGACCTTTCTGAAAACTACCCACTGACTCAAGCCGATGTGTTTGGCGCAATTAAAAAAGTGCACAAGATCGTTAAAGGTGCTTATGCAGTTGCTGCGATGATTATCGGTCATGGTATGGTTGCTTTTCGTGACCCTAATGGTATCCGTCCTTTATGCCTTGGTAAGCGTGAGGTAGGAGAACGTACAGAATATATGGTTGCTTCTGAGTCTGTAGCTTTAGATGCGGTTGGTTTTGATTTTGTACGCGATGTTGCTCCAGGTGAAGCGATTTATGCCACTTTTGATGGACAGCTATTTAGTGAACAATGTGCGCAGCAGCCAACGTTGAATCCATGTATTTTTGAGTTTGTTTATTTTGCTCGCCCAGATTCATTTATCGATAAAATTTCGGTTTACAGCGCGCGTGTTGAAATGGGCAAAAAGTTGGGTGAAAAAATTAAACGTGAATGGGATGATCTTGATATCGATGTCGTGATTCCAATTCCGGAAACTTCGTGTGATATCGCTTTAGAAATTGCTCAGTTGATTGACAAGCCATACCGTCAAGGGTTTGTGAAAAATCGTTACGTTGGCCGTACTTTTATTATGCCAGGTCAACAACAACGTAAAAAATCGGTTCGCCGTAAATTGAATGCGATTCGTTCTGAATTTAAAGGCAAGAACGTACTTCTAGTTGATGATTCAATTGTTCGTGGTACTACGTCTGAACAAATCATCGAAATGGCTCGAGATTCTGGGGCTAAAAATGTTTATATGGTGTCGGCGGCTCCTGAAGTTCGATTCCCGAACGTTTATGGTATCGACATGCCAAGTGCCAATGAGTTGATTGCTCATGGCCGTGAAACTGATGAAATTTGTAAGATGATTGGCGCTGATGCTTTGATGTTCCAAGACCTAGAAGATTTGGTGTCTGCAGTTGGTTTAGGCAATCTAAGCATTACTCAGTTTGAGAGTTCTGTGTTTAGTGGCCAGTATGTTACTGGTGATATTGACCAAGCATACCTAGATCATATTGATTCATTACGTAATGATGACGCCAAATTAGAGCGTGATATGCAGGTTGATTTAGCTAACTTAGAAATGCATAACGAAGGCGCGTAAGCTTTATACCAATCGTACTAATGATCAGCTAATTACTGTGATTGGTATTATTAGCCGTTGATATTGTTGAAAAGCCAGAATTTTGATAATTCTGGCTTTTTTATGATTAGTGTCACTGAGTTTCTGACAATGCAGAGCTAAAGTGCTTCATGCTGTGCGATAAAGTCAATTAATAAACGGACTTTTTCGGGCTGATGATTCTTGTGATTATACAGCATGTAGATATCGCGAGAATTGGCACTCCAATCATCAAGTACCCGTACTAAGCGGCCCTCACGCAAATAAGCTTCAATCATTACATTCGGCATTAAACTGATACCTAAACCATGGGTACAAGCTTTACGTACTACATTTAACTCACTCGCTTCTAATCGACCCTTTTCATTGATGGTGACAGTTTCACCTTGTGAGTTAGTTAATTGCCACTTTACTAGTGGTAGACCTTTCAGCAAAGCATGATGGCGTAAATCATCAGCATGGTGTAGATCTCCACAGTCTGCCAAGTATTTAGGGCTGGCGACTAGTACATCTTTGACTTCATTGATTTTACGAGCAATTAACGTTGAGTCACGTTGAGGACCCACGCGGAAAATGACATCCCATTCAGTTGGATCAAGTCGATCAGCATAGTTGGTCATTAATAACTCAATACGAATATCAGGGTATTTTGCCATGAATTCATTAAGCATTGGCATGATAATGCGTTTGGCTGTATTGGCTGGCGCTGAAATACGCAGTTTGCCTGATGCGCCCCGGCATTCGTCAGAAATGGTCTCTGTGGTTTCGGTTAAGTGTTTTAACAGTGGAGAACATTCATCGTAAAATCGTTGACCTGCTTCAGTTAAAGAGAGTTTACGAGCATTACGGTTAAGTAGGCGTAGATTTAATCCTTCTTCTAAAGCTTGGATACGGCGAGTAATTGTTGCCACAGGTATAGCTGTTTTACGGGAAGTAGCGGTATAGCTACCATTATCCACAACCAGTCGGAATAAATTTAAATCATCAAGTTTCATTGTACGAGCACTTATTTATACTACGAGTAGAGGGTAGTGTAGCGGAACATTAAGTAAGATGGTTGTTTAACATCAAACATTATAGTTATTTGATATCACCATAACTTGTATTCACGTTAATTTCAGCAAATTACTCTTCATAATATACTGATAGAGACCTTGGTTTTTTTATGTTTGTTTTGAAAAGAATTTATCTGATTGACGGGGTAGTTGAAAGTTCACTCGAGCATGGCTTTTTGGGATCAAGTCATAATATTCATCACAGTAATTTGAATTTAAAACTTTTAATAACTACCTTTTAAAAGGTTTTATGATAAGCCTAGTGACTTCAAGATGCAGAATTCAGAGCTAGTATCTAAATCTTTAAGTAAGGAAGATTGACGAAGGAACCGTAAGCACTCTCAGCTAACCTGCATAAGTCACGTTAAATTATTGCACTGAGTCGTATTAAGAGGTTACCCCAATATGCATAAATCTGTTTCTCAAGTGCAGAATGTAAAAATGTCACTAAATAGTGCAAAACAAACAATCATGTTGGTGGATGATGATTCTATTTTTCGCAGTATGATTGCTTCGTATTTAAAAAAACTTAATTTTGAAGTCACTGAAGCAGAAGATGGCCTTGATGCGCTAAGACTATTACGCCATCAAGTGCCAGATTTGATGATTTGTGACTTAAATATGCCGATCATGAGCGGTATTGAATTAGTTGAAGAGGTCAGTTGGCAGTTTCCGATGTTGCCAATGATTGTGGTGTCAGCCACCGAAGATATGGGGGATGTCGCGCGCGTATTACGCTTTGGTATTAAAGACTTTCTCACCAAACCTATTACCCATTTAGATCATTTTACTTCTGCTATCAAAAGCACCTTGGAAGAGTCACAAGCTAATCCGAGTGTTGTGCGTGATTTTTCTAGCCAATGGTTTCAGTTAGATCATTCCGGTCAAGTTGATGAAGAGAAGGAATTATACTGGCACTTAAATCATCTTAAAGATAACGTCGTTACCTCACGAGATTTACTGCATGCCCTACAGCCTGAGCGAGATACTCAGCAAGGGGGATGGAAATGCAGTTATCATGTTTTACAACCCTCAGAAATGATGCCATTGGTATTTGATTATGCTTGGCTAATGGATGGACGCTTTGCTTTTTACCTTGTTGATTCATCGGATGGTGGCGAGAACGGTGTTGGGACTGCTTTGTTGATCAGAGCCTTGTTTAATGACTTTTTAAGAACTCGAAAGCGTTGCTATTCTGATTTAAAAGATTTAGCCGATGCGGTAGAGAAAGGCATTAGTTGCACTAAATGTTCAGAGCCGATTAATGCGTTATTTGGTATTGCTGATATGGTAGAAGGGACGATCTCTATTTTACCGGCGGGCCTGAAAAGCAATTGGTTGTTTGACAGCTCGACTCAAGCTCACTCAACTCAAGCCATTGAGAAGGGCATTAAGCTAGGTGAAGGTTGTACTAAAAACTTTGTAACCAGTCATCTACCCATGAAGAAAGGTGGTGAGCTGGTACTAAGTGAACTCGGCGTGCGCAGTTTTAAATTAACTATCAAAAATATGACGCAATAAAGCCTATCTCTTTGGCGTGAATTCTGTGAGCGACCTGACAGCTTCTTAATAACCATGAGTTTTGTCGGTTTTTGTTTGTCCCGCTTTCTCTTATATTTTGCCCTCAATTTAATAAGAGGGATCAAAAATGGCAGATGAAAACTTTAACGAACCATTCAACCTATTTTACTTTTTAGGTATGATTGTCGCTTTACTTTTACCTACTCTTCCTGCAACACTTACATGGATTAATCTTTTAAGCCAAAATTAGCGCTTAGCCGTCTGTTGTAAGGAATCAAACCATCATCCGTAAAATGTTACTTAATGCCGTTGGTGGTTTATCTCTGGTGCTCGGTGTGCTTGGGATCTTTCTTCCTTTACTTCCAACCACCCCATTTCTTCTGCTTGCTAGCGCATGTTTTATGCGTAGTAATGAGAAATTTCATTACTGGATCCATCACCATCCGCATTTAGGTCCAATTATTGATAACTGGAATCAGCATCGAGCAGTGAGTGCTGCTATGAAAAAAAGAGGCTATGTGCTATTGGCAATGAGTTTTACTTTCTCATTTGTGATGGTTCCATACTGGTGGCTCAAGCTAGGACTGGTGTTTGGCTTTGCGATTTTGTTTTTTTGCTTCCACCGCTTACCGGTTCATGAGCCAACTTCAAATGTTGCTGATCCTAGTGAAAATCACTAACATACTTGCCATATCCAGCAACGACTTTCTCTGCTGAAGTTATATTAATAATTACCCCAAGCTTTAGTGATGTTATTATCAAGCTAAAGTTTACCTAAGATAAGAATTCTATAATGACTACTGATACTCAATCACTTATTCAAGCGAGCATTAAAACCATTCCTGACTACCCTAAAAAAGGGATATTATTTCGTGACGTAACGAGTTTGATGGAAGACCCGCAAGCTTATCAAGCTACGATCCAGTTGTTGGTTGAAAAATATCAATCAATGGGTTTTACCAAAGTAGTAGGTACGGAAGCTCGAGGGTTTTTATTTGGCGCCCCATTAGCGTTGGAGTTAGGTCTTGGTTTTGTGCCTGTTCGCAAACCAGGTAAATTGCCACGTGAAACCGTTTCTCAATCTTATGAGTTAGAGTATGGAACAGATGTTCTTGAAATTCATACCGATGCGATTAAAGCCGGCGATAAAGTATTAGTGGTTGATGATTTGCTTGCAACTGGCGGAACCATTGAGGCGACCGTTAAACTGATTCGCCAATTAGGTGGTGAAGTAACTGATGCAGCTTTTGTGATTAATTTGCCGGAAATCGGCGGTGAAGAAAAATTGAAAGCACTAGGCTTAAATGTGTATAGCATTTGTGAGTTTGCAGGTCACTAAAATCTGAGTGGGGAATATTCTTAATAAACCCACTATTCAACAGTCGGAATGATTGAACCGGAAGATTTGATGAGTTATTTAGCGTTAGCAAGAAAATGGCGACCAACTAAGTTTGAAAATGTGGTTGGCCAAGGTCATGTAATTACTGCTTTAGAGAATGCCTTAAAGCAGAACCGACTGCATCACGCCTATTTATTCAGCGGAACTCGTGGTGTTGGTAAAACATCGATCGGCCGACTGTTTGCCAAAGGCTTGAATTGTGAAACCGGTATTACCGACAACCCATGTGGTGTGTGTGATAGCTGTGTTGAAATCGATCAAGGTCGTTATGTTGACCTATTGGAAATTGATGCGGCATCTCGTACTAAGGTAGAAGATACCCGTGAGTTACTCGATAACGTTCAATATAAGCCAGCACGTGGGCGCTTTAAAGTGTACCTGATTGATGAAGTACACATGTTATCTCGTCATAGTTTCAATGCATTATTAAAAACACTGGAAGAGCCGCCAGAGTACGTTAAATTCTTATTAGCAACGACCGATCCTCAGAAGCTGCCAGTGACGATTCTTTCTCGTTGTTTGCAGTTCCATTTAAAACCGATTAGCTCAGATCAAATTCATGAACAATTAGATTTTGTGTTAGGTGAAGAAAACATCACCTCAGAACCTAGAGCATTAAGTTTGATTGCTCATGCGGCTGATGGAAGTATGCGTGATGCATTAAGTTTATCTGATCAGGCGATTGCCTTAGGAAATGGGCATATTGATAGTGCGACCGTTTCGAACATGCTAGGCACACTGGATACTGAACAAGCGATCTATTTACTTGAGGCGATCAGCAGTAAGCAACCACAAACAGCGATGAACTGCCTTGAGCAACTGGCCGAAAATGGTATTGATTGGGATGGCTTATTTAAAGAGTTAAGTAGCCAATTACACCGCATTGCTATGTACCAAGCATTACCAGCAAGCTTAAATAAAGAGCAACCTGATGCGGAAAGAGTTGAGCTTTTGAGCCAATCTTTGACGCCTCAAGATGTACAACTTTACTACCAGATGACTTTGAAAGGCCGTCAAGATTTACCATTGTCTCCGAGCGAGAAAATGGCAGCGGAAATGTTAGTGTTGAGAATGCTGGCTTTTAGGCCGGTACAAGCGGCATCTGGTAATTCGATTGTGGCTCCAGCTGCGCAAACGAAAAGCATTCCGGTGGTTGAATCTGCACCTAGAAATGTGAGTGGAGCACAACACTCTATACCTCAATCGGCAACGGATCAGTCTGCGCGTAGTCAGCCAGTAAGCCCACCAGCAGCATCAAGTGTCCCTGTAGCAAATCAAATGGGGGATAGTGATCACTCCGCTGCCAGCCAACCAGCAGCGGAACCACCAAGATACCAACCATCAGGACATCCACAATCAGCGGTTGGCAATACTGAGGCATCACAACAGCAAGTGCCTCAAACTCAGCAGCAGTCAGCAGCATCCGCTTCACCGTTAACCGGATTGAGACATCAGCTGCGTAGTAAACGTGAAAACTTACGCACTACGCCTACAACTGGGAATGTCCCAACAAAAAAGACTGAAGCGACGTCTGTTAAACCAGTGAAAACATCGGTACTTGACCGTATTGCAAGCAAGCATACGGCCGCCGCGGTTGAAGCTGTGCAGGGGTCGCCAATATCACCAAATGGTACGCCAATCTCTGGAGCTGCAAAACCAGACGATTCGAATGAACCCTATCAGTGGAAGCCAACTCAACCTCAGTCATCGCAGCAAGAAGGCCAAGAGCTAACGCCGACTCAAGTTAAGAAAGCGCTAGAGCATATTAAAACGCCAGAGATGGCAGAAAAACTATTGCATGAAAGTATTGAGCAAAATGAGTGGGCGGCGATCATCGATCAACTCAATACGGCGAAATTGGTACAGCAGCTGGCATTAAACTCCACTTATAGTAAAAATGATCATGTCATTACGTTAGGCTTACGTGCTGAGCAAGCACATTTGAATACCCCAAAGGCGCAAGAGGAATTGACGAAAGTCTTGTCGCAACATTTTCAGCAAAGTTGTGAATTAGTTATCCAAAATAGTGCTGATGGTATTACGCCGCTTGAATTAAGAGAAAAGCTTTATCAAGAAAAGTTACAGCAAGCATTTGAAAGTCTAGATACTGATCCTAATATCCAATTCTTGCAAAAGCGTTTCGCAGCAGAAATAGATAAAGACAGCGTAAGACCTATTTAATGGTTAAACCATATGCAATTAATTAACAAAACACATTATTAGCTAGAAGAGCGAGTTGATTTTTTATCGGTTCGACCCAATAAACTAATAATATCCACAATCATTCTATTTAGATAACAAGCGAGAATAAGCATGTTTGGTAAAGGCGGAATGGGCAACATGATGAAGCAAGCCCAGCAGATGCAAGAGCGTATGCAAAAGCTTCAAGAAGAAATCGCAAATATGGAAATCACTGGTGAATCTGGTGCAGGCCTTGTAAAAGTGACCATTACTGGTAGCCACAGCGTGCGTCGTGTGGAAATCGATGAAAGCTTGATGGAAGACGATAAAGAAATGCTAGAAGATTTGATTGCAGCTGCATTTAATGATGCTGCTCGTCGTGTCGAAGAAACACAAAAAGAAAAAATGGCTTCAGTGACTGGCGGTATGCAATTACCACCAGGTATGAAAATGCCATTTTAATTGAACCAGTAGAGAGACATACATGCGCACAAGCAGTATGCTGGAACAATTAATGGAGGCCTTACGTTGCTTACCTGGGGTTGGCCCCAAGTCGGCTCAGCGTATGGCCTTTCATTTATTGCAGCGTAATAGAAAGGGCGGTTTGCAATTAGCCGAAGCTTTATCTCAAGCAATGACAGAGATCGGTCACTGCGATCAATGCCGAACTTTTACCGAGCAAGATACCTGCCATGTCTGTACCAATCCTAAGCGTCAAGCAAATGGGCAGATCTGTGTAGTAGAAACGCCTGCTGATATTGCTGCAATTGAAGCAACTGGACAATATTCTGGTCGTTATTTTGTTCTGATGGGGCACTTATCGCCACTTGATGGAATTGGACCTAGTGATATTGGTTTAGATTTGCTCGACTACCGCTTAAGTATCGGTGATGTTGAAGAAGTGATTCTTGCGACTAACCCGACCGTAGAAGGGGAAGCGACCGCACATTATATCGCTCAGTTGTGTAAGGCTCATGGCGTTAATGCTAGCCGCATTGCTCATGGTGTTCCTATGGGCGGTGAACTAGAGTTAGTCGATGGCACCACGTTATCTCACTCGTTACTTGGTCGACAAAAGTTATAGATTAAATATAATACTTAAATTCGAAGCTTGATTTTAATGTTGGTGATATCAATATTTTTCGAGTTTCGAGTTTCGAGTTTCGAGTTTCGAGTTTCGAGTTTCGAGTTGTACCTAAGTTATCTTTTCCAGATCTGAAATAATAAATAAAGCTTCTTGATCAGTTTTACCACAAATAGCTTTTTCCGCTTTAAATGCATGACATACCTTAGGTCTTTCAGGCTTACCAAACAGCTTGCATAAATTATCTTCATTTAATTGAATACACCGAACACCAGCAGGTTTACCTTTCGGCATACCCGGGATCGGTGATGATATGCTAGGTGCAATGCAACAAGCACCACATCCAAGACGACATTCCATAAAATACATCTCTGTAGTTCAAAAATTGGTCGAAGATAGTAGCAAAATACCCATACAGAAAATAGCATAACTTGAATTTTGTCGGTGATCAGCGTATAAAACGCAGCCTAGATTCTATACAAGTTTAAGCAGGCATATTATGACAACTCCATTTTGGCAAACTAAGTCACTACAACAAATGAGTGAGCAAGAATGGGAATCACTATGTGATGGTTGCGGTAAATGTTGCCTGCATAAGTTGATGGATGAAGATAGTGATGAAGTTTATTACACCAACGTTGCTTGCAGCTGGCTCAATAGTAAAACATGTGGTTGTAAAGACTACCCGAATCGTTTTGAATCTGGAGAAGAATGTTTAAAGCTGACTCGTGATAAAATCGATGAATTTAACTGGTTACCTGAAACCTGTTCATATCGCTTACTAGCAGAAAATAAACCTCTTCCTGAATGGCATCCGCTTATTACTGGATCGAAATCAGCCATGCATGCAGCAGGTGAAAGTGTTCGTAATAAAGTGGTTTATGAAATTGATGTTGTGGATTGGGAGGATCACATTTTGAACCACCCTAATCGAAATTAACTTACTAGTTCAACTATTACTTAACCTCAGCTTTGGATAAGAGTGTCACAATAATTAACTTAACACACTGATATAAAAATGATAAAAACATCTGTCAGGCATCTAGGATTGATGACTTTCTCTCAATGCTGCAATTTGGGATGGATAACAAGGCAAAATCATAAGTCAATAGCTGGCCTATTGCGTTGATTTTAACGAAGTTAGACGCCTGAAGTGCTGTATTGAGTGACTTCTAGTTATCCGCAGCTGAGGTTACTTACCAATGCTTTTGCTTAACGCAAATTACTCTATGAGCAATCAGGCTCGGTCTTATTTTTGAATAGTTCACTAAATGCTGCTTTTTGGTGTTCAGGTTTGACATATCTCACTGGTGGGCTAAGAACTTCAAGTTGGTAATCGTTATCGCCTTTAATGATTGTATTTACCGGAGTGACGATGATGACATTTAAACTAGGATCAAGCTGCTTTATTTGTGCGGCAGTACCTAGTCCAGCTTCGGTATGAAATTTTCCAGCAATATGCACGACGGTAGCTTTAGGATGAGCATGTTTATAATTGACTATGCTTTCGGCCATGGTGGCATCCCACGTGAGCTGAGATGCATACATATTTAAATGCTGGCTTGGCTTGCCATGATGCATTGATGCCATAAATTTTTGTTTATATGGTGAATCGCTTAAGTCTATCTTGCTTGCCACATAAGCTCGCTTATCTTGAGGTAGTTTAGCTAAATAATCTAAACCATGTTTACTAATGCAGCGAACCATTGGTTTAGGTGCGTTAGCGGCAATAATCTTTAATTGATTACTTTTAGCCAGTTCGACTAATGGACGGTAGTCACTTTCATAGTTCGGCCATGCATTAGCTTGCTTGATTAAGGTTTGTTCGCCTATTTCACCATTTAAGTACGAATTAACGACAGACTGACTATCTCGGCTAAATTGCTCCATTGATAGAGTAACGTTTTGCTTATTTTGAATGAATTGTTTAAGAACATCAGTTTGAAATCTGTGAATCCCCGCATGAGTATGCCACTCACCAATTAATATCACATCGGCTGTTTGGTTATTTTTAGCCCACTGTGACAATGAAATATGGTCACCTTCTGGAGTGTAGAGTTGATAATCGTAAAAGCTGCTGA
This sequence comes from Vibrio algivorus, assembly GCF_030161215.1. Taxonomy (NCBI): domain Bacteria; kingdom Pseudomonadati; phylum Pseudomonadota; class Gammaproteobacteria; order Vibrionales; family Vibrionaceae; genus Vibrio; species Vibrio algivorus. Next base: position 30,942 of record NZ_BSPV01000004.1, read on the forward strand.
CACTCGTTGGATTATTCTGTGAAGAGACGAGTGAGCTGCAACCACTGATTAGCATCAGAGTAAGTAGGCCGAAAGCGGGTGTGTTTAGTCGTTTAGGTAACATGATGATCTCCAATTGGTTGGCTATCTTATCGGACAATTTGATGCTCATCAATATTAATGATAATTATTCGTAAGTACGGTCGCGCTTTTATTGAGCAATCTAATGATAAATAGTATGAAAAAAGTATTAGAAGAGACGTAGAATAGAGGCTTCAAATAGGAAGTCTCAAATGAAAAAATGGCCATTAATGGCGTGTGTGTTGTTTTCGCCGATGTTGGTTACCAATGTGGCCTCAGCAACTCAGAACACGCAAATAGATTCGTTTTCAAAAGCAAAGCGCTTGCTGATGCAAAACGTTTATAACAAGACAAGTATGCGTAAGACAGTCTACTGTGATGCGCAATTTGATGAGAAAAAACAAGTTACCTTGCCCCAAGGATTTAATGATTCCCTGTATACTTCACGCGCTAAGCGAGTTGAGTTTGAGCATATCGTGCCTGCGGAAAACTTTGGACGTGCATTTAAAGAATGGCGAGAAGGGGATAAGCAATGTGTGAGCAGCAAAGGTAAGGCATACAAAGGCCGTAAATGTGCAGAAAAAGTGAATCATGAATATCGCTTAATGCAAGCGGATGGATATAATCTATTTGCCGCAATCGGCAGTGTTAATGCTTACCGTTCAAATTATAACTTTCAAATGATGTCAGGAACCAAAAGTGATTTCGGCTCATGTGACTTTCATGTTGAAGATAGAAAGGCCCAACCACCACAACAAGCACGCGGTCTAATCGCTCGTACCTATTTATATTTTGATGTTACCTACTCACAGTTTCGTTTAAGCAAGCAACAAAAGCAGCTATTTAGCGCTTGGGACAAACAATATCCTGTGAGCGTGTTTGAATGTCAAAAAGCTGAAATAATAAAAAGTTATCAGCACAACAGTAACCCTATATTAGAAGAGCGTTGTGCTGCTTTGTAGGTTATACCCAAGTAACTTCAAGATGCGAGTTTCAGCAAGATTAAAACAAGTTTTAGGCAAGGCAAATTGAATATGATCGATTCTATCTATATTTAATTTAACGCCGCATAAAGCTTGTTTTAACTTGCCCTTCGGGAGCTTCATCCAAGCCTCTTCTTTTTTATAATAGAAAGGCTGCGTCAGATTCATTTGAAAGGTGATTACATTCCTGCACGAATCTTTCTTGTTTAAAGACTTGGATGGTAGCTCTGAATTCTGCATCTTGAAGTCACTTGGGTATATAAGGCTAATGGCGCTAGTACTAGCTTAATTTTGTTTGCGGTAAACTCGTAAAATGAAATCTGCTTCACAGTCAAACTGTGGAGCATGTTTTAATTTTTCTTTGGTTTTCTCTGATGCTTTCCAAGCAAACGGTGTCATTTGGAGTAAATCATCTGCTTCACTACCCGTCATTTCCATCTCATAATGCAGCTTTTGCTCTTCTAGTAGCGTAAATCCTACAATACTTTCTGGTGATTCATCGTGTAACCTAACATCTTGGTACACAAGCTCTCGTAACTGATATAAATGTCGAGCAGCAGGGGTAACGGTAATGACTAGTCCATGGTTAGTGGTAGTACGCTGCAGCTCTTGATGGTCACATGGCGCATAGATACGCAAAATGGCATCGAGTGAATTATCCGCAAAGGGTAGCCGGTGACTAGAAGCGACACAAAACTGCATCGTGTTATTGCTATAGCGTTTTGCAGCATAGCGAATGGCAACTTTAGAAATATCTAATCCATAACAAGTAGCAGCTGAGGTTTGTTGTTGTAATTGTTGAGCAATATAGTGGGTGTAATAACCTTCGCCACAACCTATATCTAATAATTGGTGAGAAGTATTTACTAAGTGCTTTTTACATAATGCCGCTACCGCTTCACGCATCGGGTGGTATTGTTCGGATGCTAAAAATCGACGTCTAGCTTGCATCATTTCTGCATTATCACCCGGCTGTTTGGATCGTTTATGCTGCACCGGCATAAGGTTGACATAGCCTTCTCTTGCTCGATCAAATTGATGATTACTTTCACATTTGAATCCAGTCGAAGTCTCAGTGAGTGTTTGATGGCAAAGAGGGCATTGATAAGTCATACAGTTTAATCTTATTGTTAATTTGGATGCGGAGTATGGCATGGAGTGAGTAGTGAAAAAAGGACTAGGCGAAAAAGTTCCTAGTCCCTAGTTGCTAGATTAAGTCTTACGCTTTCAAACCTATCTTAGTACTTAGTAAATAGCTTTCAAACCTATCTTAGTACTTAGTAAATAGCTTTCACCTGGCTCAAGCGAGTGGCCGTCGTCCAGTGTTTCAGCGTACAGAGTTGATTCAACACATACCATATTGGCGTAGGCATCATCTTTCATGTCTACCATGCCTTGTGCAAGTTCCCATGGGTTCCAGATGACAGCTGCAGTATCACCTTGATTCTCTACACTGATAGTACGTTGATTTTGAGGATCTGAAATACAAATTTGCTTGGTTGGATGAGTATAAACACGGTCGACACCTGAAGTGATGGAAAGTGTATCCCCACCTAAGCAAATTTTGCCACTTTGTAATTTGTCGATGTAATGCTCGCCCATACCGGTAATTTTAGTATCAAGAATATTGGCAATGTTGAAATAAGTATGCAGCGCACCAGAGAATTTCCATGCCTGCTCATCGGTGTTTTTGATGTGCATAGTTGTGGTTAATTGTTCAGAGACTTCAACATCTAAAAAGACTTCAAACTGATGAGGCCAAATGGCTAATGTTTCTTGAGAGGGTTTTAGTTCAATTCGAACCATCACGCCATCTTCATTTTCTCTGTGCTCCACCAAAGACCATTCTGTTGTCCGTGCAAAACCATGACTTGGTTCAGATGCTTTAGCAAACCACGGCCAGCAGACAGGAATACCGCCACGCAAGGGAGTTTTACCATCACAGATCGCGTCTTCACTGGTAAAGATAAGATCTTGTTCGCCTTGTGGCTTGAATGAAATCACATGCCCACCAAATAGAGAAATTGCAGCTTCGGCTTTAGGGTGTTGAATGTGGATGATTTTAAGCTGATCTTTTTGAGTAATCGTGATGCAGTCAGAGAGAGTACTGATGATAGGTAAATGGGTTAGGTTCATGGCGTGGGTTCCTAGTTTCTAGTCCCTAGTTTCTAGAAAAAGACAGTCTCCAGACTAGGGCGAAGTCATCAAAATAATTACTATTGTAGTGATTATTATACAAATCACACTAATTAAATGGTCAGAAATTGCGTAGGGAAAAGGCTTGAGAACAAGGCGAAAATTTTCGATAAGTAGTTATTCTACAATTAACTTTCTTATAAACGAAAAGTACAACGAAGTTATCGTGTTTTTTAACAAGCAAGAATGATCAGATAATTAGTATGATTGGTATTAAGCGTCAGTGAAGACCTAGGGACTAGGAAATAGCCACCTAGGAACTAAAATCAAAAAAGGCGACACAATGGCCGCCTTTTGTAGCTTATCTTCTTAAAAGAAGACCTTTCAAAGAAAATCTAAACTAATGCTTACTTAGAGATGTGAGCGATTAGGTCAAGAACTTTGTTTGAGTAGCCGATTTCGTTGTCGTACCAAGATACAACTTTAACGAATTTGTCGTTAAGTGCGATACCAGCAGCTGCATCGAATACAGAAGTGTTAGTTTCGCCGATGAAATCTTGAGAAACAACAGCATCTTCAGTGTAACCAAGAACGCCAGCTAGTTCGCCTTCAGAAGCGCGCTTCATTTCAGCACAGATTTCTTCGTAAGTTGCTGCGTTTGCTAGGTTAACTGTTAGGTCAACTACAGAAACGTTAGCAGTTGGTACACGGAAAGCCATACCAGTTAGTTTGCCTTGTACTTCAGGAAGTACAACGCCTACTGCTTTAGCAGCACCAGTTGAAGATGGGATGATGTTTTGAGAAGCACCACGACCACCACGCCAGTCTTTCGCAGAAGGACCATCTACAGTTTTTTGAGTTGCTGTAGTTGCGTGAACAGTAGTCATAAGACCAGATTCGATGCCCCACTTGTCGTTAAGAACTTTAGCGATAGGTGCTAGGCAGTTAGTAGTACAAGAAGCGTTAGAAACGATATCTTGACCAGCGTAAGTGTCGAAGTTTACGCCGTTAACGAACATTGGAGTTGCGTCTTTAGAAGGACCAGTAAGAACAACTTTCTTAGCACCAGCAGTGATGTGCTTACGTGCAGTCTCGTCAGTTAGGAAAAGACCAGTTGCTTCAGCTACAACGTCAACGTTGATTTCGTTCCACTTAAGATCTTCTGGGTTACGTTCAGCTGTAACACGTACAGTTTTACCGTTAACGATTAGGTTACCGTCTTTTACTTCAACAGTACCGTTGAAACGACCGTGAGTTGAATCGTACTTAAGCATGTACGCCATGTACTCAACGTCGATAAGGTCGTTGATACCAACAACTTCGATGTTGTCACGCTCAACAGAAGCACGGAAAACGAAACGTCCAATACGGCCAAAACCGTTAATACCTACTTTGATAGTCATTGTAGTTGCTCCACAACTTAATTTCAGATTAAAGATAACTGGTAGTAAAATTACAGAAGCCAGTTACATCCTGCAAGGCATAATCGGTGTTTACTTGTTTAAAGTCAAAAAAAAGAGTTACTTTCTTTCTGAATTCTCATAAATCGATTAATTCATACCCAGCCGGTATGCTTCTGATTCCATTACTAGCAATTTGGAAACATTCAGACTATGAACCATAGTTTCCCGTGATTCAAGTCACTATTTTAAACTGTGGGAAAGTATGTGCCACATTATGGGTAATTGGCAAGTTTTTGTTCAAAACAATCAATGGTAAAGTAGTCTAATAATTTTGCTTTAATGATGATTGACTTTGCAGTGAATAATAATGAGGTCGTTGTGAAAAAGACGGATAAAGAATGGAAAACATCCCTAACAGAAGAACAATATAGAGTATGTCGTCTTGGGGGAACGGAAGCGCCATACTCCGGTACTTTGCTTCATAATAAAGAAACAGGTACTTATCAGTGTACTTGCTGCCAAGCAGATTTATTTACTTCGGATAATAAATTTGATTCTGGCTGTGGTTGGCCAAGTTTTGATCAGCCGATTTCAAAAAACGCCATTAAATATTTAGAAGATCATAGCCATGGAATGATTCGAACTGAAATCCGTTGTGCACAATGTGATAGTCATTTAGGACATGTTTTTTTAGATGGTCCTCAAGAAACAACCGGCCAGCGTTTTTGTGTGAATTCGGTGTCGTTGGTTTTTAATCGTTAGCGTGTATTTCTGCATTACTTAACCTCAACGGAGGCTATTTAATGTAGGTATAATTTGAAAGGAAAAAAATATGAATGTTGAACAACTGCTGAATGCGATGACACCGGAAGTGTTCGAGCGTTTAAATTATGCCATTGAAACTGGTCGTTGGTTAGATGGTACGCCTATTACGAAAGAGCAGCGCGACTCATGTATGCAAGCAGTAATGTTGTATCAATCAAAGCATAATTATGACTCTCAACATATGTCGGTTGCGGCAGGCGGTGAAGTGACGTTTAAATCGAAAGCCGAACTTAAAAAGCAATTTTCAGAAGCGGAAGAAGATATTTTGAGAGTTAAGGTGGATAACTAGTTCTGAAAGATCCGAATCTCGTTTATCGGGCGCTTTGCTTCTCGTTACTCGAATGATCTTTTTCGAGTAACGAGAACCCGAGTAACGCTTATAAACTCATCTCACCACGCAATACTTGCTTCATCTGAGATTTAATGTCTTCGTAACTTAGATCTTTACTCAATAAGTAGTGCAGTTTCGCTAGAGCTGCTTCATGCGTCATATCATAACCACTAATCACACCCGCTTCCGCTAAAGATACACCAGTCGCGTAGCCATCCATATTCACTTTACCAGTTAAACACTGAGTTAAGTTAACGACGATAACACCGCGCTCTGACGCTTCTTTTAAATGACCAAGCATTTCTTTGTTTTGCGGAGCATTACCCACACCGAAGGTTAGTAAGATCATCGCATTAACAGGTTGGCGAAGTGTGTTACGAATCACTTCATGCGAGATCCCTGGGTACATGGTGATCACACCTATTGGTTGTGGTGTGATGGTATGAACTCTAAATTCACCTTCTGGCTTTTTATCAATTAAATCAGGGTTACTGACTTGAATGTTAATCCCGGCTTCAAGTAAATGCGGCATATTAGGGGAAGTAAAGGCATTGAAACCATCAGCACGTGATTTAGTACTGCGGTTACCACGCATCAATTGGTTATTAAAAAATAACGTTACTTCATTAATGGGGTAGTTTGCTGCAATGTGTAAGGCATTTAATAAGTTGGCTTGGCCATCTGAGCGCAGCTCTGCCAATGGAATTTGAGAACCTGTTACAATCACTGGTTTACCAAGGTTTTCAAACATGAAAGATAAAGCAGAAGCGGTGTAAGCCATAGTGTCGGTGCCGTGTAGGATCACGAAACCATCATACTTATCATAGTTAGCTTTAATATCATCAGCGATATGTTGCCAGTCATTTGGCGTCATATCAGAAGAATCCATCAATGGGGAATATTCATGCACGGTGAAAAGTGGCATTTCTTCACGATGGAACTCAGGCATTGCTTGTAATTGTTGAGTCATAAAACCATCGGCAGGAACGTAGCCATGAGAAGAACGCTTCATGCCGATAGTGCCACCAGTGTAGGCAATGTAGATATGTTTTCTAGTCATAATTTTAGGATATCGTTTGTAGGAACAGACAGGTGGCGGATTATAGCGATAATTCACGGCATACCCAAGCGACTTCCATTGCTCGAGAATTAGAAATTGTATATAGAGAAATGAAAAAACCAGCGATAGGTCATCGCTGGTTTTGGGTTGGTGAGTACTTTAAAAGTCGTTAGTTAGCTTGGCAAGTTAAACAAAACGAGTAGTAACCTTTCGGATCATTTAAACTATTCAGCAAATCGGCACTTTGCGCCATTTGCGCTGCCGCAGGCTTGAGTGAATCTGGTAGCCACTTATTTAATGGGTTGCCGATTGATGCATCCATTGAGCTAAATAAATCTTGCAGCATTTGTTGAGTGGGCGTTAATGGCTTGTCGATCCAAGTTAATTGATAGCTATCAATCTTCGCCAGTTTTGCTGCTTCATTAATCGCATCATCAAAATCACCCATTTGATCGACTAAACCACGTTTCATCGCATCTTGCCCAGTCCATACTCTGCCTTGGGCAATGTTATCAACATCTTCAACGTTAATATTGCGGTTCTTACCGACCAAGGAAATAAATCGATGATAACCATGCTCAATTCCCATTTGCATGGCTTCAGAAGCACCTTTAGAAAGGCCATTGGTAAGACCAACACCTGTGAATGGACTAGTCCCAATACCATCAGTATTCACGCCAAGTTTACTTAAGCCTTTTTCAAAGGTAGTAATAATGCCAAAGATACCAATTGAACCTGTAAGGGTCGTCGGCTGGGCTATGATTTTATCAGCACTCATTGAGATCCAGTAACCACCAGAAGCTGCCAGGCTAGACATTGATACAACAACGGGTTTGCCCGCTTGCTTTAATGCTTCAATTTCATTGCGAATAATCTCAGAAGCAAACGCACTACCACCTGGGCTATCTACACGTAATACAACCGCTTTGATATTGTCATCTAAGCGAGCTTGTCGTAATAGGCGAGCCATTGAATCTCCGCCAACACTACCTTTAGGTTGGTCACCGTCTAAAATTGTTCCGCTTGCCACGACTACGGCGACTTTATCAGCAGTTGTGACGATAGGCTGTGTAACCTTTTCTTTATAGCGATAATAGCTAATGCCGTTATAGCCATTTTTTTCTGTGCCACCAAACTTAGAGCGCATAAAGTTCATGGCTTGTTGGCGAGTCATTAATTGATCGACTAAGCCTACTTGCTTCGATAGCTTCGCTAAGTCACCATCAACGCTTTTCATTTTCGCCAAAAACTCATCCATGCTTGGAGTGATCGCTTTTGCGTCGATCTTTCTATTGTGTGAAACATCATCAATATAAGCACCCCATAATTGGGTCAGCCATGCAGTAGCTGATTCTTTCGCTGCTGGTGACATATCATTACGGATGAAAGGCTCTACCGCCGATTTGTAAGTTCCTACTCGGAAAACATGCGTGGTGACATCGAGTTTTTCTAATAAATCTTTATAGTAAAGCGTATAAGCACCATAACCTTTAAGAAGGACCGCCCCGTCTGGCGAAAGGAGTACTTTATCGGCATAACTGGCTAGATAATATTGGCTTTGATTGTAAAAATCGCCATAAGCATAAATAGGTTTGCCCGTTGCTTTGAATTCGCTAAGCGCCTTGGCGATATACCTAAGTTTGGTGAGATTGGTTTCCGGCATTTGTTTTAAATTTAGCACTAAGCCAGGCACCGAATTGTCCGCAGCGGCAAAGCGAATGGTCGAAACGATATCGTATAATACGTTCTCTTTCGGTAGGTCTTTATCGAACAAGGTTCCCGATAAGGAATCAAAAGGGTTAACGTAAGAGCGTTGCTCTACAATTGGCCCTTCTAAATTGAGAACCAGGGCTTCTTTTTTAGGTGTGCCTGCTTGCTCTGAAGTTGGATCTTGTTGTGGAAAGAAGGAGAAGTAGACAAGAACCAAAACACCAATAAATAGCAGGTTGAGCAAGGCAACGCGTAGGAAGGATATCAACTTCCATAGGCCTTTAAAGATCGTCGCAATAAAGCAAAATAGTTTTTTCATATTTCTATCCAGTTAAACATGATCAATAACTTATCCGAGCAATGTAACATAAGCTGAACTAAGAGTGTTGCCTCATCAATTGTTAAACACAACATTCATCTGAATTTTTTCTCAACATCATCGATTTTAAGAAATAGGAAGCGGAAAATTGAGCTAGGTTGCAAAAATGTAAACAGATGTTTGAATGGTAACACGGGAGGCGATAATGTGGTCTGACCATATAATAACAACTAGACTCACAGGTGAGACCATGTACCCACATTTATTAGCGCCACTGGACCTTGGATTTACTCAATTACGCAATCGCGTGTTAATGGGATCAATGCACACTGGCCTAGAAGAAGAGCGCGGTGAGCTAAAAAAACTCGCGGCTTTTTATGAAGAGCGTGCTAAAGGTGGTGTGGGTTTAATTGTGACGGGTGGTTTTTCACCAAACTTAAGAGGCCGCTTAGCACCATTTAGTGCGCAATTAAGTACCTCTTCTCATGCAAAAAAACACCGTGTTGTGACGGAAGCTGTTCATAAGCATGGTGGTAAAATAGCATTGCAAATTCTCCATGCTGGCCGTTATGCAATGCACCCATTCTCACAAAGTGCTACTGCTACTCGTGCGCCAATCTCCAAGTTTACCCCGTGCAAAATGAGCGCCAGACAAATTCGTAATACTATTGGTGACTTTGCTAATACCGCTTATCTCGCGCAAACCGCTGGCTATGATGGTGTAGAAGTCATGGGCTCTGAAGGTTATTTGATTAATCAATTCATTTGTCAGAGAACAAACCAACGTGGTGATGAATGGGGTGGTAGCTATCAAAATCGTATTCGTTTTGCTTTAGAAATTGTGAAATCGATTCGCGAAAAAGTCGGCAATGAGTTCATTATCATCTTTCGTTTGTCCATGTTGGATCTGGTTGAGCAAGGTAGTACATTTGACGAGGTAGTGGAGCTTGCCAAGGCGTTAGAACAAGCAGGTGTCACCCTAATTAATACAGGAATTGGTTGGCATGAAGCCCGCATACCTACCATTGCAACTCAAGTGCCTCGTGCGGCATTTACTTGGGTAACCGAAAAAGTCAAACCTCATTTATCGATTCCGGTGATCACCTGTAACCGTATTAACACTCCAGAAGTGGCGGAGAATATTTTATCTCAAGGGCATGCCGATATGGTGTCAATGGCTCGTCCTTTCTTAGCCGATCCTGACTTTGTTAATAAAGCCGCTGCGCAAAAATCTAAACTAATTAATACCTGTATTGGTTGTAACCAAGCCTGTCTCGATAATATTTTCAAAGGAAAAACGGCAAGCTGTTTAGTGAATCCAAGAGCTTGTCATGAAACTGAAATGCCAATTATTGCCACCGAAACCAAAAAACGTGTTGCGGTTATTGGTGCAGGGCCTGCTGGATTAGCATGCGCAACCATTGCTGCAGAGCGTGGTCACCAAGTTGACTTATTTGAAAAAAATGATCGAATTGGTGGGCAGTTCCGTTTGGCGATGCAAATTCCGGGTAAAGAAGAGTTCCGAGAAACGATTCGTTATTTTGCGAACCGTATAGAAGAAACGGGAGTGAACTTAAAGCTCGATACTGAAGTAAGCTTTGATGATATTGCCGACTACGATGAAGTGGTTATGGCTTCTGGCGTGAAACCAAGAGTGCTGGATTTAGAAGGGATGAAAGATAATCAAAAAGTCATCGATTATCAAACTTTGATTCGTGAAAAAACGGCACTAGGTAATAAAGTGGCAATCATTGGAGCTGGTGGTATTGGTGTGGATGTGGCGAGTATGATCACCGAGCCGGAGCAACATAGCATCAGTGATTGGTTGGATGATTGGGGCATTGATCAAAACCTCAAAATGGCGGGGGGATTAATGCCATTACCAGAAAGCATCAGTGACAAAGAAGTGTGGTTAATGCAGCGTCGTCAAGGTCGTGTCGGTAAGGGGCCAGGGAAAACTACAGGTTGGATCCACCGTGCTACGTTGCAAAAACGCGGTGTTAACCTGATGGGTGGCGTTGCCTATCAAAAAGTCAGCGAACAAGGTTTACACATTACGCTAAATGAAAAAGAAACCTTACTTGATGCGGATAATATTATTGTTTGTGCGGGGCAAGTATCAGTGCGCCCATTTGAAGATAAGTGGCAATCACTCAATGGTAAATTACATGTAATTGGTGGCGCAGACGTTGCCGGTGAATTAGATGCGGTACGCGCGATTCGTCAAGGGACTAAGGTTGCAATGTCATTATGATCTAGTTTTTTGCCTGCATGAATTATTGAAATTGTAATGAGAATCATAGCCAAGTCATGACGATTTGATTATGATTCTCATTCTTTATATCAAGCCGTAGGGATAGTTATGCAAGCATTGGATTTATTATTAGAGCGCCGTTCAATTGCTAATCTCGTAGAACCTGCACCGGAAGGGAAAGCGTTAGAAAACATTATTAAAGCAGGGCTGAGAGCGCCGGATCATGGTAACTTGACACCTTGGCGTTTTGTGATTGCTCAAGGTGAAGGTTTACGTAAATTAGCCGATATTCTGGTTCATGCTGCTGAAGTGAATCAAAGCTCTGATGCGGTGATTGAAAAATTAAAGAAAGCGCCATTTCGTGCACCTATGGTGATCACAGTTATCGCCAAAGTGAAAGAGCATGAAAAAGTGCCAGCGTTAGAACAGTATTTATCTGCAGGTTGCGCTGCACAAGCAATGCAAATGGCTGCTGTGGCACAAGGCTTTCAAGGGTTTTGGCGCTCGGGCGAATGGATGTTCCACCAAGAAGTTCATCAAGCATTTGGTTTAGAAGGTGAAGATCAAATCGTTGGTTTTTTATACTTAGGTACACCAGGTTGTTCCGCGATGAAAGTGCCAGAGCGCAACATTGCTGATTATGTTTCATACCTATAAACGCACCGCGCGTTAAATACTGTATAAATTAACAGTTTTTGGTTGATTTTTAAGGGCGACATTCGATAATGTGGCCCTTTGTTTTTGGTGATACGGAAAAATTGTGCGTTTATTTATTGCGGAAAAACCAAGCCTAGGGCGAGCGATAGCCTCAGCATTACCTAAACCTCATAAAAATGAGCAAGGTTATATTCGCTGCGGCAATGGTGATGTTGTCACTTGGTGTATTGGTCACCTGCTCGAACAAGTTGAGCCGGATGTTTACGATGACCGCTATAAAAAATGGAACCTTGCCGATTTACCAATCATTCCTGAACAGTGGCAGTTGCGCCCTCGTGCAGCGGCTAAAAAACAACTTGCGGTTATTAAGCAACTTTTTAAGCAAAAACCTGATTTAGTGAATGCGGGCGATCCCGATAGAGAAGGACAATTACTCGTTGATGAAGTGATTGATTACCTCAAAGCCACTAAAACACAAAAACAAGCCGCGCAACGTTTATTGGTTAATGATTTGAATTTACCTGCGGTAAAACGTGCACTGACTCAAATGCGTTCTAACCAAGAATTTATTCCACTGTCCATTTCCGCTTTGGCGCGTTCTCGTGCAGATTGGTTATATGGCATGAATATGTCTCGTGCTTATACCTTACTTGGTCAACAAGCTGGTTATCAAGGGGTATTATCGGTTGGTCGTGTACAAACGCCAGTATTGGGTTTAGTGGTGCGTCGAGATGAAGAAATTGAGAACTTTATTCCACGGGATTATTTTTCTCTACATGCTTTAATTCCTTATCAAAATGGCTCGGATATATTTGATATCCGTGCAAAGTGGAAGCCGAGTGAAGCCATTAAGCCTTGGCAAGATGAAGAAGGTCGAGTACTTAACCGTAAGTTGGTTGAAAATGTCGCAGAGCGAATAAAAGGTCAGCCAGTAACTGTAAAAAGCGCCGAGCAAAAACAAACTAAACAAGCCCCACCTTTGCCTTATTCATTATCAGCATTGCAAATAGATGCTGCCCGTCGTTTTCAAATGAGTGCTCAAGATGTATTGAATGTGTGCCAATCTTTGTATGAAAAGCATAAGCTTATTACTTATCCACGTTCAGATAGTCGATATTTACCGAAAGAGCATTTCGCGCAATCTCCAGCAGTGATAGGTGCGATTAGTCAAAATGATAAACAGTTAGCGAGTGCTGTCGATAATGCAGATTTAACTCTTAAATCTAAAGCATGGAATGACAATAAAGTGGATGCTCACCACGCAATTATTCCAACACCGAAAAAAATGTTGACCAATGGGCTATCGGGACATGAAGCGAAAATCTATCAATTGATCGCAAGACAATATTTAATGCAATTTTATCCTGCAGCTGTTTACGCTGAGTCGCAATTAGAGTTTGATATTGCTGGTGGTTTATTTATTGCAAAAGGTCGGGTGTTAGTCTCTGCTGGTTGGAAAAGCCTATTGCCAGCGGGTAAAACTGCTCAAGTTGAAGAGACTGAGGCCGATCCAGTTCCTGCATTACAACAAGGTGAAGTACTCACTTGTCGAGAAGGTGAAATAAAAGATCATAAAACCGAGCCACCTCGTCATTTCACCGAATCAACACTTTTACAAGCAATGACTGGGATTGCACGTTTTGTAGCAGATAAAAACTTGAAAAAAATATTGCGAGACACTGATGGCTTAGGAACTGAAGCGACTCGGGCTGGTATATTGGATACCTTATTTAAAAGGCAGTTGTTGGTACGGCAAGGACGAAATATTTTAAGTAGTGAAGCGGGTAGAGGGCTAATTCATGCTCTACCATCAGAATCAACCTATCCTGATATGACCGCTCATTGGGAGCACCAACTACAAGCGATGGCTGAAAAGCAGCAACCTTATGCGCCCTTCATGCAAAGTTTAGAGCAGCAGATCAGTTCAATTATCAATAAAATTCAAAACTCTGGTGTTCCCTCTTCATTACGAGATTTACCACAAGTCGAGCGGAAACCATTTAAAAAGCGTAGTTTTAGAAAATCAGCCACCAAGAAAATGCCCTTTAAAAAGCCAAGCGGGAAGTAAAGCGTTCTGATATAACTATTATTAGTTAAATGATTAAGCATAAGTAACAAGGATGGATATGAGTATTATTTTAGAATGCATTCGCACAGTTGGACGTGGTGAGCGCGGACGAAAACCACTTTCAGAGCAGCAAGCTTTTGATGTCATGGATGCTTATTTAACCAGTAAGGAATCTGGTGATGGTTCGGTGGGGGATGATCAAATGGCCATGCTATTGATGTTGATCCGTGTCCAGAATGAAACCAATGAAGAAATCGCAGGTTTCGTGAAAGCTTTTCAATCCAGAGTACCTAGCTTAGGTGCTGATATTGATTGGCCATGTTATGCCGGTAAACGAAAGGCCGATAACGGAACGGATCAACCTTGGCATGGTTTAGCTGCAAAGATACTTTCGCTCAATGGCTATAAAGTATTACTGCATGGCTATAAAGACATTGCTAGTGGCCGAACTCATATTGAAGATTACCTTGAACAACTCGAGATTCCAGTCGCTAAAAACCCACAAGATGCTCAGCAACAGCTTGAGTCTCATGGTATCTCATACCTTCCCTTAAATCACTTCGCACCTATTGCTCAAACTATGATTGGTTGGAAGAACCGTTATGGTCTAAGAACGCCAATTAATACTGTGGTGCGTGCATTAAATCCAGGCGCTGCCAAGATTGGTGTTCGTGGTAGTTTTCATCCAGGTTTTCAACAACTTCATGCGGAAGTTGATCAAACCATTGATAGTAAAAGTTTATCGGTGATTTCTTATAAAGGGCAAAATGGAGAATCGGAATATAACCCTAAAGTAAGCCAAACGGTATGGCTGAGTAGTCAACGTGGGGTGGAGTCGTTCTATTGGCCAGAAATGATGGTTTCCGAGTTAGCTATGCCGACTAAGGCTGCTTTTTTGCAAGTTGAAGAAGCGTCTAATTTAATGGCCAATACAGTGGTTGCTAGTATGGCTGCGGTGCTTTTCACTGAGACTCAACAATATGAAAAAGCTTATAAGCAAGCCCTAAACTATTGGAATAAATATTGTTGTTAAATGAAGGATGAGTTTGAATAAGCCGCATCATTTATATACCCGTCGTACTTGAAGCTGCAGCTTTGTTGACGGCGTTCATTCGCCCCCCTATCTCTTTATTAAAGAAAGTCATAGGCGAGCTATGCTCATGGGGTCTCATTCACTTGTCGCCTCACTGCAACTCCAATTACTTTGAGTATAGGTTTAATCTCTATATTGTGAAACCAGTACATTTATCAGCTAAGCGAAGCTGTTAACTTTTAATATAGTTTCTTATGAATAAAAGGATGTTGAATGCCTAGATCTAAGCAAGAATCATCTCATTCTTTTTTATATTTATGTTTGACCTGCATACTGTGTTGGCTTGCTTATAGTTGCGTCACAATTTTCAATTATGCAGAAAGTGTTGTGTCTGATATGAAAAATGATCTTTCACAATACTTTGTTTCAAATGAAAAAATTTCCGCACACCTCTCCGAAATATTGCCAATGCTGGAAGAGTCTCATCAGCTAAACCAACAATTGAAACTGACAAAAATTGAATCGCTCGGTATCGAAGGCTTTAACATAACATCTGATCAATTTTCTGAGTACGCAGGTGCGTTGATTGCTCAGGGAGATGTGGTTAATTTGCCGTTTAATTTATCTTTATTTATGCATGAATTAGACCGAAGTTGGGCAGAAGAAGACAATAGTGCTCCTGGTGCATTCTTCACTTATTATTCTGAAGGCCAACAATTTGCTTATACCAAGAATCGACTCAACCTTAGCTCGCAACCTCCTCGATTGACGCCATTTCGCTATAGAAAAGATGATATATCTATTGACTACAAGAAACCTATACTTACCACTCTAGAGCGTTCCTATCCAAAAGGTAATAGCATTGTTGTTTTGATTACCCCCGTGTTTGTCAATAATAAGTTAGTTGGTGATTTAGGTATGCGTTTTAAACTTGAAAAGCAAATGCTGGATTCATTAGGGCCATGGTTAAGTCAGTATATGACGTTGGATATTGAGTTTCGAGATCAGAAGTTTTCTATAGGAGATAACCGATTCTTTCCTCAAATATTATTCAAGCAAGAGGAATATAACGGAATTACTATTACCGCTTATATGAGAACCGATTACATCACTAAGTATGTTCTGCCATGGTTCTTATCGATGCTTTTCATTATGGCGATGGTGTACTGTGTATTAAATAAGCACAAGAAAGAAGCTATACGTTTGTCATCACTCTCAAAAACTGATGAGCTTACCGGATTGTTTAATAAACGGGTGTTAGATGAAATGGGTGAGATGGGGGTGACAAAAGGTACACTGTTTTATATTGACGTTAATGACTTTAAAGATATTAATGATAACTATGGCCATCAGGTAGGCGATGATGCGCTTCGTTATATTGCGTCAGGGATGCGTTACTGTATGCGAGCTTCGGATGTTTGTATACGTCTAGGTGGGGATGAGTTTTTGATTGTTACCAATACACAAATTCTTAACCCCGAAAAAATTAAACGTAAACTTCATCAAGCCATTAGTGGTACGGCATTTACTAAAGATATTACCTTAAGTATCTCGATTGGCTATAGCCATTTTGACGATATAACATCTTTAACGCAATCAATACATCAGGCAGATAAACAGATGTATGAAGAAAAGAGCCGTTATCGGACAAGTGAGTAGAAGATGTTATAAATTTTAATATGTATAAATAGATGACAATTACACAAAAACCATCAACTACTTAGATAATTTTGGTTATTGATAAATAAAGGCTATTTTTTAGCAAACGCATTGATCACGACACTAGTCACAATAAAGGCAATACTTACCGCCACCACACCTGGCCATTGGTACAAGGCAAACGCTTTTACCCCAGCAACAGAACCTACCGCGCCACCTAAATAATATCCCAACATGTAGATACCATTGATACGGCTTTGCGCACTCGGGTCAATGCTAAACACCCGTACTTGGTTGGCAACTTGCGCACTAAATATAGCAAAATCAATCAGAATAATGCCTATAATTAAAGCCCATAAGTTACCGATAAAGACTCCGGTTAGCGCAAACCCTATCGCCGCTAAGATCAACACCATCATCACCAGTTTTCTGGAGCCAAGGGCATTCACCCATTTACCCGATGATTTTGCACCGATCACGCCCGCTAGAGCAATCACACCAAATAAACCGGCTTGTTGAGCATTATAGTGAAATGGCGCATCACTCACATACAAGGCCAAGGTCGCCCACAACACATTAAAAGCTGCAAACCAACAAGCACCAGCTAAGGTATAAATACGCAATGATTTATGTTGCACAAAAAGCGCTAAGGTACTTTTTAACAACGCTCCATAGCTCAAGCTGGTTTGTGGTTGATTTTTAGGTAAAAAGGCCCGTAATAAAATGCCAAAGGTCGCTGCCAATAATGCCGACATAATAAATACACTGCGCCAGCCAAAATGTTCCCCAACAAAACCACTTAAGGTACGTGATAACAGGATGCCCAACGTTAAGCCCATCATTAAGGTGCCTAGCGTTGCGCCTTTTTGTGCAGGCGTCACCATTGAGGCCGCAAATGGAATTAATTGCTGGGTAATATTGGCGCTGACACCAATCAAAAAGACCGCCAATAATAACAATGGAAAACTCGGCGTTATCACTGCCACTACACAAGCGGCCACTAACAAACACGACAAAATGCCAATTAAACGGCGGCGGGGTACTGAATCCCCAAGCGGTGAAATAAATAATAAAGCAAAGGCGTAACCAAATTGGGTTAACGAAGGAACACCGCCAATTTGCGAATCACTTAAATTAAATTCATGCGCAATCAAAGGTAAAATCGGTTGGTTGTAGTATAAATTGGCCGCTGTTGCTGCAATCGCAGTGGTCATCAACAATAAGATAAATCGACTTAATGTTGGAGAAGATGTGGAATGATTCATCATAAACTCACTTGAAAAAAACAATGAGAGCAGCATAATGCTTACGGATGAATAACAAAAATGATAAGATTTTATCGAATCTATATCAAAGTTGTATAGATTTCCTTTCATGGACTCCATCATTATTAAAATGAGCCAATCATGGATATCAAACAGTTAAAAAGTTTCATCAGTGTGGCGAAACATCAAAGCTTTTCCGATGCGGCCAAACAATTGCATACGGTGCAGCCTGCGATCAGCCGCCATATTTCGGCACTTGAAAGTGAACTTGGGGTGACGCTTTTTCAGCGCAATTCCAGAGACGTTACCATTACCCAAGCCGGTGAGCAGTTACTCAAAGATGCCTCGGCGATTTTAGCCTTAACCGAGCAAGCGAAAACGCAGGTCAAACGTGCTCATAGTGGACAACTTGGCACCCTTAATATTGCGCATTTAAGCTCAGCCTGCTTGGCTTTTATGGCAAAGCTTGTTCGCTTGTATAAAGCGCAATTTCCCCACGTGCACATTACTTTGTTTGAAATGACGGCAACAGAGCAAATCGAAGCGCTGAAAAAAGATCAAATTGATATTTCGTTTTCTCGCCCTTTACCAAATGCAATTGCGGATGATTATTTCAAACACGATATTTATATCGATAAACTGGTGGCAATCGTCAATGAAAACCACCCGTTAGCAACCGCAACGTCTATTACGATCTCGAAATTAAAAGAGGATCCTTTCATTATTTTTAATCGCGATGAAGCTCTGGGGCTGTTCGATGAAACCATTATGCTATGTAAACAAGCTGGCTTTTCACCCAACATTATTAGCCAACCTAGACACATGCAAACCTTGGTCACTGAGGTTGCAGCAGGATTGGGGGTTGCCATTGCGCCATATTGTCTGCGGAAGTTGTACAGTGAGGGTTGTCATTTTATTGAAATAGAAAACACTAACTCTTATATTCCCGTGCAGCTTCAATATAAACAATCGAACCAAAGTGCGACTACGCGTGCTTTTGTGGACATCGCCTTAAATACCAGAGAAGAAATCCAACGCCTCATGGCGGATTAATTTGTTTCCAGCACAGTGACAGCAATAAGGAAAGTGAAAGTTGAAATTAACAGCGGAAGGCTAGGTGCTTTATTTGCCATTACTTTGCGCCATTATTCTTTGTCTTGATATGCAAATGGTTCCGTACGGCTCGCAAAGTTCAAGATGATCAATAATTGATTAAATACATAGTAATGCAGCTCTAAATAAAAAAGTACCTAATAATGAGTCTAAAATGGCTCATTATTACTCTTTACTCACTTTCAAAGGATCGAAAATGATGAACAACCGTACCTCTCATATTGGCACATTATTATTAGTGATTGCTTCTGTTGCTTTACTTGCGATTATAGGAATGATCTTTGGCGCTCATTTAGGATTATGGGAACCTATCGTTGGATTTGGTTATGTTCGAAATTATCTCAATCCAATAGGTTTATCTGTACTTACTTTGAGCACATTAGGGTTTATTTCACAGTATGTGACTCGTAATCGTATAGGTGTGATTAAATCTTTGATTGCAATGTTAATAGGTGTTGGACTTATCGCACCAATGCTCCATGGCATGATGATACCCGTAAAACGTGCACCAGCCATTCATGATATTACTACCGACACAACTAACCCTCCTGAATTTTTAGTGTTGGATGATACGCGTACAGGGGCCAAAAACTCTTTAATTTATGCAGGGGAAGAGGTCGCAACCATTCAAAAAGCAGCGTATCCATACATTAAACCAATATTATCTAACCTTTCTGCCACTGATGCGTACGAAAAAGCACTCGATATAGCGAAAGGTAAAGGATGGAAGATTGTTGCTGAAGATCAAAAAGCATTACGTTTTGAAGCAACAGCTAAAACCGCCTTTTTTGGTTTTATGGACGATGTAGTCATTAAAGTTACACCGATAAACAACCAAAGTCGTATTGATATACGTAGTGTCTCTCGAGTCGGCCGTAGTGACCGAGGGGTTAACGCTGATCGAATCGTAGCGTTTAGTGAAAGCTTTAATTTATAGGTAATTTAACTACAACATAAAGACTACTAATTATCTTTGTCGTTTTGCTACCGTTTTAGAGCAAATCGAGAGATTAGTATCAATAACCTGAAGTAAGGTCTTAGGGTTGGTATGCAGGTGTATATGAGGTGTATTTTAGGGGATGTTTACAATTAGATGATTTTCAGTACCCTAAAGATGAAAAAAGCTCCTGAATAATCAGGAGCTTAAATGTGGCGGAGGGATAGGGAGTTGAAGACTACCTCTCGTCAAGACTTCTTTATAACCCTTTAAATATAAAAGATTTTTTGATACTTAAAGCTGAAAATAATATACAAGTGTCTAAGTCAGCTGACTCTGATTTATTGTCACACTCGATTTATTATTAGCCAATCAAAAATCATACAAACAAACTTAATGTAATCAAGCGAAAACTATGTGTAAAATACTTGAACACTCATTAAGTGTATTCTCTCATTTGATTATTCGTTAACCTTTGACTCAAGATCATAAGAATATATTTTACCTACTCCAGTACTACGATTTTGGGACTTTTCAGGGAAATCATAGAGCGCACCAAATTTAGAATTTTTATCTTGTCCCAAGCACTCATTTACCAAAAAGGTAGATATTGCTATTACAGCTGGCTTTGTTCCCATTGGAGCAAAAACTAGCTGCTTATTTTGCCCTCTCCTAGTAAGCTTGCCGAGTTGTTTGGTAAATTCATATGGATTACATGCTGGGAATAGTTTTAACTCTGCTGAATCTGGTGATAAATATCTCATGTGTTTGTAAATGGAGCGGTTCTCCCAACCAGGTTTATAAGCAGGAAGGCCAACATAAGCTTCTATCCTTTCATACGCATAACCGTCATCTTGAGAAAGTAATTGCCCAAGTCTACTACTTTCAAATCCCAAAGTTGTCACGAGAGTTGACTTTGACATCTGGGAGTTGTTTACAGCGAACAGCGGTAAATATCCGAAATTACCCTGGTTGTCACTAAGGTTGAATTCCTGTTCTTGAATTCCTGATTGTTTACTATCACTAGTATTTGTTGAACGCTGGTAATCATCGGGTTCTAAATAAGAAATAGTGATATTGCAAGAAGACTTCGATAAAGTAATTCCAGAAAATATGTAAATTATTTCAGGTAAATCCAATGAAGTTGCTTCAATGAACACTGAGTTGTACATTTTGGAGGAAAAGAATTCTTCAAGTTTTCTAGGACTTACATCTTCATTTCCAATTTTTAAACGAAAAGCATCTTTGCTATATTTCACAAAGAAAGCATTACCATTGCATTCTTTAGTAATCTTATTCAGTATTTCCTTCGTTCTTATATCGACTTCTCTTCCGTGAAAAATAACATCATAATTAGAAATAGATAAGTCACCGAGAGTGCAATGCTCATGTATGTTTTTTATTTTAATCATAATAATGAATACTGCCCATTTTTATTGTTTGATTCATTATCTTCTGATTTTTTACTATCTAAACCCCATTGTTTATTAAACTTATTTTTCAGTTGACTAAAATCTGATTCATTCCCGTAGCAAATAGTTTCTATTTGTTCAACGTTAAACTTCAACTTCCTTTTTTTTCTAGGGCTAATACCAAAATGGCAAGATAGTACAGGGTGAAGTATATAATCTATCATTTCTATGTCATTATTTGACTTGGCTTTTGTTCCTCTAGTTTGAAATAGAACCGACCAAACCAATGCTTCGTTTAAAAGTTTTTTTGTATCATCATTTAACAACGAAATGTCGGATAACGCTATTGTAAAGTGATTAACTTCTGATTCACTTTGAGATTTTCTTTTTTGAGATAGCGAAAATAAACTGCCCAGTCTTTTTGCAAGCCTTTTCAAGTGAATTCCATTTGAGCCAAGTTCTTCTATTTTCTCTAGCTGAGCAGTACTTGTAGCTTTGGTTGCTTTTCCTTGAATATCGACATTAATAGCGCTTGAATTTTCAGTGAGTTCACTCTGTACTTCTGCTCTTATGAAAGTTTGGTAACATAATTCTAAAAAGTGCCTTAAATTACCTCTAGACATCAAAATAAATTGGTTAAACCCCACATATAAAGGGCATTCTCTTTGTGGTAATGTATTATATATATATAAAATTACACCGTATAAGTTATTACTTATCCAACCTTTATATGGTGTATTATCACTACCTGATTTATAATTTTCAAAATCCTTTTTCAATGTAACCAAGTCAGTAGAGCTACGATTCAAAATAGCCCCATTTACTATGCTGGCTTCGGGGTGGTTTTTATCAATAAAGTCAAGCTCTGAAAAGGAGTGCTCCTTGTGTTTTTTTAACCCTTCTAATATCAAGGTTGATTTAAGTTTATTCAATAGAACTTTATCTGAAAGGATGAGTTTACTAACTTCAGTAAGATTCATACTTTCGAATAGAGACTTAACACTATGCCTTAACCTGCTTTGATATGTGGTGTCTTTACGTATAGTTAAAAAATCAGGGTTAGAGTAGTTTTGAATTATTTCATCATTTTCACTACTAGATGAACAATTGGCTTCAAATAACTTTAACGCTAATATTTCAGCGGCAAGAACTTCATAAGATTTGGGGTTTAAATCGTTCAAGTAAATAGATTCTAAGTCTATACGCCTAAAATCATTTCTATCCACTATTTTTTCTTGGCTCAAGGTTTCATTACTGACCTTTGCGTTCTTTTTATATGCAATACTAAAAATTAAAGACTTTTCACTGTGTTTCAAATAAGTGTTAATTATTTTTTGTTGGTCGAACGATAAATTTTCAAATTCATCAATTAAAATGTGAAAAGTTGTATCTTTTAGTACTCCATCAACGCTTCTTATCGAGTCACTGACTAAACTAATCACAGGTTTTAGTGAAAGATTATAAGGAGGGTTCGTTGTGTTTGGCAGGTTAATCCAGTTAGTCAATCTGTATAAACAAGACTTTATTTCTGATTCTAACCTTATTAGTTCTATGTGATCGACATTAATATCCTCAGCCAGAACTTTGGGTATTTTAACCTTTTTAATTCCTTCTTTTATGCGTTTGTTTGATATATTAGAAGTAGCAATACTATTACAGAGTTTACAAAACTCAATTATTACACATAGAGATGCATATGTATTAAATGCCGAACTCCACATTTCGTCTAACCACTCATCTCTAATCATTTGGGTAAATGAAGTATCTGGTTTCCAATAAATACCTATATGATTAGCAATGTCATCAGGTAATTTCGTTCTCAGTTGACTAAACATGGTCTCGTGACAATGATACTTCAAAAACATCGTCTTTCCAGAGCCTCTACCACCTTCTATAACAGCACCTTTGGTCAACTTATGCAGGTTTGCAGCTTCGTATTCTAAAGGCAGAACATATTGACCCCAAAGATCATCAGGGAACTCTTCCGCGCGGTTTTTTGATACAACGTCAGATAATTTCTTTTCCATTTA
The DNA here is from genome assembly GCF_030161215.1 of Vibrio algivorus. Lineage (NCBI taxonomy): Bacteria > Pseudomonadati > Pseudomonadota > Gammaproteobacteria > Vibrionales > Vibrionaceae > Vibrio > Vibrio algivorus. The sequence goes on from NZ_BSPV01000004.1 coordinate 54,197, forward strand.
TCTTCCTACCAGTTGAGTCCATGTTTCGCTATCATACCATAATGCTGCAATGTTATTGTTTGGAACGGAGTTGCTAAAGAAATATGTAAGCGCTAAATTTCCAAACCCAAGAGTATCTTTTGTTTTAATGTTTTTTTTCTTACACATTTTTAAATAAAATTCTTTAATCTCTTCACTAGTGTTTTGGCTGTGAAATTTATTGAAAAAAGCCAAATTATCTTTAGAAAATAATGATTCACTATCTGTTAAAACTTCAACAGGACAAACTATAATGTTCTTATAATCTTTATGTATTGAATCGATGCTTTCTTGATATGCAGCAAAGGGGAAGTATATTATTTTAATTCCCAAATCATCAATCTCAAACTTATCAATATATTTTCTGAATTGTGCTCCTGTACCAAGAATATCATCAAACAAAACAAGAACTTTAAAGTTATCATCACTTTTCAATTTTGTTGATACTTCATTGCATAAGACGCCTAGACGAGAATGGAAATGTTGATTACATATTGCTCTATATATTGCAGATCCACTCTTACCTGGTTTGCCATCAATGCCTTCGATTGCCGAGAACCTTATTGGTAGCTTTTGGGTTTGTCCATTTTTTAGATCTTTTTCCCAAGATTCAATGCATTCTATACTATAAACACCATACTTCTTTAAGATATTGGGGAGCTTTATTTGGATAATATTAGCACCAAAGGTATTTATAGATTTATTGCTTCTGTATATGATAGATAACAAAATTCCTGAAGCGAAATATTTTTCATCATCACTTTCAAAGTTATCTAGCCAAGCATCGAGATCGGAAATTTCTAACCTATCCCAATAATTAAACCTTATGAGCTGCTTAGTTACTTTTACAGCATAATCATATATTTGCTCGTGTTTTTCAGGTATTTTCATTTTTTTCTATAATAATCGGGAATTGATATAAATCTGTAGTTGTTATGTGTCTTGCTCCAACTCCCTTAGAAACGGACTCAATCCAGCTTTTACCAAAAGGAGATGAAAGTGTATTCAAGATTAGTTTTTGGTAGTTGATATTTTCGCATCTAACGATAAAAACACAGTCAGACACGAAAAACTCTCCAGATTCTACCACCCCAAATTTACCTAGACATCGGGTGCCAACACGCGCAATTATAATATCACCCTTGATAGCAACCAATTTATCGTTAGCACAGAGTGTAGTTTTTAAAGTTGAACCTGAATGGCTAATATTGCTCGTATGGATATAGTTACTAACTTCCATGTTTAAAAGCATTTTTTTTGTTTTCCTTCCCCGAAAAATTTTAGCACCAAGGCTTTCTAATGTTTTCATTTTTAAAGCACAAGCTTTTCTATAGTAGGAGTAGTCACCTCTATTCTCAAACTCGGATTCAGAGATTGCTTGTGTTGGGAGGTTAGCCTTCAATAACGAAACTGGCGATTTATCAGGATTACTTTTTTTAATTACTAACAGATGGGTTCTTGCTTCAGTTCCGTCGAAGGATTTAGGTTCAATTTCCATAATGGAACGAATACAAAATTTACTAACTAGAAACTTTCGAAGCGTCTTTAGTGATACCTTTGTAAATATTCCATCGGGTAAAATATAGGCTAAGTAGCCACCATCTCTTAAAAGTTTAAGGCCATATAATAAGAAATATATTTCCGCCTCTATATGTTTTGATGAAGAATAATAACCAATACTTTCCAGTTCAGATTTTATATGCACATCATTACGAATTAGTTTGAAGGGAGGATTTCCAACGATAATATCAAAGTATTTTTTTGCGTATAGATTACTCAGCTCTGGGGTGGTGGCATCAATACAGCATGTCTCAATATCAAGCTGTGAGTTTAAATTTACTGCATCTATATTGAGTTGATCTATATCCGTACCAAAAAGTGAGGCTTGAGGAGCAACTTCCGATACACATTCTAAAAGCGCTCCTTGTCCCATACATAGATCCAGTACGCTTAGCTCATTTTTGAGCCAAGTTTTGTCTGGTAAGTGAGAAATCAGCAATCGTCCAAGCTCTCGACTTGTATAGAATTGCTCATGTTCATCTCGTTGTTCTTTTTTTGCTATAGCATTGGAGTTCATATGTTTATTGTATTACATTTCTGACGTTTAGGCTGGTATGTAAATCTCATTTTTGACTCTGTTCTACCTTATGGTGGCTGTTGATACTACAACTTAAACTCATTTCGGAGCAAGAGTCATTCGGGCAAGTAAGTAGGATTCTTACCCGCCAACTTACTATGAATACATAATATGAGTTAGTCGATAGAATTCTGGTATGATTTAAAAAGCTTGTTCAGTTAGAAAATATGCAAAATTATCTATCCAACTTTTCTTTTTCATACTATCTTTTCTCTCCAAATCTTTTAAGGAAACGTCCCAAGCCGTCCTTATTATTGCTCAATTTTTTAAGTATCTCATTTCTAACTAAGTGCGATTTTAGGTCACCTTTTTATCTCAGATCGGAATTTATAACTTCAAAAGATTGACTAAGTTCGAGATGGCTGCCCTGTTGATTGTAGGGGGCACGGAGCATACTCATTGATTTATCAATAAGATAAATCTGTTCTTCAGTAACACTTAGACTTAGGAATCGTGATAAATTTAGCTGTTCGCGATGAGGCTCACTATCTTGAATTGTAGCAATCAATGTCTTCCGCACATTTTGTATCTCAAGAAAATTCAGATAGTGAGAAATACATTTATTGATCTGGTGAGCAGTTAACGGACGAATATTGCGCTTCTCTTTACTTTCTAGAAATCGTTTAAGTAATTAAACAAAAGGTACTTACTTTGGAAGGGATACTTTTTTCGCTCGGTTCAGTCGCTTCAAGACCAGATAGGTCAATATTACTTGGTAGGTCTGAAATAATGTGATCTTCAAAGTAGGCAAGAGCTTCAATGGAAGGATTATGAGCGATTTTTTGTTAACAAGCTAACTTTTCATCGAATGGATAGCCAGATCTCTGTAAAGCCTTAGGGAAGCAAGTGTGGGTTTGATACACGCCATTGGGTGCTTTTGTAAGTATATTGTCCTCACTTCATTGTCATGAAAGTGATTTGTAGTACTGTATATACGAAAAAGCCCTTAAGAAAAATTAAGGGCTTAATGCGTTATAAATGTGGCGGAGGGATAGGGATTTGAACCCTAGAAGAGCTATTAACCCTTGCCGGTTTTCAAGACCGGTGCTTTCGACCACTCAGCCATCCCTCCGAATTGCGATAAATAATATATACAGCTTAAGTTTTTGTAAACCCTTAATTTTAATTATTTGCTTGCTTTTTGAGCAAATAAATAGGGTAAAAATTCAAATATAAAAAAAGGAAGCCGAAGCTCCCTTAATTTGTATTGTTTCAGTCATTAGTCACTTTGGCGGTAGAAGCGTTTTAGCTCTGAAAGTCCTTGTAATACAATGGAAAGTTTAGGTTTTGCATTGTTATTACGTTGGTAGTTCTTGTCGTATACCTTGTAGTTGCCAAATTCATCGACCACAGTAGTTGTATCGTCAGTAATGAGTGCAATATTGTCACTATCACCCGCTAGAATCCATGGACGAGATGAAGCATTAAATAAATTTTTGCCACTTCCATAGTCATACGGATTAGAGGATGACTGGAAAAGATCTTGCATAATAGTTGCTGAAAAATCCAAATGACTCGTTTTATGTTGATATAGTTCAGGAGCTTTTCCTGGCCAATGAATCATCATAGGTACCTGTAATTGGTAACGGCTAAAATTGCTGTTTGAACCCCAGCTATTATTTTTGGTTTCGTTAAATTCAGTCCCATGATTCGATGTGATCACCACAATGGTATTGTCTAGCAATTGCTTGCTTTCTAATTGGCTGAGAATATTTTCTACTTTCTGGTCAGCAGAAAATGAGGCTGATTTATATTGTGCAATCAATTTTTCAAAAGGGGCTTTTGAATCGGTTTTAAAGCGAGGTAAAACAGTTGGAGTTTCTTCAAATTGCTCTACTTCTGAAAGCTCAATATAACTGAACCAAGGTTGATTTGGTGATTGGTTTATCCATTGAGTCCATTGCAATACTGCGTTTTGATCTGGATTGTTTTGATTTTGATCCGAGTTTGCAGTGTCAATTTTCGCAAAAATTTCCTCATAAAATGCAGTGTCACTAAATCGTTGGTTGCCAAATGCTGCCATCGAGTAGTCACGTTCATTCATTGTGGAAATAAACAAAGGCGGAGTGTCTTGTGACTTTATGCTTGCTGAATAACTGCTTGGTAAACCATAGAATAATCCAAAGACACCATAGCTGTTATTACTAGCACTATAATGGTTGATAAAGTTCTGATTGTTTTTGGCAAACTGATAGGTCATCGGCATGACTTCTTCCGTCAGCATGTCACTGCGTAAGTTATCAACCATGACCATCAAAACATTGTACTTTTTGCCACGACCATCAAATTTAAGTGGTTCAAGTGGGTAGTTAACTACTTCACTTGCTTCACCGTTTTGCTCTAGCCGTTCAAGGTATTCATCTTTATCGAGTAAGCCATGTTTCTCCATGAAAGATTTTGCTGTCATTGGATAAGACAATGGGAAATTAGCTTTTTGGCTAGTAATAGGGTTATAGAAAAAGGCATCCGCCCAGATGTAAACCAAGTGACTACTTACAAAGCATAAAAAGAAAACGATGGTTGCAGGTTTACCAATGCGCTTACGTGATAATTTTCGCTGCTTTTTCCAAATCCATTCTGAAATGGCAATTTGTAGCAGGAAAATAACCGGCACAGCTGCAAAGAGGTATTGCCACTCTGCATTGAATGAGGTTTTTTCTTTGCTAAGTAATAACTCCCAGACAACTGGGTTTAAATGGAGGTGCAATCGCTCATAGGCTTGAGTATCTAACAAAAGTAGAGTCAAGCAAATGGTTGCAAAACATACGCTTAATAAACGTAATAACTTTCGAGAAGGTATGATGAAGGTGAGCGGAAATAAAATAAGAATATAAAGCGCGAATACGAGAAAGCTAAAATGGCCCACCCAAGAAACAATGAGGTAGGCTTGCCCAAGTAAAGTCTCCGGCCATGGCGATTGAGTGACAAAACTCGTACCAATTAGCATGGCCAAGATGATATTAAAGAAGGCGAACCAATGTCCCCAACTTACCAGTCGAGAGACGCGCTCTCCGTATGAATTTCCGCTATCAACCATTTAAAATATCGTTCTAACTCAATTTGGTTTAAGAATACATTTTAGTCATCAATTGATGATAAAAGAGCCTGAGAAAATTTATCTGCAATGAGTTTACGTTGAGATTTTGGCACATTTGAGTTCAATATGTTAGTGACCATATTACCCGCAATCATTAAGCTTAAATCCGGATTTGCATCATGCTTTTTTAATACGGCAGCAATTTCTGCCAGAATTTGTTCAATTTTTTGGTCGCTGTATTTAGAATTAATAGGCATAACGGTTTTAAATAATTTCCTAGATTCAATAAATAATAATGCTTAATTGCTCTGCGTTGTTACTAATTAACATGTTGTTTCAGAGAATTTTTAAGTCACTTGGGTATGTAAAGCGGCTTATGATAACCTAGTCTTCCTCACAACTGAAACATCAACTGAAACTAATTTACCATGAGCTTAGATATTTCCAACGTTATACTGCATAAATTGACCAAAAATAATCAAGACGAACTCGTTGTCAGCTTGAGAGATTCCGCGTTATCCAATGATGAAGTAACGGAACAACTGGTAGCAGAATTGCACCGTACTTTCAGTGCTAAAGCAGGCAAAGGCTTTGGTGTTTACAAAGAAGAAAGTGAATTTCAATCTTGGATGAAGCAGTTGCGTCAAGGTGAGTTGAATTTTTATGACTTTTCGCAACAATCGGCTGAGCGATTAAAATCAGAATTATCTAAATATCCTTTTGCAGAAGAAGGGGTATTGGTTTTGGCTGAGTATCAATCTTTAGCAACCGACTACCTGTTCATTGCTTTGCTTCCATCTAATCAAAGTTTGAAAGTGGATGAAGAGTTGGATATTAGTGGGACTGATTATCTCGATATTAATAAAATGGATATTGCAGTCCGTATTGATTTATCTCGCTATGAAACCGATCCAGACTCTAATCGCTATTTAAGCTACATCAAAGGGCGTGTTGGTCGTAAAGTGGCTGATTTCTTCTTGGATTTCTTACAAGCAGAAGTAGGCTTAGATACGAAAAAACAAAACCAAGTATTAATGCAAGCGGTTGATGATTACTGTGTAGATGCGCAACTTAATAAAGAAGAAACCGTTGCTTGCCGTAAGCAGGTGCATGATTTTTGTAACGAACAGTTAAAGTCAGGTGATGAAGTGACAATTTGGGAATTATCTGGCGAGTTAAGTGGTGCAGGACACCATGATAATTTTGCTGAGTTTACTCAAAAGCAAGGTTATGAATTAGAAGAGAGTTTTCCTGTTGATCGCTCTACTATCCGCAAGTTAGCTAAGTATGTTGGCGCTGGCGGTGGCTTGTCGATTAATTTTGATAGCATGCTATTGGGTGAACGTGTTTTTTATGATCCAGAGACCGATACTTTGACGATCAAAGGCATTCCACCAAATTTGAAAGATCAATTAACGCGACATTCTTAAGCGTTAACCTATCTATTGCCTCTGAATAAATCTGAAATCGGATTTGAAGATTGACGGCAGCAATGAGATAGTAAAGAAAGAATAATGATTGGTGGGCTGAATTGGCCCCCTTTTTATAATTTTAATTCATGGAGAGGATGAAAGAATGAGAGTAGGTTTAGTCGGATGGCGTGGCATGGTTGGTTCTGTACTGATGCAACGTATGGTGGAAGAGAAGGACTTCGACCTTATTGAACCAGTATTTTACAGCACTTCACAAGTGGGAATCCCTGCTCCCAACCTAGGTAAAGATGCCGGCATGCTACAAGATGCCTTCGATCTTGAAAGCTTGAAGCAACTTGATGCAATTATTACTTGTCAGGGTGGCTCATACACTGAAAAAGTTTATCCTGCACTTCGTCAGGCGGGTTGGAAAGGCTACTGGATTGATGCAGCTTCAACATTACGCATGAAAGATGACGCAATCATTGCCCTAGACCCAGTTAACTTGAACCAAATTCAACAAGGCATTCATTCTGGCACCAATACGTTCGTGGGCGGTAACTGTACCGTTAGCCTTATGCTGATGGGTCTTGGTGGTCTATATGAGAAAGGCATGATTGAATGGATGAGCGCGATGACTTATCAGGCAGCTTCTGGTGCTGGCGCGAAAAACATGCGCGAATTAATTGCCCAAATGGGGGTGATTAATCAGTCTGTAAGTGCTGAAATGGCTGATCCTGCAAGTTCAATTCTTGATATTGACCGTAAAGTAGCGGAAACGATTCGTTCAAGTGACTACCCAACCAGTGAGTTTGGTTCACCGTTGGCCGGTTCACTGATCCCTTGGATTGATGTGAAGCGTGATAATGGTCAGAGTAAAGAAGAATGGAAAGGCACAGTAGAAACTAACAAGATCTTAGGTCTTGATGGCGCTAACGCGGTTCCAATCGATGGTACTTGTGTAAGAATTGGTGCGATGCGTTGTCACTCACAAGCACTAACGATTAAACTGAAGCAAAATGTGCCAATGGATGAAATTGAAGATATCATCGCAACTCATAATGATTGGGTAAAAGTGATCCCAAATGAGCGTGATATTACGACTCAAGAGCTTTCTCCAGCGAAAGTAACAGGCACGCTTTCTGTACCCGTAGGTCGCTTACGTAAGATGGCGATGGGGGATACTTTCCTCAATGCGTTCACTGTTGGTGATCAGTTATTGTGGGGTGCTGCAGAGCCGCTACGTCGTACTTTACGAATCATTCTAGAAAACCGCTAAGCTTATTTCGATAAAATAAAAGCTTACCGCTAATATTAAACTCTAGAAAGTCCGCATTAAAAAATAATGCGGACTTTTTTTGGTCATATCTTTATTAAATTGATTATGAGTTGTTAAGTCGGTTCATCTGGCTTAGGAACCGGTACCACACGTTTATCTGGCTCAGCTAATTCACTGCCGCAATGTTTACAGAAAAGCGCATCGGTTTCATGGCCACCTTTGGTGCAGTTTGGGCATAATACCAGAGTGCGATGGGCTTTCATTTCTTGATTGAGTTCAGCTGTGATGATCCCGGTGGGAACCGCTAAAATTGAATAACCTAATAGCATTGTCAGTGCTGCGACCCCCTGTCCTAGCGGCGTTTTGGGAACTACATCGCCATAGCCTACCGTAGTAATTGTGATAATGGCCCAGTAAATCCCACGAGGAATGCTGGTAAAGCCATTTTCAGGCCCTTCTATCACATACATGAGCGCACCAAAAATCGTTACTAGTATTGCCACTGCACTAAAAAATATCAAAATCTTACGTTGAGACATTGCTAGCGTACGAACGAGTAAATTCGAGTCTTGTAAAAATCGTACTAGTTTGAGAATTCGGAAGATTCGCATGACACGTAATAGACGAATAATCCCGATGAAGCTTGCCGATGGGAAAAAAAATGCAAGATAAGTTGGAAGTATGGCGAGTAAATCTATGATGCCATAAAAACTTTTTGCATAGGCTTTGGGTTTTGGCGAACAATATAAACGTAACAGATATTCAATGGTAAATAGGCCAGTAAAGAAATATTCCAGAATATCGAATTCTTGTTGCCATTTTTCGGCGAAGATAGGGACAGAGTCTAAAATTAGCACCGCTAGTGAACTAATTATTGCCACGATCAGTAATATATCAAAACGGCGTCCTGCCGGAGTATGCGTACCAAAAATGATGACATAAAGCTTATGCTTAAACGTCTCTTCACTCATAAATAGATTCCTTTATTTCCTATTACATTAAACCTGGGAAGAGGTTTCGTACGCCATTTGCAATAAATTCGACACCTAAAGCCGCTAATATTAACCCCATAATACGAGTGATAACGTTAATCCCTGTTTGACCTAAAAAGCGAACAATGAGGGGGGCTGAGCGAAATAATAACCATGAACAAAAACAAAAAACACTAATAGTCGCAATAATTCCCGCAGTTTCAATTAGGGTAGGGTAGCGAGAACCATAGACAATGGTTGAGCTGATTGCGCCGGGGCCAGCCATAAGAGGCATAGCTAAAGGTACAACCCCAATTTGTTCACGACTTATCGATTCTGTACGTTCTTGTTTATTCTGTTTATCTTCACCAAGTTTACCGCTCATCATTGAAAAAGCGATGCTCATAAGCAGTAGGCCACCTGCAATGCGGAATGAATCAAGAGAGATTGTAAACATATCAAGTAAAAGCTGCCCACAGAGTAGAGAGACAACCAAGATTACGCCAACAGCAATATTGGCCGTTTTAGCCGTTTTACTTTTTTCTTCAGGGGTCATGTGTCCAGTTAGTGAAACAAAGACCGGCATAATTCCAATAGGGTTAACCGCAGCGACAAGTCCGAGGAAGAATTGTAAATAGATGGCAAATTCAATGGAGGCCATAGTGTGATCTCAGGTAGTAAGTAGAAGATGAGTATACCTAGGGGCGCAGCATCTTTCGAGGCTAAATTATTTTATACCCAAGTGACTTCCAGATGCAGAATTCAGGGCTATCATCCAAACCTTTAGACCGTGTTAAATTGAGCAGAGATAGAATAGAGGTAACAGTGGCAGTTTAAGAGGTTTGCGCTAGGCTAATTGTTGGTTAACACTATAAAAAACAATGTAAAAATTAACTCTAAAGTATTACGTTCTTTGTGAGATTGCGTATACTCGTTGTAGCACAAAAATCACGTATTTACCTTGTAGGTGAGTTACAGAAATAAATTTACAAATATTGTGCTTTTGGGGTGAGTTGAAAATACTATCTTGGATATTTTTTCACTTATTGAAATAATTAAATTTTCTTTTAAAACAGTGCCTTATTTTGTTTTCCTTGGTTGCACTACCGCTTTAGTAGTATTTAGGCTTCAGGAACTGATCTACATCAATATTTTTAATATTTGAAAGCATATACTCAGTTTTGAAAGCGATTTACTAAGGTAGATTTTAGGTTCGGTTGGCACGTTTTACGAATACCAAATAGTCTTACTAAATAGTTTTTAATTTTAAATCTTAGGAGATTCATTATGCCTGTAACTAACTTAGCTGAACTAGATGCTCTTGTCGCACGCGTTCAAGCGGCACAAAAGGAATTTGCTACTTTTTCTCAAGAACAAGTAGATCATATTTTCCGTGCAGCATCTTTAGCAGCTAACCAAGCACGTATTCCTCTAGCACAACAAGCTGTAGCGGAATCTGGCATGGGTATTATTGAAGACAAAGTAATCAAAAACCACTTCGCTTCAGAGTTCATTTACAACAAATACCGCGATGAAAAAACATGTGGCATCCTTGAAGAAGGCACTGACACGATCACTATCGCAGAACCAGTAGGTATCATTTGTGGTATCGTTCCAACCACTAACCCAACGTCAACTGCGATTTTCAAATCTCTTATTTCTTTGAAAACTCGTAACGGTATTATCTTCTCTCCACACCCACGAGCGAAAAACTCAACCAACGATGCTGCAAAACTAGTATTAGATGCTGCCGTTGCTGCTGGTGCTCCAAAAGATATCATCGGGTGGATTGATCAACCTTCAGTTGAATTATCTAACGCACTCATGAAGCATGACGGTATCAACCTTATCCTTGCGACTGGTGGTCCAGGCATGGTTAAAGCAGCTTACTCTTCAGGTAAACCAGCTATCGGTGTAGGTGCAGGTAACGTTCCTGTGGTTATCGATGAAACGGCTGATATTAAGCGTGCGGTTGCTTCTGTTCTTATGTCTAAAACATTCGATAACGGTGTGGTTTGTGCTTCTGAGCAAGCGGTTATTGTAATGGATGAAGTATACGAAGAAGTGAAAGAGCGTTTTGCTTCTCACAAAGGTTACGTTTTATCTAAAGCTGAAGCGGATAAAGTGCGTAAAGTATTACTTATCAACGGCAACCTAAACGCTGACATCGTAGGTCAACCAGCAGTTAAAATCGCTGAATTAGCGGGCGTTAAAGTGCCAGCTGACACTAAAGTGTTAATCGGTGAAGGTGGCGTAGTAAGCCATGACGACGAGTTCGCTCATGAGAAACTCTCTCCAACTCTAGGGATGTTCCGTGCGTCTTCTTTTGAAAACGCAGTAGAGCAAGCGGTAACTATGGTTGAAATCGGTGGTATTGGCCATACTTCTGGTCTTTACACTAACCAAGACACCAACGCTGACCGTATCAAATACTTCGGCGACAAACTAAAAACTGCTCGTATTCTTATCAATATCCCAACGACTCACGGTGGTATCGGTGACTTGTACAACTTCAACGTTGCACCATCGCTAACACTAGGTTGTGGTTCATGGGGTGGTAACTCTATCTCTGAAAACGTAGGTCCAAAACACCTAATCAACAAGAAAACTGTTGCTAAGCGAGCTGAGAATATGTTGTGGCATAAACTTCCAAAATCAATCTACTTCCGTCGTGGCAGCCTACCAGTTGCATTGACTGATTTAGAAGGTAAAAAACGTGCATTCCTAGTAACTGACCGTTTCTTATTTAACAACGGTTATGCTGACGAAATCGTAAGCCTACTTAAAGCTCAAGGCATGGAGGTTCAAACTTTCTTCGACGTAGAAGCGGATCCAACGCTATCTGTTGTTGAGAAAGGTGCAGCACAAATGCAAAGCTACCAACCAGACGTAATCATTGCTCTAGGCGGTGGTTCACCAATGGATGCAGCGAAAATCATGTGGGTAATGTACGAGCACCCAGAAACGCACTTTGAAGAACTATCAATGCGCTTCATGGATATCCGTAAACGTATCTACAAGTTCCCTAAAATGGGTGCCAAAGCTGAACTAGTATGTGTAACTACTACTTCTGGTACGGGTTCTGAAGTCACACCATTCGCAGTTGTAACTGACGATCGCACTGGTGCGAAATACCCACTAGCGGATTACGAGCTAACGCCTAACATGGCTATCGTTGATGCAAACCTTGTTATGAACATGCCTAAGTCTCTAACAGCGTTTGGTGGTTACGATGCAATCACTCACGCACTAGAAGCTTACGTTTCAGTTCTTGCCAACGAATATTCAGATGGCCACGCTCTACAAGCGCTTAAGATGCTAAAAGAGTACCTACCATCAAGCTACCAAAATGGCGCAGCTGACCCAATCGCTCGTGAAAAAGTACACAATGCCGCCACTATCGCTGGTATGTCATTTGCGAACGCATTCCTAGGTGTATGTCACTCAATTGCACACAAAATTGGTGCTGAGTTCCACATCCCACACGGTCTTGCTAACGCATTAATGATTTCTAACGTTATTCGTTTCAACGCGAACGATAACCCAACTAAACAAACTGCGTTCTCTCAGTACGACCGCCCACAAGCACGTCGTCGCTATGCTGAAATTGCGGATCACTTAGGCCTAAGCCAAGAAGGTGACCGTACGGCACAAAAAATTGAGCGTCTATTGACTTGGTTGGATGAAGTGAAGAAAGACTTGGATATTCCAATGTCTATTCAAGCGGCTGGTGTTAATGAAGCTGACTTCCTTGCGAAATTAGATAACTTAGCGGTAGATGCGTTTGATGACCAATGTACGGGAGCTAACCCTCGTTATCCTCTAATTTCTGAACTAAAAGAAGTTCTTAAAGCGGCTTACTACGGCAAAGCTTACATTGAAGGTGAAACTTTCGAAGGTACAACGGTTATCAAAAAAACTGAAGAGCCAGTAAAAAAATCAGCTAAGAAAAAATAATATTAGCCTGAAATAATGAAAGCCCTGCTTATGTGATGTAAGCAGGGCTTTTTTACGTTTTGAAGTATTGAATTAGATGCTGCTTAATATGAATCTAAAATACGACCATTAAAGTACTCATTTTCTACAATGTATTCAGTATTTCTGATTAGTTCATCATGACTCTTTGCCCAGCCGCGATGCTTGGTATGTCGCTCAGAACGGCTTGGTAATATGCCTCCCACCCGAATATTAAAGGGCATTAATTCTTTAGCCCAATTTTGAGTAAATTCAGATATTAAAGATGAAGGTTGGGAGAGGCTGTCTTGTTCTTGACTTGATAGGTTAACAATTACACCACGCTTTTGGTTATGTAGCATTTGTCTGGCGGCTAATTTACTAAAACACAACATAGTCGCTGCCAATTTAGAATATTGACGGCTGTAGCTGTCGATTTGTTCATCCTTGATGAGTGAGGGGGATGGTAGGCTAGGGTATAGGTTAATTAAGACATCAATACCTTTGTCAAATTGTTGATTAATAGAGGAAAACAAAGGTTGGACACTTTCAAAGCTTTCATCGTCTAGGAGATATTGGAATACATGAGAAGAATAAGGCTGACAATGATGCAAAGCTTGATTTAACGATGCCTCGTTGTTATCAACCAGAATGACATTGGCATTTAGAGAAAGAAAGTGTTGAGCTAAATTTTGACCTAAATGAGAGCCTGCTGATGTGATAACTACGACGGAGTTTTGTATGTTCATATAGCACCTCATTGGTATCAAATAAAAAATACCTAATGCCCTTAAACACAAAGCCATGAATGGCGTTAGCTATTACCTCCAAGGTGTCTATGGGCCTTAGATAGTAATAATGGTAGTAAAACGTGTAAAGATCCTGTGAATAACATCAAAGAACTGAAATGAAATAATGAAAACTACTAATCTATAAGGGAAAGAGGTGTGAATAAAATATGTATAACTATACAGAATTATTAGGAGAGAAGGGCAGAATATAAAAAGACTAGCCGAAGCCAGTCTTTTTAGTATCAAATGATTTCTCGACGGAGCGGAGGTTATTTGATTAGGTTTTCTTCTACGAAAGACCAGTTAACTAGTGCCCAGAAACCATTCATGTAATCCGGACGAACGTTACGATAATCGATGTAGTATGCGTGTTCCCACAGGTCAACAGTAAGAAGTGGAGTAACGCCTTCTTCTGTTAGTGGTGTTGCTGCATTAGACGTATTGATGATGTCTAGAGAACCATCTGCTTTTTTCACTAACCAAGTCCAAGAAGAACCGAAGTTATTGATTGCAGAATCAGTAAATTTTGCTTTGAACTCATCGAATGAGCCAAATTGTTGCTTGATTGCTTCTGCAACAGCACCTGTTGGTTCGCCGCCAGCGTTTGGAGCTAGGCAGTGCCAGTAGAAAGTGTGGTTCCAGATTTGTGCTGCGTTGTTAAAGATACCACCTGTTGAAGTCTTAACGATTTCTTCAAGAGATTTACCTTCAAACTCAGTACCAGGGATTAGGCCATTAAGCTTAACCACGTATGTGTTGTGGTGTTTGCCGTGGTGGTAATCTAAAGTTTCTGCTGAGATGTGTGGTTCTAGTGCATCTTTTTCGTAAGGCAGGGCTGGTAATTCAAATGCCATTGCTCAAATCTCCATGTGTTAGAAAGGGACTTTCTTGTGTTCTAAATAGAACAGCTTCCGATTTTTTTAATCATACTAACTGATGATGCCATTTCCATGACAGTGAAACATCAACCATCTTGTTTAAACAATGAAATGATTAAGTGATGATTGTTAAGCATCAGTTTGAGCCATTAACGACTAAGGTCAGTTTAGCAAGTTTTTACTTTATTAAAAGAGTTGGAGTCAAAAATTTCTTATGCATCACTTATTTGTATATGCCCAGTAGTCTAACGAATGTTAAGAATAGCCCAACAATACAGTGCATAAATGCGGTAATTAGAATACCCTTACAAATAATGCCTTTTTATTCTGTTATAGATACAAGTAGAATGGGGCAACAACTTAGAGTGATGCTTAAATCCTAGAGAGGAAGTAATGGAAACTATCGATAAAATTAAACAACAGATTTCTGAAAACACAATTCTGTTATACATGAAAGGTTCACCGAAACTACCAAGCTGCGGTTTCTCTTCTCAAGCTTCACAAGCTTTGATGTCATGTGGTGAAAAATTTGCTTATGTAGATATTCTACAAAACCCAGACATTCGTGCTGAATTGCCAAAGTATGCACAATGGCCAACTTTCCCACAGCTATGGGTTGAAGGTGAGCTAGTGGGTGGCTGTGACATCATCATTGAGATGTTCCAAAAAGGCGAGCTTCAAACATTGATTAAAGACGCAGCTTCTCGTGCACCGGCAAGTGAAGAATAAAATTATTTTTTGCTGAAAGAAAAAGAGCCAATTTGGGCTCTTTTTTTATATCTAAGTAACGAGTTTCAGCCACATTAAAAGATGTTTTAGATAAGACAAATTGAATAGATAGAATGACTGGAGTAAAAGATGAAACGGACTTTGTATTATATTCACGATCCTATGTGCAGTTGGTGCTGGGGATACAAAGCAACATGGGAAAAATTAAAATTAGCGCTTTCAGAAGATATTCAAGTTGAATATTTACTTGGTGGTCTTGCTCCAGATAGTGATGAGCCAATGCCACAAGAGATGCGATTAATGTTGCAGCAAACGTGGAAAAGAATTGAAAGCCAATTAGGAACTCAATTTAATTATGATTATTGGACTTTGGCAGAGCCTGTTAGGACAACATACCCAGCTTGTCGTGCTGTGATTGCAGCTCAACAACAGGGAGCTGGAGAGGCAATGAATCAGGCCATTCAAAAGGCTTATTATTTAAGAGCGATGACGCCACATATCGACTCAACGCATGTTCAATTAGCTGAAGAACTTAATTTGGATGTTGAACGATTTATTCATGATTGTAAAAGCACTGATGTCGATCAGGAGTTTGCTCGCCAACGTGAGTTTTGTCAGCTGCTAGGCGTTCATTCTTTTCCTAGTTTAGTACTACAACTTGGTGAGAAGTACTATTTGGTGAAGTTGGATTATGCTTCGGAACTCACTAGTTTGAAAGATATTGAGCAGCGTATAAAGTGGGCGAATAGCATTGATACCACAAAGCGTTGGGTTAGATTAAAACCGAAAGAATAAGAGCAATTAAACAACAGTTATAAAAAAGCGCATGTTTCGATTCATGAACGAAGCATGCGCTTTTTATTTTAACGTGAGGTAATGATTATAGAACCATTGCTGCAATCCAACCAAATACGATAAGTGGTAGGTTGTAGTGTAGGAAAGTTGGGATTACTGAGTCTTTAATGTGATCGTGCTGTCCATCAGCATTTAAGCCCGATGTAGGACCTAAGGTTGAATCTGACGCTGGAGAACCGGCATCACCTAATGCAGCAGCAGTACCAACAAGTGCAATCGTAGCCGCTGGAGAGAAGCCGAAAGAAATCGCAAGAGGAACATAGATCGTTGCGATGATTGGAATTGTTGAGAAAGACGAGCCAATACCCATAGTGATCAATAGACCAACAATTAGCATCATTAGAGCGGCTAAAGCTTGGTGACCACTCATGCTAGTTTGTAAGAAGGTTACTAACGTTTCAACACCACCGGTTGCTTTCATTACACTGGCAAAACCGTTGGCAGAAATCATAATAAAGCCAATCATTGCCATCATTTGAACACCACGCGTGAAACTATCTTGACTAGTTTGGAATGGCTTACCGAATGATAGAATGATGAAACCGACTAGTGCACCTACAATCATTGAGCCGGAATATAGTTGAGCTGATAAAGTAGCAATAATACTTACGACGGCAACTATCACTGCTTTTTTATCAATGCCTTTTTGTTTTACTTCAGTGGTTTCGTTTTGTTTTTCAGCATAAGCGCGTGGTTTACGGTAACTGATGAAAACACTCACTAATAAACCAAAAATCATTCCACAAGCCGGAATAACCATAGCGGCAGGGATTTGAGAGGCAGTAGCACTTGTTAATCCATTGTTTTGTAGGGCAGGTAATAAGATATCATTTAAGAAGATGCCACCAAAACCGATAGGCATTGTCATGTATGGGGTGACTAAACCAAAGGTTAAGATACACGCAACCATACGACGATCGACATTCATTTTATTGAAAGCCGATAGTAGTGGCGGAACAATAATTGGAATGAAGGCAATATGAACAGGGATAACGTTTTGAGAGAAAATTGCCATTATGAATAGCGCGCCAAAGATGGCGTATTTCACCATGTTTGAGGCTTTTTCATTTTCTTTACCATGAACGCGTTTGATCACCGCATTAGATAAAATATCAGTAATACCAGTTTGAGAGAGTGCAACCGCAAAAGCACCCAATAAGGCATAACTTAAAGCGATTTCTGCACCGTCACCTAAACCTGATTGAAATGCTGAGATCGTTTGATCAAGTGACATGTTGGCGAGCAAGCCACCGGTAATGGCGCTCAAGGTTAAAGCTATCACGACATTGACTCGGAAAACCGATAGCGCGAGCATTAAGCAAACGGAGATAACGACAGGATTCATTGTAATTCTCTTTGTATAAATTAATGTTGTATATATTAATGTTGTATATATTAATGTTGTATATATTAATGTTGTACATATATCCAAGTCGTTTCAGGATGATAGATCTGAAGTCTGCATCTTGAAGTCACTTGGGTATAAGTGTGTTACCAATCTGAGTTGGTATTATTGTTATTCTTCGGTTGTTTCTACTAATGGCCAGCCACCAAGAGCTTTCCATTTGTTAACGATGTTGCAAAAAAGTTTGGCGGTAATTTGGGTATCATATAGAGCCGAATGCGCGGCTTGATTGTCAAATTCAAAACCGGCAGCGCGGCAAGCTTTTGCGAGCACAGTTTGACCGTAGGCTAAGCCACTTAATGCCGCTGTATCGAATGTGGCAAAAGGATGAAATGGAATACGTTTCAGTTTGCTACGTTCTGCTGCTGCCATGACAAAACTCAAATCAAAATTTGCATTATGAGCCACCATAATCGCTCGGCTGCAATCTGCTGCTTTTTGTTCTTTACGGACTAATTTGAAGATTTCTTTGAGAGCTTCCGCTTCTGTAACTGCACCCCTTAATGGGCTATATGGGTCACGAATACCAGTAAACTCTAAGGCTTCTTTTTCAAGGTTTGCGCCTTCAAATGGCTCAACATTGAATTGAATAGTGGAAGCAGGATATAAATCACCGTTTTCGTCCATGGCCAATGTGACAGCACAGATTTCAAGTAATGCATCAGTTTGAGCATTAAAACCCGCGGTTTCCACATCGATAACGACGGGAAAATAACCACGAAATCGCTGTTTTAGTGTCAAGGCTTCATTTTTGTCAGTCATATGCTTTCAGATCCATGAATTTAGGCGCGTATTATTGCAGATTAGATATTGAACTTCACTCTCTAATATTGTTCTTGAGCAATAAAATATGGTGTTTTATTTAAAATAAGTGATTATTTATTTTTAAAGCGTCAAAAAGAGATATGTTTACTCGAAGAAAGATAAGAGGCATAAAACAAAATAAAAAGAACCCGTATTCCACGAGTTCTTTTACAGTGAATAAGGTAATTAACCTTCTAAACCAGCAGACATTTGGCTACGTTGGATAAGCTCGATCATGTAACCATCAGGGTCTTTAACGAACGCGATATGAGTGCTGCCGCCTTTTACTGGGCCTGGTTCACGAGTGACAGTACCACCCGCTGCTTTAATTGCATCACATGCGGTATAGATATCATCAAAACCAATGGCAATGTGGCCGTAACCTGTCCCTAGATCGTATTCAGAAGTATCCCAGTTGTAGGTGAGTTCAATGACGGCCCCTTGAGATTCATCACCATAGCCCACGAAAGCGAGAGTATATTTATATTCCGCGTTTTCATTTTTACGAATTAGCTGCATGCCAAGAACTTTCGTGTAGAACTCGATTGAACGATCAAGATCGCCAACACGAACCATAGTATGCAAAATTCTTCCATTCGACATTGTGTGCTCCTTATTAGAATGTAAAGTAATCAAACTAAATGATTACTCTTCAGGATAAACTTTTTCTTTGAACTCGCAGAGATCTTCAATCATACAGCTACCACAACGTGGTTTACGAGCGATACAGGTGTAGCGGCCATGTAGGATCAGCCAGTGATGAACATCGAGTTTAAACTCTTTGGGTACTACTTTTAATAGTTTGGCTTCCACGTCATCAACCGTTTTACCCATGGCAAATTTTGTTCTATTCGATACGCGATAAATGTGAGTATCAACAGCAATGGTCGGCCAACCAAAAGCGGTATTTAGTACCACATTTGCGGTTTTTCGACCTACCCCGGGTAATGCCTCTAATGCGGTGCGGTCTTCTGGTACTTGGCTGTTATGTTTTTCAATTAAGATCTTACAAGTCTTAATCGTGTTTTCTGCTTTGGAATTAAACAGGCCAATAGTCTTGATATATTCTTTTAACCCATCCACGCCTAGTGCCAGAATCGCTTCAGGTGTATTAGCCACTGGATACAGTTTATCAGTGGCTTTATTGACGCTGACATCGGTAGCTTGAGCCGAAAGAAGCACTGAGATCAATAACTCAAATGGCGTTGACCAATTCAGCTCAGTTTGAGGGTTTGGATTATCTTCACGTAGCCTTTCAAGGATTAGTCGGCGTTTTTCATTATTCATTTTTTGCTTACCAATCGGTGTTTGTAATAAGTGATTTTCATATTAAGCATTGGTGACTCTAGCACGCTCAATAGTTGGTTTTTCTTCTGCTGGTTTTCGTTTCTCGATTTGCGAATCAATCACTTGTTTTAACGCAATTAGGAAACCCACACCGATAAAGGCACCCGGTGGCAGTAAAGCGAGTAAGAAGCTGCTATCAATATGGAAAACTTCGACACGTAAAGAGGCTGCCCAGTTACCTAATAATAGATCCGCACCATCAAACAAAGTACCTTGTCCAATCATTTCACGTAGCGCCCCTAAAACGGTCAGGGCAGCTAACATGCCAAGGCCCATCCAGAAGCCATCTAAGGCTGCTTTTTTAGGAGCATTTTTAGATGCATAGGCTTCCGCGCGACCAATGATCACACAGTTCGTTACAATAAGAGGAATAAAAATACCAAGAGAAAGGTAAAGGCCATAAGCATAAGCACTCATCAATAGCTGAACACAGGTTACGACAGAAGCAATGATCATCACAAAGATGGGAATTCGAACTTCTTTCGGAACGTAGTTACGTACTAACGAGACAATGGTATTGGTTGAAATCAGTACCAACATTGTTGCAAGGCCCAAGCCAAGTGCATTTGTGATGGTAGATGACACCGCCAGTAATGGACATAAGCCCAAAAGTTGAACAAGGGCAGGGTTATTATCCCATAAGCCATTTTTCATTAACTGTTTATTCTCAGGATCAGAAACTTGGGTCGCTGAGTCTAATGATGTATCAAGCACAGTGCTATCTTCAGACATTTTATCCCTCACAGTTTAATGGTTGGTTGAGAATGTTTTGTTTATTTTCTTTAAAGTACACCACGGTTTTCTTCACCGCTTTCACGACCGCTCTAGGGGTAATGGTAGCACCAGTAAATTGATCAAATTGACCACCATCTTTACGTACTGCCCAATCAGTATCGTTACTTTGGCTGACAGTTTTGTGATCGAAGCTAAAAATCCAGTCTGTTTTACGGGTTTCTATCTTATCACCTAGTCCAGGAGTTTCATTATGAGCTAATACCCTAGTGCTAGTGATCACACCTTGCATATCCAAACCAACGATGATTTTAATCGCACCATTATAGCCATCAGGAGCATACGTCTCGATAGCAATAGCCGTTGGTTGACCAGCTTTGGTTGCTAGGTAAGCGGGCTGAGGCTCAGTGGTTACGGTACTTTGTGATGGTAGTAGCATGCATGAGGCGAACAATTGATTGTCGTGCATGCTTTGAGGTATCACTTGATTGAGCGTTTTTTGCAACTCTTGCTGTTGTTGTTCGACAATTGTGTCGTGTGTTACCCAATTGGTGATCGCAACCAATGAGGTAGAAGCAATAGCAAAGGTTGCCAAGATTCCGCCATTTTTTTTCATTGCATTTAGCATAGCGATATTACCTTACATGCCCATAAGTACGTGGTTTGGTGTAGTAATCAATTAATGGCACCATCATATTGGCTAACAGAACAGCAAAGGCGACACCATCAGGGAAACCTCCCCAGCTGCGAATTAAGAACACCACAATACCGATAAATGCACCGTAGATAATTCTACCTTTGGTTGTGGTCGAAGCGGTGACAGGATCGGTGGCAATAAAAAATGCGCCAATCATGGTTGCACCAGAAAGTAGGTGTAAAATAGGGGAGGCGGTTGTGCCTGGAGCGAATAAAGAAGTAATAGTACTGATGACTAATAAGCTGGCTAACATTGCCAAAGGAATTTGCCATTGAACGATACGTAGTCTTATTAAGATTAATCCACCGAATAAGAATGCAATATTCACCCACTGCCAACCAACACCGGCAAGACCTGAAAAAGTGGGTTGTTGCATGATTTCACTTGCTGTATGTCCAGCACGAAGTGAGGTTTTAAAAGTATCGAGAGGGGTTGCCATAGTGACACCATCAATGCCTGCACGAACTTGCTGCAGAGATAATCCATCAAGATTGAAGCCGGTAAAAAACAGTTTTAAGCAATCATCAAAATGTAAATGTACATGCGCTAAGGATTCAGGGCTAACCCAGCTGGTCATTTGAACAGGAAATGAGATAAGCAATACCACATAAGCGACCATTGCAGGATTGAATAAGTTTTGCCCCAAGCCACCATAAAGGTGTTTACCGATAACAACGGCAAAGAAAATACCAATAGTAAGGATCCACCATGGTGACAACGGAGGAATGGCAACAGCGATCAGCATCCCCGTGACCAGAGCACTATTATCTCTTAAGCTCAGAATTGGTGGGCGTTTTCGTATCAACATTATGGCAGCTTCAAATAGCCAAGCCAGCAAAATAGCAAAAACCACTTGGATCAGTACCCCATAGCCAAAGACGTAAGTTTGTACCGCAATGCCGGGTAATAAACATAAGGCTACCCACATCATAATATTCGATGTGGTTCGTTTAACACGGACGTGTGGAGAACTCGCTATAAAGAACGACACTATTTTTTCTCCTGAGATGATTTGTCGATAAATACCGGAATATCCAATAAGTCTAAGGTGACTTCAGAGTCAGGTTTATCTTTTTGTGATGAATCTTTCGATGATTCACTACTTTGTGAGTCATCATTGGATGTGATTTCTTCTTGGGGTTGATCTTGTTGTTGTGCTGCTTTACGAGCTTTGGCGCGAGCAATTGCGGCCGCCACTGCCGCTTTCTTTGGATCGTTTTCAGCAGGAGTCATATCGGACTCAGCCGCTGATTTTTCAGGGTTTGCCTGTTCGGACGCAGTTACATCAGAATTTTTTTCATTAGTATTTTGCTGCTGCGCTGCTTTACGGGCTTTGGCGCGAGCAATTGCGGCCGCCACCGCCGCTTTCTTTGGATCGTTTTCAGCAGGAGTCATATCGGACTCAGCCGCTGATTTTTCAGGGTTTGCCTGTTCAGCCGCAATTGGATCAGAATTTGTTTCATTAGTAGTTTGTTGCTGCGCCGCTTTACGAGCTTTGGCGCGAGCAATTGCGGCCGCCACCGCCGCTTTCTTTGGATCGTTTTGAGCAGGAGTCATACCGGACTCAGCCGTTGATTTTTCAGGGGTTGCTTGTTCAGCCGCAATTGAATCAGAATTTGTTTCATTAGTACTTTGCTGCTGCGCCGCTTTACGAGCTTTGGCACGAGCAATTGCGGCCGCCACCGCTGCTTTCTTTGGATCGTTTTGAGCAGGAGTCATACCGGACTCAGCCGTTGATTTTTCAGGGGTTGATTGTTCAGCCGCAATTGGATCAGAATTTGTTTTATTAGTACTTTGCTGCTGCGCCGCTTTACGAGCTTTGGCGCGAGCAATTGCAGCGGCGACCGCAGCATTTTTAGGTGTCGACTCCTGAGTTGTAGTACTGTTTGAAGTCGATTCTTTTATTTGCTGGCTGTCTACTTGTAAACCTTCGGCTTGTTGTTGAGCTTTCTTCTCGCGTGCTAGGCGCTTACGCTCCTCTCGTAGTTTGATCATTTCTGAGTTATCAGGCTCAACTTGGCCGGCTTTTGCCGCTGCAGCTTGTTTAGCCTTGGCACGTGCGATTGCCGCTGCTACTGCAGGTTTCACTTCTTTTTCTGCTGGCTGTTCCGCTTCTGCTTGTTTAGCTTTTACGCGTGCAATAGCAGCAGCGACTGCATCATCGCCGCTGGTTTGCTTCATGTCATTGCGACGCTTTTCCGCTGCCTGCTTAAAGCGTTGTTCGCGTTCTTGTTTATCACGCTCTAAGCGTTTTTGACGCTCTTCAAAGCGTTGTTTAGCACGTTCAGCTTCTTTCGCTTCTTGATTACGTGTCCAAATTTCCGATTTTGCCTGACGGTAATATTGTACCAGTGGAATATCGCTTGGACAGACATAAGCACAAGCTCCGCACTCTATACAATCGGAGAGATGGTACTCTTCACATTTTTCATAATCTTGTGCTTTGGCATACCATTGTAATTGTTGCGGTAGCAGTGAAGCCGGGCAAGCTTCGGCACAAGCGGTACAGCGAATACAGGCTAATTCTTGGCCTGTTGGGGCAATTTCTTTACGGTTAGGTGCTAAAATACAGTTAGTGATTTTAGTAATCGGTACATCAGCGTGAGGCAGAGTAAAGCCCATTAAAGAGCCCCCCATAATCAAGCGAGGATGTTTTTTCTCTGCCTTGTAACCAAACTGCCGCAGTAGAGAAGATATTGGTGTACCTAAGCGTGCTAAAACGTTGCCTTTCTGGGCAAATGAATCACCAGTTAAAGTGACGACGCGTTCAATTAATGGCTCTCCATCAATAATCGCTCGCTTGATAGCAAAAGCCGTCCCTACGTTCTGCATTAATACACCAATCGCTGCGGAATGTTCTTTGCTTGGCACTTCACGACCAGTTAGTACTTTTATTAATTGTTTCGAGCCGCCAGATGGGTATTTAGTTGGGATAACGCGAATTATGAGATCAACATCTTTGGCGGCTTCTTCTAGAGCTTGGATGGCTTCTTTTTTGTTATCTTCAATACCAATAATGGTCACTTCAGGTTGCAAAATATGTTGAATAACCTGAATGCCTTGAATAACTTCTTGTGCGTAATCTTGCATAAGACGGTCATCGGCCGTTATATAAGGTTCACACTCTGCCGCATTAATGATGAGTATTTTAGTTTTGGCTAAACCAGTATGTAGTTTACGTGCGGTAGGGAAACCCGCTCCGCCCATACCTGAAATTCCAGATTGGCGAATTTTTTCGATTAGTACTTCAGAGTCCCTCTCTACATAATTTGCGACTGGTTTTTTTTCACACCAAGTATCATTGCCATCCGGCTTGATGACAATACACAGATCAGAAAGGCCAGAAGGGTGGGCGATGGTACGTTTCTCAATTGCAGTGACGGTACCCGAGCTTGGTGCATGCACAGGCACCATAAAAGCTAAGTTGGCTTGAGTTAATTGCTGACCTTTTAAAACCTTATCGCCGACATTGACACAAATATCACCCGGTCGACCGATATGTTGTTTCAGTGGCAATACAAACTCTTCTGGTAAATCAGCTTGAACAATAGGCGCTGTTGATGATTGGATCTTATTTTCAGGCGGATGAATACCACCGGGAAAATCCCAAATCATACCGTGACGAATCTGTTCAATTAACGACAACATACTTTTTCCTTTAACTCACGGTTTGGTCTTTAGAGTCAGCAGAGGCTGATGATGGTTCAAGATCGGTAATAACCGGGATAAGCTCCAACTGCCATTTCCAAGTATCTGGTGTTGTTTCAATTGGGATCATTTCAATACAATCAGTAGGACACGGTGCGACACAAAGATCGCAACCAGTACATTCGCTTTGAATGACGGTGTGCAGCGCTTTAGTGCCACCCACTATCGCATCGACAGGGCAGGCTTGGATGCATTTAGTACAGCCAATGCACATATCCTCATGAATAAAAGCAACTTTTTTGACTGCATCTTCTACACCATTTGAATCAGTCGGAACGTCGACTCCCATCAAGTTGGCTAACTTTTCAATACCTGCCTGACCACCTGGAGGGCATTTAGTAATTTCATCGCCATTAGCAATGGCTTCAGCGTATGGACGACAACCAGGATAGCCACATTGGCCACATTGAGTTTGCGGTAAAATATTATCAATTTGGTCAACGATTGGATCTGCTTCAACCTTAAAACGAATTGAAGCAAACCCTAAAATCACGCCGAAAATAGCGGCAAGGACGGCAATAGCGGCAACCGCAATTAATATGGTAGTCATGGATTATTTCACCAAACCTGTGAAGCCCATAAAGGCCAGAGACATTAACCCTGCGGTAATCATTGCAATAGAAGCACCCTTAAATGGCGCAGGGACATCCGCTGCAGCAATACGCTCACGCATCGAAGCAAATAGAATCAAAACAAGCGAGAAGCCAACCGCAGCACCGAAACCATAAATAATGGATTCAATAAAGTTATGGTTTTCATTGATATTGAGAAGCGCTACCCCTAATACTGCACAGTTTGTGGTAATCAGAGGTAAAAATATCCCAAGTAGACGATATAAAGTTGGGCTAGTTTTATGTACTACCATTTCAGTGAATTGCACCACGAAAGCGATCACTAAGATAAAGCTCATGGTTTGTAGGTATTCGATCCCTAGCGGCCGCAAGATATAAGTTTGCACTAGGTATGAACAGACGGATGCTAAGGTTAAAACGAAAGTCGTCGCAAGGCCCATGCCAATTGCGGTTTCAAGTTTTTTAGATACCCCCATAAAAGGGCAAATACCGAGAAATTTAACCAGAACAAAGTTGTTGACCAGCACAGTGCCAACAAGCAACAGTAGATAGTCTGTCATATCATCTCTTTGGGTTAATTATGATCCCAACATTATCGTCATTTGTGACGTTAATAACAACCTACAGGAAATAGGTATTTGAAGGTATTGAGTAATTAATGATGGAATGCATGAAAAATAAACGAAAAAAAGCCGCATTTTAGCGATGCGGCTTTTTAGAATTTGGCTCCCTGTGCTGGACTTGAACCAGCGACATACGGATTAACAGTCCGCCGTTCTACCAACTGAACTAACAGGGAAAAGTTATGGGCAGGATTTTAGCCATGGTGAAACAAACTGTCAACGCTAGAAAGCAATAAAAAAGTGAAAAATAATACGTATTTTCTCTTTACTTTTTTGTAAGCCTCGCCAGATAAGGCGGCTGTATAGTTATCCACTAAATTTGTGGATAAGTGTGTGAATGAAACCTGAGCAAGTTTTTGTGTTGGAGAGTTAAAAGTGAAACGAAGTGAATGGCTGTATGTAATGGCTTGTTTTTGCTTGGTTTTTGTGGTTTTTACATTTGAGGGTGTTTGTGAGTAAAAAATGAAAATACGACTGAAAATGTAAAATCAACAACTTTTTGGGGAAAACCCGTGGATGAAAAGTAAGTGATATATTGGGTGAAATTTTGCGCGGGGTGAGAATACTACCAAACCGAGAAAGGCTAAGCTAGAGTAAAGATGACTTTTTTAGAACATATTTTTAGTTAAAAAAACTACCACATCATTTGCTGTGACTTAAAGCGTTAATAATAAGCTTGTGATAAGGTCAACCAATCGAATAAATAGTCGAGAATTCCCCATTTAAGAGGCAAGTATGAGTAAGTTGTATCAACTGGTTTCCGATTATCAACCAGCCGGCGATCAGCCAGAGGCGATTGCAAAATTATCTGAAGGTTTGGAAGTAGGATTAGCCCATCAAACGTTATTAGGTGTAACGGGTTCGGGTAAAACATTTACCTTAGCCAATGTGATCGCTAAAGCGCAGCGCCCAACTATTTTACTTGCCCCAAATAAAACGCTTGCTGCGCAATTGTATGGAGAAATGAAAAGCTTCTTTCCCAATAATGCGGTCGAATATTTTGTCTCTTATTATGACTATTATCAGCCGGAAGCGTATGTGCCTACCACTGATACCTTTATTGAAAAGGATTCTTCGGTTAACGCCCACATTGAGCAAATGCGTTTATCTGCCACGAAGTCTTTAATTGAACGTAAAGATGCGATTATCGTTGCCTCTGTTTCGGCGATTTACGGTTTGGGTGATCCGGACTCTTATTTAAAGATGATGCTGCATATTCGTCGTGGTGACATTTTGGAACAGCGTGACATTATTCGCCGTTTAGCAGAGCTGCAATACAGTCGAAATGACATGGTGTTTGAACGGGGTAACTTCCGAGTTCGAGGGGAAGTGATAGACGTGTTTCCTGCCGATTCTGAGCATGATGCAATTCGTCTGGAAATGTTTGATGAAGAAGTGGAATGCATCAGCGTTTTTGATCCGTTAACGGGTGCGATTAAACAACGAGATATTGCACGTGCCACCATTTATCCTAAAACTCACTACGTAACACCACGTGAACGTATTCTTGAAGCGATTGAAAATATCAAAGATGAGTTGGTTGAAAGACAAAAAGTATTACGAGAAAACAATAAGCTGTTAGAAGATCAGCGTATTACGCAACGTACGCAGTTTGATATCGAAATGATGAATGAATTGGGATTCTGCTCTGGTATCGAAAACTATTCACGTTATTTAAGTGGACGTAAAGAGGGGGAGCCACCACCGACTCTATTTGATTACTTGCCTCATGATGGATTACTGATTATTGATGAATCTCACGTTACGGTGCCACAAATTGGTGCGATGTATAAAGGTGACCGCTCTCGTAAAGAAACTTTGGTCGAGTTTGGTTTTCGCTTACCTTCAGCGTTAGATAACCGACCACTGCGTTTTGAGGAATTTGAATCGCTCGCTCCGCAAACCATTTATGTTTCAGCCACGCCAAGTGCGTATGAGTTAGATAAGTCTGGTGGTGATGTGGCTGAGCAAGTCGTGCGCCCAACCGGATTACTCGATCCTGAAATTGAAGTTCGTCCGGTTGCTACGCAGGTAGATGATTTACTATCGGAAATTCGTCAGCGCGTTGCGGTGAATGAACGTGTACTCGTGACTACCTTAACTAAGCGTATGGCAGAAGACTTGACTGAATATTTGACGGAGCATGATGTTAAAGTCCGTTATTTACACTCAGATATAGATACGGTTGAACGTGTTGAAATCATTCGAGATCTGCGTCTAGGTGAGTTTGATGTATTAGTCGGCATTAACTTACTTCGAGAAGGCTTAGATATGCCTGAAGTATCTTTGGTAGCGATTTTAGATGCTGATAAAGAAGGATTTTTACGTTCAGAACGCTCATTGATTCAGACTATTGGTCGAGCGGCACGTAATATTCAAGGTAAAGCGATTTTATATGGTGACAGTATTACAAAATCGATGCGTAAAGCGATAGATGAAACGGAACGTCGCCGTGCTAAACAGCAGCAATATAATGAAGAGATGGGAACGACTCCTCAAGCGCTGAATAAAAGCATCCAAGATATAATGGAGTTGGGCCATGTTGGTACTCGCAAAGGTAAGAAAGACAGTAATGTAATTTCTCTGTCTAAAGTGGCAGAGCAAGCTGCCGAGTATCAAGCGTTAACACCACAACAGCTTGATAAACAAATAAGCCAGTTGGAAAATGAAATGTATCAACACGCTCAAAATCTGGAATTTGAACAAGCGGCCCAAAAACGAGATGAGATTGAGAAGTTACGAGCGCAGTTTATTGTGAATAGTTAAAAGAGGTTACGAGTTTCTATCCCTAGTTTCTAGAAAAAGCACCAGTTGCTTGTGTGGCTTACCTAGGAACTAGGGACCCGTATCTAGAAACCTTTTGTTTACTGCAAAATAATCTTTTCAATTTCTTGTTGGAGTTTTTTACGATCATGACGCCATTCATGATTAGGTGAGGCGAGATTCACTTCAATACATTGATAGTTTTGATCGACACTTTCAGAAAAATTTTCACCGAGTAATACATCAACTTTACGACCGTCACAAGCACGCTGACACCACTTCAGTTTTTCTTCTAGACTCATCATCCCAGCCGGGCCAAATTCATTATCTAGGTTATCAACAAACACGAGTTTGGCTTGAGTGTTTTGGGCAATGGCTTTGCCAATGTCAGGCAGTAATAGTGGCGGCATAATGCTGGTCAAGAAACTACCTGGACCTAAGATAATGCAATCTGCCGATAAAATAGCGTCAATGCCTTCAACTGTTGCGGGAACTTCAGGCTCCACATATAAACGTTGTAGAGGCTCAGACATATCATCGACATTAGTTTCACCACGTACCCATTTCCCAGTTTTTGACAATGCAGTCAGATCAGCAGGGTGTTCTGACATAGGTACAATATTCACTTCAACCTTTAGCATGTCACAAATTAAGTGGATTGCATCTAGTGGGCGAATCGATAGGTTATCTAGCGCAGTGAGCATTAAATTCCCTAGATTATGGCCGTTTAATTCTCCGGCACCTCGAAAACGATATTCAAACATCATTGAGCTAATATTAGGTTCAGTAATAAGCTGATTGATGCAGTTTCGGGTATCTCCCCAAGCAATACCACCTTGGCATTGTCGAATACGTCCGGTGGAGCCACCGTTGTCAGTGGTCGCAACAATACCTGTAGCATTAGCCCCAAAATCTTTTAGTGCTGCTAGCATGCGGCCTAGGCCATGACCGCCACCGATTGCAACGACTTTTTTGGTTTTATGGATAGGCATAAGTTAGTTTCTCTGTTGAATTGACCTTAATACTAATCGTATTAATTATCTGTTCATCCTTGCTTGTTAAAAGACTCGATAACTGCGTTAGAAATTTTGATTGTAGAATAACTACTTATCAAAAATTTTTGCCTTGTTTTCAAGCCTTTTTTCGGCGCAATTTCTGACCACCTAATTAATGTGATTGGTATAAATGACAATTCTTTGATATCAATTAACTAAATATAACGACCTTATGCCTAAATGGGTATGGAAAAATCTCGTTTTCTTGCGTACCATTTAAAAACAGTGTTATTGAATTCTTTATCAATAACTCCGTCATAACTCCGAGCGTTAATCACTAAGTTCATTATTCGTTGTATCAATATTCCTTGTATCAACGGCTAGTGGATAAGTTTTTAAAGCCAGTGACATACTGTCACCAGGGTTGGTTTAGAAATGAATCTTCCTCCCGTATTTGGAAAGGTGTTTCGTGACTCAATTAGTTTCTCAATATATTCCTGATTATTCGGGCGTATCCGATGTGGCATCTTCTACATCAACCACAGAAAACGCTCAATTTGTCGATCGTTTTTCGCGCAAGTTTTATTATTTGCGTCTGTCGATCACCGATGTGTGTAATTTCAAATGCACTTATTGTTTGCCTGATGGTTATCATCCAACCGGCAAGAAAAACTCATCTTTTTTAAACCAAGCTGAAATTAAACGTATCGTCAATGCCTTCGCCGATTGTGGCACTACCAAAGTGCGCATTACAGGTGGTGAACCTACACTACGTAAAGACTTTAATGACATCGTTGCGTCGGTTGCACAGACCTCAGGTATTACAAAGGTAGCGACTACAACCAATGGCTACCGTATGGCTAAACAAGTTGGTGACTGGAAAGATGCAGGTTTAACGCATATTAATGTCAGTGTTGATAGCCTTGACCCTCGCTTATTTCATCAAATTACGGGTGAAAATAAATTTCATGATGTGATGACCGGTATCGACCGCGCATTTGAGGTAGGTTATAAGCAAATCAAAGTAAACGTAGTGCTATTGAAACAATTTAATGGCCATGCGTTACCGAGCTTTTTGAACTGGATTAAAGATCGCCCAATTCAATTACGTTTTATCGAGTTAATGCAAACCGGTGAAATGGATGAATTATTTGAACAGCAGCATCAGTCTGGTGTCAGTATTCGTAATCATTTAATTGCTAATGGTTGGTTACTGAAGGTTAAAGAAGCCAATGATGGTCCTGCACAAGTATTTATTCATCCTGACTATCAGGGTGAAATTGGCCTTATCATGCCGTATGAAAAAGGTTTTTGTGAAACCTGTAATCGACTGCGTGTCTCTGCAACAGGTAAGCTACACCTGTGCTTATTTGGTGAAGAGGGTGTTGAACTGCGTGATTTACTCCAACAGGATGAGCAAGAAAAAGACCTCATCGCGCGAATTCAAGGTGCGCTTGATACCAAATCTGTTAGCCACTTTTTACAAGAAGGCAAAACGGGCATGACACCACATCTGGCTTCTATTGGTGGTTAATCTTTCCATTTATACCCAAGTGAATTCTGCATCTTGAAGTTACTTGGGTATATATTTTGATTTTTTGAGGTTATCAACATGGCACGTGTTGCTGCTGAGTTTAAGCCTGCACGAATTGCAGTCTTGACCGTATCGGATTCTCGAACCCCTAAAAATGACACATCGGGTGATTATTTTGTTGAGCAAATTCAGCAAGTAGGGCATCAATTGGCTGATCGTCAAATTATCGCGGATAACAAATATCAAATTCGCGCCTTGGTTTCGGGGTGGATTGCCGATGATTCTATTCAGGCAGTCTTAATTAGCGGTGGCACGGGCTTTACCGCAAAAAACTATACAACGGAAGCACTGCAACCTTTATTTGATAAGCAAGTAGAAGGTTTTGGTGAGATTTTTCGTATGCTGTCTTTTGAGGATATTGGCTCATCGAGCTTACAATCTCGTGCAATCGCTGGAATGGCTAACCAAACAGTTATTTTTGCGATGCCAGGTTCGACGGGGGCATGTCGTCTAGGTTGGGAAAAGTTAATCAAGGAGCAGCTTGACGCACGTCATCGCCCTTGTAATTTTATGCCTCATCTTTCCGCTTAAAAAATTCTAATAAGGAATGATATTTATGTCTCAATTTACTCATATTAATGCCTCTGGCGAAGCTAATATGGTCGATGTGTCTGCTAAACAAGAAACAGTACGTGAAGCTCGTGCTGAAGCTTGGGTAACCATGTCGAAAGAAACACTCGATCTTATTGTGTCCGGTTCACACCATAAAGGTGATGTATTTGCTACTGCGCGTATTGCGGGCATTCAAGCGGCTAAAAAAACATGGGATTTAATTCCACTTTGCCATCCTTTACTACTTTCAAAAGTAGAAGTGCAATTAGAAGCTAAACCGGAAACCAATCAAGTTCGTATTGAATCTGTGTGTAAGCTAGCTGGAAAAACAGGCGTTGAGATGGAAGCGCTAACTGCGGCTTCTGTTGCAGCGTTAACTATCTACGATATGTGTAAAGCAGTACAAAAAGACATGGTGATTGGTCAAGTTCGTTTACTTGAAAAAACCGGCGGTAAGTCTGGTCATTTCGTGGCTAATTAATAATCTTCGGAAGGTTGAACAATGATTAAAGTTTTATTTTTTGCTCAAACTCGCGAGTTAGTTGGTGTTGATTCAGTGACAATCGAAGCAAACCAAATTACGGCAGAGATGTTACGTCAGCAGTTATGCGACAAAGGTGAGCAATGGGCGCAAGCGCTACAGTCTGGCAAATTGCTGGTGGCGGTCAACCAAGATATGGTGAAAATGGACACTATGCTTAAATCTGGTGATGAGGTTGCCTTTTTCCCACCAGTAACAGGAGGCTAATATGTCTTCAGCGGGTATGGTTAAAGAAATGGTCAGCGTACAGTTTGAAGACTTTGATATCGGTATTGAATATCAGCAATTAGCACAAGGCTCTGATGCAGGTGCGGTGGTAACCTTTGTTGGTAAAGTTCGTGATATGAACCTTGGAGATTCCGTTACCGGGTTGAGTCTAGAGCATTACCCAGGGATGACAGAGCGTTCTTTAATTCAGATTTGTGAGCAAGCAAAATCACGCTGGCCATTACTGAATATTAGAGTGATTCACCGTGTTGGTGATTTAGATTTGGGTGATCAAATTGTATTCGTTGGAGTTTCAAGTGCACATCGTAATGCGGCGTTTGAAGCCTGTGAATTTGTCATGGATTACTTAAAAACCCAAGCACCATTTTGGAAAAAAGAGCGCACCACAGAAGAAGTCCGTTGGGTAGAATCTCGTGATTCAGATGCCAAAGCGGCGGATCGCTGGAAATAATATCAATCACACTAGTATAAATATCAGCACCGTAATGAAAAAAGGCCAATGATTTAAATCCATTGGCCTTTTTGCTGTTAATGATGATATAGATGAATCTTAGTTACAGCTTGCTGCGCCTAAGTTTTTCCACACACCCCATTCACCAGTTTGGCTTGGGTTTTCACCAGTTGTCCACCATTTGGCTTCATATAGAGTACCATCTAGTGTGACTTGATCACCGCCAGTATAAACGGCTGAAGCATCCCATACATTGTCACATGTTGGATCAACGGTGCCTGACTTTTTCAGTACAACCACTGAGGCTGAAGCTTCGCTCGTCAATTCACCATCACTTACGGTTACTGTGAAGTTTAGTGTTGTATCTTGCTCATACTCACCTGCAACAAAGCTAATGCTTGAACCTGAACCTGTTACGCCTGATGGTAGAGTCCAAGTGTAAGTAAGTGCATCGCCTTCCTCATCGGTTGAACCAGAAGCATCAATCGTTACTGTATCACCTGCATTAACTTGAGCAGGGGCGCTTAAGTTTGCAACTGGCGCAGTGTTTGTAGGCTCTAGGTCAACAGGGTTAACGGTAATGACAACATTATCGCTATCAGTAGCACCTTCATTATCAGTGACAGTTAAAGAGAAGCCTAAAATTTGGACTTCGGTAACTTCACTAATATCAAAGCTAGCGGTTGCAGAGCTTGAGTTTTGCAGAGTAACGGATGGACCAGAAGTTTGCGTCCATTGGTATGATGCAATGCTGCCATTACGATCACTAGAAGCTGATCCATCAAGTTGTACCGTCGCAGGACCTACTACAGTTTGGTCTGCACCTGCACTTGCGGTCGGTGCATAGTTAGTTGGTTCACCCGCTAAACCTTCGTGCATGGCATTCAAAATATCGCCGTTATCAGCATCAATTTCCCAGGAGAATAAACCCGCTAAACCTAGGTTACGTGCATATTGGCCTTTCGCAATGACAGAGCGTTCATTATCGTATGTGACTAACTTACCATTAGAACGGTTCCAAACCCATGCGGCTTCAGCTTGTTCATCATAACCTGTTTCAAAGCCATTGATGCCTTCACCGTTTGGACCGATCATGGTGCTTTTCACACCTTTATAATCAATAACACCTGCTTCCCAAACACCTTGCTCTTTCGTTCCGGTTAGCTTGCCGTTACCAGTCCCCGTCATTGGATCACCTGCAACGGTTAAGCTTTCAGGCATTACACCATCCCAACCACGGCCATACATAGCAGCACCTACAACCAGTTTATTCGCTGGAACACCTTGTTCTAGCAAAATTTTGATTGCGTTATCTGTCGTATAAGCAGGGCCTTTGTATGGTTCGCCTTCTGCATCAATACCTGTGCCATCACATTGACCTGGGCGCATAAAGCTACCACAGTAAAGTGCAGTTTGGTGTCCAGGAACATTATTCCAACCACCGTAGAAGTCATAAGTCATGGCAAAGATGTAATCCATATATTGAGCAGCGTCAGCATAATCGACATCTTCCAGTTTGTCGTAACCAACACCAATCGCTGAAGTCAGTTCATATTCTTTACCATTTTGAACTTCGAGCTCATCTAACATGGCACGTAATTCACGCATTAGCGCAATATAAGCAGGACCATCGTTAACAGGATCACCTAGGTCAGTAGCTTGACCGCCGCCACCAGGGAATTCCCAGTCAATATCCACACCGTCAAAGAATTTCCAAGTGGTTAGGAACTCTTTAACTGATGCAACAAAAATGTCTCGCTTAGATTTGTCAGTGAATGAGAAAAATGGGTCAGAAAGCGTCCAACCACCGATAGATGGGACAATTTTAAGATCAGGATTACGCTGCTTAAGCGCCATCATCATGCCGAAGTTACCTTTGATAGGCGTATCGTACTCATGACCTGCTTGTTTGAAGCTTTTTTGGTATGCAGCCCATGGGTCATGGATAACCACGTTGTAATCTGGCACGCCCTGACAAGCGGTTTGCAATGCATTAAAGCTGTTACCACCTACCGATTTAAGCGATTCATTTGGTCCACAAATAGGAATAAAACCGTAAAGAATATGGGTTAGGTTATCGACAGGAATATTATCAACAGTGTAACCGCGGTCATAAATACCCCATTCAACAAAGTAAGTACCGACAACGGTATTTGGATCGGTATTATAAGTTTTATTGTTAGGGTCTACATTCATGGTTAACGGTGCTAAGTGAGAACCGTCAGTATCAGCAATTGATAGCTCAACTGGCTGAGTTTTACTACAACCGGTTGCATCACACGCTTCAATTTCCATTTGATATACACCGCCTTGGGAGTATTCAAATGAAGCCGTCGTTTTGCTGCCGCTAATTGGGCCAGTTGCGACTTTTTCACCATCAAAGTAAATGTTGTAAGTGTCGCCAGTTTCTCCGCTATATTGATTGAAAATAATATCGATTTGAGCATTTTCATGGTACTGAACCATGCTGTTGTAACCTGATGTGGTTTCCATTGCTAAATCAATTTTGGAGAATTTTAAATTTTTTGAACCGTACATATCTAAGCTTGGAGCAGTAGGTGCGGCCATTACTGACGCTGAACCTAACGCTAAAGCAATACTCACTGCAGTGAGATTGAAACGTTTCATAGTCATTTCTCTCTTTAGTCCTTTCTTAATGTGCTCACCTAAAAAAGATCAGGTGAAACCTGCACTTCACTTGTGCATCAATGGCAGTGTTGATGAGATAACGTGACTCAACAAAGAACAAAAAGACAATTTTGAATCGATATACAATTAATAATTCGCGTTATGAAATATCTTTCAAACAAACTCTCTTTGAAGTCTCTATTTGATAAAACTTGTCAAAAATAGGCTTGAAAGTAATAAAAATTGAGCTACGTAAAACAGGAAGTAAAAGATTGAAATTCACATAGGTAGAGTGAATTTAACTATGCAATCGATTTCATTTGGATATACATACTGTTAATAGGGAAAAGTGTAACCTATGTTATGTTTTTATAATTTTGTAGTGGTAGATCCCAGAAAATATTGATAGCTTGTTCCGCTCTATATATCGCTATAGCTGTATTGGTTAGAGTAAAAATCGCACAAAGCTTTAAAAACTAGTGAAGACTACTAATTGACCAGTGTTGGATAGTTATAATCGATATAAAGATGTCACGGATGCATTAATATAAAAAATTGGAGTTTACCCATATGCGTAAAAATAAAATCACTCAAGTGATCCTACTTGGTGCCGGTCTTGCTTTCGGTGCTGCTTCTCTTTCTGCTTCTGCTGCTCAAGTTCCGGCAGGCGTTAAATTAGCGGAAAAACAAGAATTGGTGAAAGGCAACGGTGCAGAAGTTGCTTCTATCGATCCACAGAAAACAGAA
This sequence comes from Vibrio algivorus, assembly GCF_030161215.1. Classification (NCBI taxonomy): domain Bacteria; kingdom Pseudomonadati; phylum Pseudomonadota; class Gammaproteobacteria; order Vibrionales; family Vibrionaceae; genus Vibrio; species Vibrio algivorus. Next base: position 90,645 of record NZ_BSPV01000004.1, read on the forward strand.
GGCGTGCCTGAATCCAATGTGATTCGTGATTTATTTGAAGGCTTAGTTAATCAAGACGCAGACGGTAACGTTGTTCCTGGTGTGGCTGAAAGCTGGGAAACTCAAGACAATAAGACATTTATCTTCCATTTACGTAAAGATGCAAAATGGTCAAATGGCGATCCTGTGACTGCCGATGATTTTGTTTTTACTTTCCAACGCGCAGTTGATCCTGCTACTGCATCACCATATGCATGGTATCTAGAAATGACTACCATGAAGAATGCAGCGCAAATTATTTCTGGTAAAGCGGATAAATCAACCCTTGGCGTGAAAGCTCTTGATGCTAATACACTTGAAGTGAGCCTTGAATCTGCCGTGCCTTATTTTGTGAAAATGATGGGCCACACGACGGTTAAGCCAGTGAATAAAAAAGTACTGGAGAAGTGGGGCGATCAGTGGACGAAGCCTGAACACTTCGTCAGTAACGGTGCTTATGTACTGGATAGCTGGGTACTGAATGAGCGCATGGTGCTAGTGCGCAATAAGAATTACTGGGATAACGACAGTACGGTTATTAATCAAGTGACTTATCTACCAATCGAAAGCCAAAACGCTGAAATGAACCGTTTCTTAGCTGGCGAACTCGATATGACCGATGAATTACCAAATGAGCAATTTAAACGTCTACAAAAAGATCACCCTGAAGATGTCATGGTAGTCGGTAACCTATGTTCTTATTACTATGGTTTCAATAACCAAAAGCCACCGTTTGACGATGTACGTGTGCGTAAGGCTCTTTCTTATACTATCGACCGTGATGTGATGACACGTATCTTGCTTGGGCAAGGTCAAAAACCTGCTTATTTCTTAACACCAGAAATTACTGCCGGTTTCCATCCAACTATGCCGGAATACGGTACATGGACACAAAAAGAACGTAATGAGAAAGCAAAGCAATTGTTAGAAGAGGCTGGATATAATAAGTCGAATCCTCTTAAATTTAACCTGCTTTATAACACCGATGATAACCACAAGAAAAATGCCGTTGCGATTGCATCTATGTGGAAAAAATCACTTGGCGCGGTTGATGTGACTTTAGAAAACCAAGAGTGGAAAACTTACCTTGATACGCGTCGCCAAGGTAATTTTGACGTAACTCGTGCGGGTTGGTGTGGTGACTATAACGAAGCTTCTGCGTTCTTGTCTCTAATGCAGTCTAACAACAGCTCGAATGACCCTCGTTACCATAGCAAAGAGTATGATGCGGTAATGGAAAAAGCACTTAACTCGACAAGTGACGAAGAGCGTGCTGATTTGTATGCGGAAGCAGAGAAACTATTGGCTCGTGATATGCCAATTGCCCCTATTTATCAATACGTGAAAGCTCGTTTGGTTTCACCGTTAGTAGGTGGCTTCCCACAAAATAATGCGGAAGATAAAATTTATACTAAAGATCTGTATAAAATCGCTAAGTAATTATTGCTAAAGATTAGGTTCTGTATGGAGACATGCAGAACCTATTTTCGTTTTAAAATGATCACTAATCTAATACTCCGCGATGATTCATCTACCAATGGGTTAAGTAAAAAACCTGTGATACAAATTAGAGTTCAACTTTTTGTTTTATATGATACAAAACATGAATTTATGACAGTTCCACAAATATAATAAAAATAATATAACAAGGATGCTCATTGATGATGGGCAAGCTATTTATTAGTCACAACTGGAAGTTTTACTATGTTTAAATTTATTTTTAAAAGGCTTATCGAAGCGATACCGACCCTGTTGGTATTGATCACGGTGTCTTTCTTCCTGATGCGCTTTGCACCAGGTAACCCGTTCTCGAGCGAACGTCCGTTACCTCCTGAGGTCATGGCCAATATCAATGCTAAATATGGGCTCGATCAGCCGGTATTAGTGCAATACACCACTTATTTGACCAACATTTTGCAAGGTGATTTTGGTCCATCATTTAAATACCAAGATTACACCGTAAATGAATTGGTTTACGCCGCTTTGCCGGTATCAGCTAAAGTCGGCTTCTTTGCATTCGTCTTTACTGTGATTATGGGGGTAGGGGTTGGAACCATTGCGGCGCTGCGGCAAAATACCTGGGTAGACTACACCATTATGTCGACTGCCATGCTCGGGGTAGTTATGCCCTCATTCGTATTAGCACCTGTTTTGATTTATATCTTCTCGATTAACCTAGGTTGGTTCCCTGCTGGTGGTTGGAAAGACGGTGGTTTCCAGTATTTATTCTTGCCTATGGTTGGCATGTCTCTGCTTTATGTGGCTACGTTTGCTCGTATTACTCGTGGCAGCATGATTGAAACGTTAAACAGTAACTTTATTCGTACGGCGCGTGCGAAAGGTTTGAGCTACAAATATATTATTTTTAAACATGCGTTAAAACCTGCATTGCTTCCAGTTGTGTCATACATGGGCCCAGCATTTGTTGGCATCATTACTGGTTCTGTGGTTATCGAAACCATTTTCGGTCTGCCTGGGATTGGTAAATTGTTCGTTAACGCTGCATTCAACCGTGATTACTCACTAGTCATGGGAATTACCATTCTGATTGGTTTCCTCTTTATTCTTTTCAATGCCATTGTCGATGTACTACTGGCTTATATTGATCCGAAAATTCGTTACTAATCAGGGAATGACGCTATGTTAACTAAAAAAGAAAATTTAGAAGCGATCGAAAAGTTCTCTGAGAACTTAGAAATTGAAGGTCGCAGCCTTTGGCAAGATGCTCGTATTCGCTTTATGCGCAACAAAGCCGCAATGGTGAGTTTGGTGATTTTGGTGTTGATTACCTTATCGGTGATTTTCCTACCAATGTTTGCCCAGTTTGCTTATGACGATACCGATTGGTACTCACTGCAAGCCGCACCTTCTGCTGAACATTTATTTGGCACCGATAGCCTAGGCCGAGATTTGTATGTGCGAACCTTAATGGGGGGACGAATCTCTCTTATGGTTGGAGTACTAGGTGCCTTTGTTGCAGTATTAATCGGTACTTTATACGGCGCAGCCTCTGGCTTTATCGGCGGTAAAGTTGACCGCATTATGATGCGTATTTTGGAAATCTTATACGCAGTACCTTTCATGTTCCTAGTGATTGTACTAGTGACTTTCTTCGGTCGTAATATCATTTTGATCTTCGTTGCGATAGGGGCAATAGCCTGGCTGGATATGGCACGGATTGTACGTGGTCAAACACTCAGCCTACGTAATAAAGAGTTTATCGAAGCGGCGCACGTTTGTGGCGTGAGCAATTGGAAAATCATTACTCGTCACATTGTGCCAAACGTATTGGGTATCGTTGCGGTTTATTCAACGCTACTCGTACCAAGCATGATTCTAACCGAGTCTTTCTTATCTTTCCTAGGTCTAGGGGTGCAAGAGCCAATGACCAGCTGGGGGGCATTACTGCAAGAAGGCGCACAAACCATGGAGATTGCAATTTGGCAATTAGGTTTTCCTGCGGCATTTATGGTAGTCACGCTGTTCTGCTTTAACTATGTCGGCGATGGTTTGCGCGATGCGCTTGATCCAAAAGACCGTTAGTCGCTGCCCTCAGCTAAATAGAATTTAAGGAAAGAACATGAGTAATTTATTAGATGTACAAGATTTAAGGGTTGAGTTTAAAACCCAAGACGGCATGGTGACTGCTGTTAATGATTTGAGCTTCTCAATTAAGCAAGGTGAAACTCTTGGTATTGTTGGGGAGTCAGGCTCTGGTAAATCCCAAACCGTGTTTGCCATCATGGGCTTGTTGGCAAAAAACGGCGTGATCAGCGGAAGTGCCAAATTTGAAGGCAAAGAAATTTTAAACTTGCCAGAAAAAGAGCTTAACAAGATCCGCGCAGAACAAATCGCGATGATTTTCCAAGATCCTATGACTTCATTGAACCCATACATGAAGGTTAGCGATCAGCTAATGGAAGTATTAATGTTGCACAAAGGCATGGGCAAAACCGAAGCGTTTGAAGAGTCGGTACGCATGCTTGAAGCGGTGAAGATTCCAGAAGCTCGTAAACGCATTAACATGTACCCGCATGAGTTCTCTGGTGGTATGCGTCAGCGTGTGATGATCGCAATGGCGCTTCTTTGTCGCCCGAAACTTCTGATTGCCGATGAACCGACTACTGCACTAGATGTAACGGTACAAGCGCAAATTATGGACTTGTTGAATGAGCTTAAAGACGAATTTAACACCGCGATTATTATGATCACCCATGACCTAGGTGTCGTTGCCGGCTCTTGTGACAAAGTACTCGTGATGTATGCCGGACGTACTATGGAGTACGGTACGGTTGATGAGATTTTCTATAAACCAAGCCACCCTTACAGCGAAGGCTTACTACGCGCTATTCCTCGTCTCGATACTGAGGGGGAAGAGTTGCCAACTATTCCAGGTAACCCACCGAACTTACTACGCTTGCCAACGGGGTGTCCGTATCAAGAGCGTTGTCACCGTGTTACTGATCGTTGTCGTCAAGAAGCACCACAACTTCTTCCATTTGGTGAAGACCGTTTCCGTGCTTGTTTTTCTGAATGGGAGACTTGGAAGTCATGAGCATTACAAATGAAATAAAGATAGAACAACCAAGCAGTGTTGAGCCTAAAGCCAAAATTGAAAAAGTGGCATTAGCGGATAAAAACTTACTGCTGGATATTAAAGACTTAAAAGTTCACTTTAATATTGCCTCCAAATCAGCTTGGCCGTGGTCTAAACCATCAAAGTTAAAAGCCGTCGATGGCGTCAATGTACGTCTATATGAAGGTGAAACTCTTGGTGTAGTAGGTGAGTCTGGTTGCGGTAAATCAACGTTTGCTCGCGCCATTATTGGTCTAGTGGAAGCGACTGAAGGCGAAGTGTTATGGTTAGGCCAAGACTTAACTCGCATGCAAGCAGTACAAAAACGTGAAAAGCGCAAAGAAATTCAAATGATCTTCCAAGACCCGCTGGCTTCACTTAACCCACGAATGACCGTCGGTGACATCATTGCTGAGCCGCTAGTAACGTTTTATCCAAAGCTATCTAAAGCGGAAGTAAAAGCCAAAGTAAAAATCATGATGGATAAGGTTGGTTTGCTACCGAACGTGATTAACCGTTATCCCCATGAGTTCTCAGGTGGTCAGTGTCAGCGTATTGGTATTGCTCGTGCGTTGATTTTGAACCCTAAAATGATCATTTGTGATGAACCAGTATCAGCACTCGATGTATCAATTCAAGCGCAGGTAGTGAACCTACTAAAAGAGCTACAGCGTGAATTAGGCTTGAGTTTAGTGTTTATTGCCCACGATTTATCAGTGGTAAAACACATTTCAGATCGCGTATTGGTAATGTACCTAGGTAATGCGGTAGAACTCGGCGAGGCAGATGCACTATTTGCTAACCCGAAACACCCATACACCAAAGCCTTGATGTCAGCGGTGCCAATTCCTGATCCTAAGAAAGAACGCGCCAAAGTGATTCAAATGTTAGAAGGGGATTTACCATCGCCAATCAACCCACCATCAGGTTGTGTGTTTAGAACCCGTTGTCCCATTGCCACTGCGCAATGTGCCGAGCAAAAACCACAAATCAAAGGCACTGATGTTCACGCGGTATCGTGTTTGCTGGTGGATTAATCTGGTCTGAAAATTAAGTGAACGAAAGCAGTGCTGAAAGGTGCTGCTTTTTTATTGCCTGTTTCTTTTTTATTACCAAGGTCTTAGGCGGTGAAGTTTAAACGATAGGTTTCTTTTCCAAACAGCGGCGGCATAAACAGACATCGTAAGTTTCGGTTATTTCTCGCTCCTCAACCTCAAAACACCAACAAGTTTCTTTTCCTGCGGCAATATCACAAAAAGTGTTGTCCCCACATTCAGGGCAGGCATGAGTGTTTTTTTCACCATTGAGTTTTGCCATCACTTGCGAGTGAGCGTCATCATCCATTTTGCTCCACTGTAGAATTTCGCCCATGGTGCGATGGCAACCAGAGCAGATTCCGGAGTTATTTTTACAAGCGGCAATACAAGGTGTTTTCATAGTAGAAAGTCAGTAATGAACAAATCGAGACTTTATCATGGTTGTAAAATTGCGTCACTCATTCGAATCTATCGAACAAAACCTTCAGCTCGTTATGGTGTGACAGAGCGTTTAGCTATTTATACTGAAGGAAATTAAAGAGAATAGGAGAGCATGATGGGTAAGTTAGTTGAAGGCGTATGGCATGACGTGTGGTATGACACTAAATCGAGCGGTGGCAAATTTGTTCGTGAAGATGCCGGTTTTCGAGATTGGATTGAAAATAAGCCAGATGCGGCATTTCAACCTGAATCAGGTCGCTATCATTTGTATGTTTCTCTTGCTTGTCCGTGGGCGCATCGCACCTTAATTATGCGTGAATTAAAAGGATTAGCCGGCCATATTGATGTCACTGTCGTGAGCCCGGATATGTTGGAAAATGGTTGGGAGTTTAGCCAACCTGAACCGCTCTTTGGTTTTACTAAACTTCATGAAATTTACACCCAAGCCAAGAATGACTATTCAGGTCGAGTGACGGTTCCTACGCTGTGGGATAAGAAAACCAATACTATTATTAGTAATGAATCATCAGAAATTCTGCGCATGTTTAATTCGGAGTTTAATGATTTAACGGGTAATAGCGATGACTACTACCCAGCAGATTTACGTTCAGAAATCGATAAATGGAATGAATTTATCTATCCCAATATTAATAACGGTGTATATAAAACGGGTTTTGCCACTACACAACAAGCGTATGAAGATGCGTTTGATAGCTTGTTTGCAGCGTTAGATAAGGTGGAGCAGCATCTATCTCAGAGTAAGTATCTGGTTGGTGAGAAAATCACAGAAGCGGATTGGCGTTTGTTTACCACTTTAATTCGTTTTGATGCGGTTTACGTTGGCCATTTCAAGTGTAACTTAAAACGTATTGCTGACTACTCGAATATTCAAGGTTATATGAAAGAGCTTTATCAAGTGCCAGGCGTAAAAGAAACGGTTAATTTTGATCATATTAAACGTCATTATTATTTCAGTCATAAAGGTATTAATCCGACTCAAGTTATCCCTAAAGGACCAGAATTGGACTTAGATTCACCTCATGGGCGAGGGTAACGTTGGTTGGCTGAATATTATTAATCTCAGTAATAAATATAAATCACTTGAAATTTATAGGGTTTATTGACTAAATTAAAGACTCAAGCAATCAAAGGTATTTGACTATGTTAAAGAGTAACCCAAAAATCATTACATTAACGATGCTCGCTTCTGCTTTAGCGCTTTCTGGCTGTGCTTCAAACGATGAAGTGATTGAGCAGCAAAATCAACAAGCAGAACAACTAAATTCTCTACAAGTTGAACTACAAGCTCAGAAGGAGTCGAATCAGCAACTAGCAGATAAAGTTGATCAACTGTCTATGGATCAAGATGAAATTAAGCAACAAATGCAAGATAAATCGAGCGTTTATGTGATCAAAGAAAATGATACTTTATATCGTATTGCCAACGATCATGATATGACTGTTGATGAGTTACAGCAATTAAACCCAGAGATTAAAAATCCCAAATCATTATTAATTGGTCAAACGATTAAACTTAAATAATTGATTAAAGTTTGGATATAAATTAAAACTTCAATAAAAATGGCTGATCTATGATCAGCCATTTTTGCAGGTGGAGCAGTGGTATCTACCTCGTGTAACTATCCTAATAAGGTCGTAGATATAAAGTAGCCAATTACAGTCGCTGTTGATACACCGATGATGCCCGGAATAAAGAAGCTGTGATTTAATACATACTTACCAATCGACGTCGTGCCTGAACGGTCAAAGGTGATCGCTGCTAGATCCGATGGGTAGAATGGGAAGAAGAAATAAGCATAACAAGCTGGAATTACTCCTATCAATACTTCCGGTGGAATACCCAGTGAGAAACCTAATGGGAACATAATCGTCAGTACAGCGGCTTGGCTTTTTAAGAAAACCGAAGTAGCAAACATTGCAAAAGCAAAGGTCCAAGGATGAACACTGACAATGTCGCTGACCATTTCAATCAAGTAAGGCTTATGATGCTCAATGATAGTGTCACTCATCCAAGCAATACCAAAGATAATGATTACTGCCGACATCCCTGCAGTAAATACATTACTTTTAGCGATTTCTTTTGGATCGACTTTAGTGCATAGCAAAATAATAGCGCCGACTGCCAACATCAAAAATTGAATGGCGACCGACATGCCAACCCCTTGAGGTAACAGACTCAGATCTTTACCAAACATTGCGACAAAAACCACTACCGCAATACCGGCTAAAAATACGGTTAAACCTGTTTTGGCCTTTTTGGCATTGGCAATATCATTACCGCCTTCAACGGTTTCATCAATTAACGCAGCTTTAAAATCTGGATTTTTGCAGCGTTCGATAAAGGCTTCGTCTTGATCGAGTTCTTTACCGCGGAATAGGCTCCAAGTACAACCGGCGAGTAAGCCACATAGGGTTGCTGGAATGGTGACCATCAGCACTTGAACCAGCGAAATATCTAAATCATTTTTTGCTGCGGTGGCCATTACGACGGCAGCGGCAGCAGCGATTGGACTTGCGGTAATACCCATTTGCGAAGCTACAGAAGCCATTGCCATTGGACGTTCTGGACGAATGCCTTTTTTAATCGAAACATCGTAGATAACCGGTAGAAGTGGGTAAACACTGTGACCAGTGCCAACAAGAACAGTCAAAAGATAAGTACAAAATGGACCTAAAAAGACAATTTGATTCGGGTGTTTACGCAGCAGCCTTTCTGCAAATTTAACCAGTAATTTTAAACCGCCAGTTGCTTCTAATGTTGCTGATGCTGCGACAACCGCAAGAATAATCAACATAACGCTGATCGGCGGAGAGCCCGGTGCTATACCAAATACAAACGCTAAAACGGAAACACCTAGGCCGCCTAATAAGCCAAAGGCAATACCGCCAAATCGAATCCCTGTGAAAATGACTGCTAACAGCAGCAGCATGTGAATATAGAACATACCTGTATACCCCTAAAGTATTAATACTATAGAGACGGTAGCATTTCCGAAATTGAGCCATCTTGATCTAGTACAACATCAATACGTTATTTTAACAGTGGTAATTGATAGTGTTATGGTGGTTTGAAAAAGGTGAAGAAATAGAAGGGAAAGATAAGAGAAAGAGAAGCATAGAGCCCTAACATGCTGAGAGCCCTATGATTAAAAATAGTGTCGTTTTGTTTATGTGTTAATCAAGCAACCTAGCTTTATACCCAAGTAACTTGCCCTTCGGGAGCTTCATTCAAACCTCTTCTTTTGTATAAAGAGATAGGGCGTATCAGATTGGTTTGAAAGGTGCCTACATTTCTTCGTCAATCTTCCCAGCCTAAAGGTCTGGGTGAGAGCTCTGAGTTCTGCATCTTAAAATCACTTGGGTATATATCAACACAATCTATTTTCACCTTAACGAAGCTTCATTGCTTTTTCAGCAAGGCGTTTTGCAGCTGCTCGATGTTGAATTAATAAACACTCTAGGTCGAGCCCGATAACATGTCCATCATGTACTCTCCATTCACCGTTAATCATCACGCGGTCAGCTTGTTGTGCACCACACATAATTAATGCCGCCAATGGATCGTGTGAGCCAGAGAAACGAATCTCATCTAGGGTAAACATTGAAATATCCGCTTGCTTACCGACTTCTAGTGTTCCGATGTCAGTGCGTCCCATTGCAGCTGCCGAGCCTTTGGTTGCCCAACGTAGAGCATCAAGATGTGACACATTCGCAGAGCCATAACGTAGACGCTGTAAATACATCGCCATGCGGACTTCTGCAATCATGTTTGAACCATCGTTAGACGCGGAACCATCGACACCTAAACCGACTTTCACACCAGCAGCTTCTAATTCGTTATTACGACAAATACCAGAGGCAAGCATCATGTTCGAGGTTGGACAATGGCTGATACCAACGCCGGCATTACCTAGCCGCTTGATTTCTTCATCATTAAAGTGGATGCCATGCGCCAGCCAAGTCTTATCATTCAGCCAACCGACGCTTTCAAGGTAATCGACTGGGCGATGGCCAAAGCGTTGTAGGCAGAACTCTTCTTCATCAATGGTTTCACACAAGTGAGTATGCATCATCACATTTTCTTGATGAGCAATGCGCGAAGTTTCTTTCATTAAATCAGTCGTAACAGAAAATGGCGAACATGGCGCCAAAGCAATTTGCGTCATCGCGCCACTTTCACGTTGGTGATACTGGTTAATTAACCTTAGGCTGTCATCAATGATGGTTTGTTCGGTTTGAATGGTGTGACGAGGAGGTAAGCCACCGTCGTCTTCCCCTAAGCTCATCGAGCCGCGAGTCAGAATTGCACGAACGCCGAGCTTTTTGGCGGTGTCAACTTGAATATCAATCGCATTCTCTAAACCAACCGGAATTAGATAATGATGATCTGAGGCTGTAGTACAACCAGACATCATCATCTCAACGAGTGCGACTTCGGTAGAAAGGGCATGCATTTCTTCATCAAGACCAGCCCATACTGGGTAGAGTGTTTTAAGCCAATTGAAGAGTTCTTTATCTAGTGCATCAGGGTAGGCGCGAGTTAAGGTTTGATAAAAGTGATGGTGGGCATTGATTAAGCCGGGTGTGACAACGTGATTTTTAGCATCGACCACATTATCAATTTTATAGCTTGGTTCAGCATTTAAAGCGACAAGTTCAAGTACGGTATTTCCTTGAACTACAATCCCACCACGTGCATCTTGTTCGCTACCAGTATAAATATCGAGCGGGTTTTTAATCCAAGTGGTTGTTAAGTTTTGATTCGCTGAATGTTGAGTATTAAGCGTTTGAGACATTCATAATTTTCCTTAGCCATCTCAACCATTTCAGGGGAGAGGGTCTTATTTTTTTAGGTTGTTAGTGATTATTGTTGAAAAAGGTAAAAGCCGAACATGCCGACTTTTACCTTGGTATACATTTTATTTCATCGCGGTACTTGGGGTGAGTCGAGAGTGAGACTCGGACGACGAGGTCTGTTGATCCGACAAGTTATCGTCTTCAGATTGGGCCTCAAGTAATGTTTGGTTTCGTACTGCTTCACGTTCTGCAGCAATGGTTGCAATCGCTTTTGATATGGTTGCTTTTGATTCCATTACTTTAAATGCAGGGGAATGACATTCCTCATCTTTTGCCATTTCAACCACTTCTAGCTTTTTCATTGCTAATTCTTCTTTGCGGTTTTGCGGTAAAACTTGATGCAAGATAATTGCGATTAAGGTACCAGTAGTGATGCCTGAGTGGAAGAATTCTGCTACCGCATGAGGTAAATGCTGAATTAAACGAGGTTCAATCGTAACCGCAAGACCAGCAGCTAGGCTGACACAAATGATTAATGCATTACGTTTAGTATCGGCTGCTTTAATCAGCATGCGAATGCCAGCATAAGCGATCATACCGAACATAATGAAACCTACACCGCCTAATACAGGTTTTGGAATAGTGACTGCAAGCGCTGCCAATTTTGGAAACAGACCGCCTAGAATCAAGAGGCCACCCGTCGTGGCAACAACGTAACGACTTGCTACCCCAGTAATACCTACAATACCTACGTTTTGACTAAACGAAGCTAATGGCATCCCTGTCATCAGTGCTGAAAGGGTACTACCTAGACCATCACCTAATACGCCACGTTTTAAATCTTTACCTGATACTTCTTTTTGGCAGTTAGCACCTAGTGCCATGAAATCACCTGTTGCCTCGGCAACAACGATAATATAAGCCAAACTCATGCTTAGAATTGCGCCCCAAGAGAAGGTCATGCCATATTTAAGAGGGGTCGGGCTGCCTACCCAGGAAGCTTCTGTTACTTGGTTCAAATCGACCATACCCATAGTCAAGGCAGCAATGTAGCCACCGACTAATCCAATCACAATGGCAGAGGCTGCGATCATACCTTTGCAATACACTGAGACTAAGATAACGATACCAAGTGAGATTAAAGCGAGAAACAATTTTGGTAAGGTCGCGAACTCTTCACTACCTTTTGGTGCATCACCAATCCAGCTCATTGCAACAGGGAGAATAGTTAAACCGATTAACGTAATTACAACCCCACTGACCACATCTGGAAAGAGCTTTTTAATCTGCGTCATGAAGAAGCTGGCAAAAATCACCAAGAATGAGCCAACAAAAGCAGCACCCATAATGCCACTCATACCATCCGCTTTACCGATAGAAATCGCCACACCGAGGAAAGCAAAACTAGAACCCATCACAACCGGTAATCGAATCCCCACAGGGCCAAGACCGACACATTGAACAATAGTGGCAATGCCACCGACGAGTAACGCAGCGTTAATCAGATCTGCAATTTCAGCCGCTGGTAAGCCGACAGATGCACCGACAATAAGAGGCACCGCAACGATTCCCCCGATCGATGCCAGCATGTGTTGTAAGGCCAGTAGTAATGTTGTTCCAACAGGTGGGCGTTGGTTAAGCGTATATGTAAGCTTCATGACATTTCCTTAGTGTCTATTCCACTAGATTCTTATAGGTAGTAATGGGCCTACCTTCCTAAGTTCGAATTAGCAGTTCTTGTTATATACCCAAATCATGTGGGTAGTTATATTTCTGCATCCATGTATGTATAGGTGTGCTTTAACATTAATGCAACAATATTGAATACAATCAATTTTGTAAATTAGTGGTGTTAATTTCTGCAAGCTAGGTCTAACTGGCAAGTTTTGTGCCAAAACTGAAATGAAGTGAATGGAGAGAGGAATTAGTCGATTATGGCAGGTAAGTATTTGTAATTAAAAGGTGTGTAAATCATAAAAGTGCACGTTTTGTTATAAATTAGTGCAAATTAATTTCGGAAGTATTGTGTACAATTTTAAATTATATTGTTTTTAATCTTGTGGTTTTTGTGTTTTTTCTATTGCCAGAATGTGAAGTGAGACAGATTTTAGACGAAAAAAAACCAACTGCGAGAGTTGGTTTTTTATGTCTTTTTTATAATAAAAAGAGAAAGAATGGTGGAGGGGGACGGATTCGAACCATCGAAGGCGGAGCCGGCAGATTTACAGTCTGCTCCCTTTGGCCACTCGGGAACCCCTCCACAAATTGTGTTTGTTCTTTAACAATACGAATGACCTGACATCGTACCTAGAACGTCTTGCTCATGCTAGAAATAGTAACACGAACAAGTTAAAGAATGGTGGAGGGGGACGGATTCGAACCATCGAAGGCGGAGCCGGCAGATTTACAGTCTGCTCCCTTTGGCCACTCGGGAACCCCTCCACAAATTGTGTTTGTTCTTTAACAATACGAATGACCTGACATCGTACCTAGAACGTCTTGCTCATGCTAAAAAGAGTAACACTAGCAAGTTAATAATGGTGGAGGGGGACGGATTCGAACCATCGAAGGCGGAGCCGGCAGATTTACAGTCTGCTCCCTTTGGCCACTCGGGAACCCCTCCACAAATTGTGTTTGTTCTTCAACAATACGAATGACCTGACATCGTACCTAGAACGTCTTGCTCATGCTAAAAAGAGTAACACTAGCAAGTTAATAATGGTGGAGGGGGACGGATTCGAACCATCGAAGGCGGAGCCGGCAGATTTACAGTCTGCTCCCTTTGGCCACTCGGGAACCCCTCCACAAATTGTGTTTGTTCTTCAACAATACGAATGACCTGACATCGTACCTAGAACGTCTTGCTCGTGCTAAAAGGAATAACACCAGCAAGTTAAATAATGGTGGAGGGGGACGGATTCGAACCATCGAAGGCGGAGCCGGCAGATTTACAGTCTGCTCCCTTTGGCCACTCGGGAACCCCTCCACAAGTGTGGGGCGCATAATAGCAAACTGTTTTAGGCTGTAAAGAAGTTTTTTTAAATAATTGATTAAGTGTTGAGTTTTCGAACTGATTGGGATTTGAGTGGTATTTTATTGAGCAACTTGAGCATGATCATAGTGATTCTATCTCTGTTCAATTTAACGCGGCTTAAAGCTTGTTTTAACTTGCCTTATGGGAGCTTCATCCAAATATCTTCTTTTTGTATAGAGATAGGCGTGTCAGATTAGCTTGAAAGGTGCTTACTTCTTGCGTCAACTTTCCCTGCCTAATGGGTTGGATGGTAGCTCTGAATTGTGCATCTTGACGCCACTTGGGTATAGTTGAAATTGGCGACTGACAACCGGTGGATTATTTACTTTAACGATAAGCATATTTACATTGTTTTACGTTCAACATATCTTTCTGCTGATAGAATAAATATTTGCACCTTGAGCCTACTTGGGCATATAAATGGAATTTGTCATGGATAAAATATCACTATCTTCAGTTGCTATCGCTTTCTCTCTTTTTATTGCCACTTCTCATTTGGCGAATGCTAATGATAAACCAACGGGAATCCCTGTTGGCGCTCAAATTGTTCAAGAGCACGATGTTCAGCAAACCCTTACCTTAGTTGCCAAATTATCGGCGCAAGAATCCGTAACCATTAAACCAGAAGTTTCGGGCAAGATAGAAAAAATTCTGGTGCATTCCAATCAAGAAGTAAAAATAAACCAACCGCTTTTGGTGTTAGACGAGAAAAAAGCTCGTGCAGCTCTTAACGAGGCGAGAGCTTATTATAATGATGAAAAGCGTAAGGAACGAGAATTCGCCAGTTTGGTTAAAAAGAATGCGATTACGCAGACTGAACTAGATGCCCAACGTGCCAGTGTGGATATTGCTAAGGCGCGTATGGATGTCGCATTAGCCGAGCTGTCTTACCTTAATATCAATGCACCATTTTCCGGTACAGTTGGCTTCATTGATTTCAGTAAAGGTAAAACCGTTAGCGCCAGTGAAGAGCTATTTACTCTAGATAATTTAGATAACATGCGTTTGGATTTACAGGTGCCAGAAAAGTATCTTTCAGAAATATCTTTGGGTATGGAAGTGAACACTCAAAGTCGCGCTTGGAACGACCAAGTCTTTCCAGGCAAGGTCACACATATCAATACTCGAGTTAACAGCGCAACCTTGAGTGTGCCAGTTCGTGTTGATATTGCCAATCCTGATCATAAATTAAAGCCGGGCATGCTGATGTCGGCTATCTTAACTTTTCCTATTATTCATAAACCTATCATTCCAGTTCAAGCGCTCGAATATTCGGGTACTAAACGTTACGTGTATGTAATTGAAAATAATAAAGTTACTCGTACGGAAATTATTTTAGGTGCACGTATAGAAGATAAAATTGTGGTGGAATCTGGCCTTGAAATTGGCAAGAAAATTGTCACTAAAGGTCTTGTTAATATGCGTGATGGGTTAAGTGTGAAAGTGGTAGAACAAGATTCACTAACATTACCGAACACAGAAAACCAAGGAGCTCAATAATGTGGTTATCTGATGTGTCGGTAAAGCGGCCGACAGTGGCTATTGTATTAAGCCTGTTACTATGCGTGTTTGGTTATGTGTCTTTCACTAAGCTCGCTGTCCGTGAAATGCCCGATATTTCTAATCCTGTTGTCACAGTATCGACCAGTTATGACGGCGCTTCTGCCAGCATAATGGAGAGTCAAATCACTACTGTTTTGGAAGATCAACTTTCTGGTATCAGTGGAGTAGATGATATTCAATCGGTTTCTCGTAATGGTAGTTCACGTATAACCATCACCTTTGATTTAGGCTATGACCTTACTACCGGTGTGAGTGATGTACGTGATGCGATTGCTCGTGCACAACGTTCTCTGCCAGATGAATCAGATGATCCTATTGTGTCGAAAGATAATGGCTCAGGTGAAGCGGCGGTTCATATCAACCTTACTTCAACTAAGATGGATCGCACTCAATTAACTGACTACATCAATCGAGTCATGCTTGACCGTTTTAGTTTGATTTCTGGTGTTAGTTCAATTGATATTAGTGGTGGCTTAGACAAAGTCATGTACGTAAAACTTGATCCAACCGCAATGGCTGGTTTAGGGATTACAACAACTGATATTCGTAATGCATTAGAACGTGAAAATGTCGAAAACCCAAGTGGCGAAGTGCGTAATGACACTACATCTATGACGGTTCGAACGACCCGCAACTATTTAACCGAAGAAGATTTTAAATACTTAGTGGTAAATAAAAGCCGCGATGGACATCCTATTTACCTGCAAGATGTTGCGTCGATTTATCTGGGCGCAAAAAATGAAAGTTCAATGTATAAGAGTGATGGTGAAGTCGGTGTCAGCATGGGTATCATTACTCAAACCGATGCCAATCCACTTGACGTTGCGCAATTAGTTCGTAAAGAAGTTGATAACGTACAGAAATTTTTACCTGATGGTACTTCATTAAAAATAGAGTATGACGCAACGATCTTTATTGAGCAGTCGATTAGCGAAGTTTACAACACACTATTTATCACTGGTGGTTTAGTAGTACTCGTGCTGTATATTTTTCTTGGTCAAATGCGCGCGACTTTAATTCCTGCAGTGACGGTTCCGGTATCACTGATTTCTGCTTTCATGGCGGCTTACTACTTTGGTTTCTCAGTCAACTTAATTACCTTGTTGGCATTGATTCTTGCGATTGGTTTAGTCGTAGATGATGCCATTGTCGTTGTCGAAAATATTTTCCACCACCTTGAGCGAGGCGAGCCACCATTACTTGCTGCCTATAAAGGAACGAGAGAAGTTGGTTTCGCTGTTATGGCGACCACACTTGTCTTGGTGATGGTGTTTCTACCTATTTCCTTCATGGATGGTATGGTTGGGCTGTTATTTACCGAGTTTTCCGTATTACTCGCCATGTCGGTACTTTTCTCATCTCTAATTGCATTAACGTTAACGCCAGTGCTGGGCAGCAAACTACTAAAAGCCAATGTACAACCGAATCGTTTTAACCTTTGTATTGATAAGTTTTTTGCTCGTATTGAAACTTGCTATCGAAATGGACTAGTACACGCAATTCGTTTTCGTTGGTCAGCACCGGTGAGTATTGTTGTTTGTATAGTGGTGAGTGGATGGTTGATGACGATGATCCCTAGCCAATTAGCGCCAAAAGAAGATAAAGGTGTGTTATTTGCATTTGTAAAAGGAGCTGATGCCACTAGTTTTAACCGTATGAGCGCCAATATGGATGAAGTGGAGAATCGCCTCATTCCATTGCTAGGTAAAGGTGTGTTGAAATCCTTCAGCGTGGATGCACCAGCATTTGGTGGCCGAGCGGGAGATGAAACGGGCTTTGTGATTATGGTGTTAGAAGACTGGGATAAACGAAGCGTTAATGCACAGCAAGCTTTAGGTATGATCAGCAAAACGTTATCCGGCATTCCTGATGTACGAGTGCGTGCGATGATGCCAGGTTTCCGTGGCGGCTCTGATAACCCAGTACAATTTGTACTCGGTGGATCAGACTATCAAGAGCTTTCAAAATGGGCCGAATTTCTGCAACACAAAGGTGAAGAAGATGGCGTGATCACTGGTGGAGATTTGGATTATTCTGAAAAAACACCAGAGCTTGTTGTGACGGTTGATAAGCAACGCGCAGCTGATTTAGGCATTAGTGTGAGTGATATTTCCGACACACTGGAAGCCATGTTAGGAGGGGTAACAGAAACCACCTATTTAGAGCGTGGCGAAGAATATGACGTGTATCTTCGAGGCGATGAAAATAGCTTTAATAACGCCGCTGATTTGAGCAAGATTTACTTACGTACTGATGGCGGAGAACTTATCACTCTCGATACCGTCACCAAACTTGAAGAGATTGCCTCAGCGAACCGCTTGTCGCATACCAATAAGCAAAAATCGATCACCTTGAGCGCTAATTTAACGTCAAACTCTACGTTAGGTGAAGCCTTAGATTATCTCGACAAGCAAGCGATCGATAACTTGCCAAGTGACATTAGCATTTCGTATAGCGGTGAATCGAAAGATTTCAAAGAGAATCAATCAAGTGTGATGGTGGTTTTTGCCTTGGCTTTATTGGTGGCTTATCTTGTTTTGGCCGCGCAGTTTGAAAGCTTTATAAACCCTCTGGTCGTGATGTTCACCGTTCCTATGGGCGTACTTGGTGGTTTTATCGGACTGTATTTAATGGGGCAAGGGCTCAATATTTATAGCCAAATTGGGATGATCTTGCTGATTGGTATGGTGACTAAAAATGGCATATTGATTGTAGAATTTGCTAACCAATTACGTGACCGTGGCATTGAATTTGAAAAGGCGATTATCGATGCTTCTGCTCGTCGTCTTCGTCCAATCTTAATGACAGCATTTACCACCATTGCAGGGTCATTGCCACTAATGCTATCCACTGGTGCGGGTTATGAAAGCCGAGTAGCGGTAGGGACAGTGGTTTTATTTGGGATGAGCTTTGCCACACTAGTGACTTTGTTCGTGATCCCACAAATGTATCGTTTGATTTCGTTGAAGACACATTCACCGGGACATATAGAAGCCTTGCTGAAAAAAGAGTTGGAGAAGGATATAACCGTAAGACCAGGGCATGGATAAAGACGTGGCTCGTATCTCGGAAGCTCGTGTCTCGACTTTGTCGCGTCAACCACATCGAGCCACGAGAAGCGGTCGATACTCGAGTTCCGAAAATAAAAACGCTGCACTCCCGTTGTGAAACAGCCAGTGCAGCGTTAAACATTTCTTTACCGAGCTACGAGCAGTGAAACGCCCGAGCCCCGAGAATCGCTCTAAGCTAGAACGTACGACCTAGGCTAATTTGTACGCCTTTGTAATCGTAATCATCATGACCGTATAAATCACCCATGGTTAGGGCATAGACATATTCAGCACGGAAGAAGTAGTCGGAATGCATTAAGTTCCATTGCAGACCGCCTGAAATATTTAAACCACCCACACCATCTTCATCATTGACGTCAAAGTTATCGGCTTTAAATTTAGAATAGGTGTAAGTACCGGTCAGTTTTGCATATAGCTCAAAGGGGGTTTTCCAAATTTCACCAGTAGTCGCTAATCCAGACAGACCAAATTGGTGAGTATCTAAATTCGCCATGCTGTCATCTGAAAACTCACCTTCGGTACGTGAGTATCGATAGAAACCTTCAACAGCAAAGTGTTTTGAATAATAGTGACCAATACCAACAGTAACGTTTGGATTTTCGTAGATTTCAGAGTCATTAAATTCAACCCTGCCTGCACCAGCAACATTAACAGGATCTGAAGAAACTCCAACAGCCCCTGTACCTAAGTAAAAGTAATCTTTGCCAGCAACATCCGCCGCATGAGACGAAATTGACAACATAGCTAAAGGCGCAAGCGCAAATAAGCGTAGGGACGTCATAATTAACCTTTTAAATCTGCTTGAGAATAGTTATTACCGAAAATGATAGCAGAGGGCATTACGCCCCAAACTGGTAGCATTATAGTTAAAAAATTAACGTAATACTTGAGTTAATCTCTATATTTCGAGATTAATTTTCTTAAGTATATCAACCCTCAATCTTAGTCTGAAAATATGTTGGTTATAAGTGGGTGATGGTTTTTAATGTTTCTTTAAATGGAGTGAGTTCGGCAATGTTTTTTTGTAACCACTCTGGATTGTAATGACAATTTAAATAACGATCACCGCTGTCGCAAATAAGGGTAACAATCGATCCTGTTTCGCCACGTTGAATCATTTCATGGGCAATATTTAATGCACCATAAAGATTGGTTCCGGTTGATGGACCCACTTTGCGGCCAAGAATCGTCTCTAACCATTGAATCGTAGCAACGCTGGCAGCATCTGGAACAGTGCGCATTTCATCGATCACGCCAGGAATAAAACTCGGCTCTACTCGTGGGCGACCAATTCCTTCAATCTTACTCCCTGAATCAATAGTAATAGAGGCATCGCCATGCTTAAAAAAATCATGGAAAACGGAATTCTCAGGATCAACCACACATAATTGAGTAGGGTGCTTTTTATAACGTAAAAAACGGCCAATGGTTGCTGATGTACCGCCTGTTCCTGCACTCATTACGACCCAAGAGGGGATAGGGTGAGGTTCGCGGCTCATCTGACAAAATATGCTGTCAGCAATATTGTTGTTTCCACGCCAGTCAGTAGCACGCTCGGCGTAGGTAAATTGGTCCATATAGTGACCGTTTAACTCTTCTGCTAAACGGCGAGATTCTGCATAAATCTGATCCGAACGCTCCACTAAGTGGGCTTCTCCACCATAAAATTGGATTTGTTCTATTTTTTTTGTGGCAGTTGATTTTGGCATTACCGCAATAAAACGTAAGCCTAATAAACGAGCAAAGTAAGCTTCAGATACCGCAGTACTACCAGAAGAGGATTCAATCACGGTTGTTTCAGGACCAATCCAACCGTTTGATAACGCATACAAAAATAGCGAGCGTGCTAAACGATGCTTAAGAGATCCAGTCGGATGAGTACTTTCATCTTTAAGGTAAATATCAATGCCGGACAAATACGGTAGATCCAATTTAATTAAATGCGTATCAGCTGAGCGCTGAAAGTCCGCTTCAATTTTAGTGATTGCTTGGTTAATCCATTGTCTATCTATGCACATAACGTTAATCCTGATTGCTATCTAAAGTTGCTTAATTCTCTATGGGTAATTTACCTCTTAAAAAAGAGAAAAGGTTTGCTTTATTAGTTGTTAATTGCCTATATTGGAGAAATAAATTCTCTTATTGGTAGGGTTTTGGAAATGAAACAGTTGATGTTAGATAAGGTAGATAAAACATTACTCAATATGCTGCAACAAGATGCTACGGTATCACTGCAAGACTTAGCTGATACCGTCAATTTGACTACGACTCCTTGCTGGAAGCGTCTTAAGCGATTGGAAGAACAAGGTATGATTGATAAAAAGGTCGCGCTACTCAATCCTGAGGTGTTGGGCTTGTCTTTTGTCGCTTTTGCCTTAATCAAAACCAACAATCATTCGAATGAGTGGTATCAAGCTTTTGTTGATACGGTCAGTGAATTTCCTGAAGTGATGGAGTTTTACCGAATGGCGGGGGAGTTTGACTATATGATGAAAGTTTTGGTTTCGGATATGAAAGCTTATGATGAGTTTTATAAGAAGTTAGTGAATAGTGTAGAAGGAATCTCGAACGTGACTTCCACTTTTGCGATGGAATCAATTAAATATACAACCGCTCTGCCGATTGATTAAATTAGATTAAGCGCTTCAGTGTGATTAGAAACCGAAGCGCTTATACCCAAGTGACTTCAAGATGCAGAATTCAGAGCTATCATCTAGGCCTTTAAACAAGGAAGATTCGCATAGGAATGTAAGCACCTTTCAAAAGAATCTATATATACCCGTCGCACTTGAAGCTGCAGCTTTGTTGCCGGCGTTCATTCGCCCCCCTATCTCTTTATTAAAGAAGGTCATAGACGAGCTATGCTCATGGGGCCTCATTCACTTGTCGCCTCACTGCAACTTCAATTACTTTGGGTATATTGAAATGCGCAAGTATCAATCTCATTTTTGAGTAAAGCGCATCACACCTTCTTGTACCGCACTTGCCACTAGGTTGCCTTGTCGATCAAAAATCTCGCCACGTACTAAGCCTCGGCCATTGCTGCTAGTTGGGCTATCAATTACATACAGCAGCCATTCATCCATTTTAAAAGGACGATGAAACCACATAGAATGATCAATAGTGGCGACTTGGAATTTAGGGGTAAATAGCGATACCTTATGCGGGAATAGAGCCGTGACTAGGAATCCCCAATCAGAAGCATAACCGAGTAAGTACTGATGTAATATTGGATCATCTGGTAAAGCACCATTGGCTTTAATCCATAAATATTGCTTAGCTGGTAAAGCATCTGGCTGGAAGGGATTGTTGACCACTACTGGGCGAACTTCAATTGGTTTTTCATGGCAAAATGCACGTTGCATCGCAGGAGATAGCGCTTCTTTCATCGATTGAGCGAGCTCACTTTCCGAAGGAATACCTTCTGGACCTTGGATGCCAGGCATTTGCGACTCTTGATGTTCTAGCCCTTCAAATTGACCTTGGTAAGAAGCTGTCAGATAAAAAATTGGTCTACCATGTTGAATCGCTTTGACTCGACGAGTGGATAAACTTTTGCCATCACGCAGTTTTTCAACATCATAAATAATTGGTTGATTAATATCGCCCGGGTGCAAAAAATAGCTATGAAAAGAGTGGACTGTTCTATCTGATTCAACGGTATAACCAGCGGCAGATAAAGCTTGTCCAATTACTTGCCCACCATAAACTTGCGGTAAGCCTAAATGCTCACATTCCCCACGGAATAAGCCAACTTCTAAGCGCTCTAGTTGGTGTAAATTGAGTAATTCTTGTAATTGTTTGCTCATCAGACCTCCATATTGTATTGTCCAATTATTAACATGCGGGACTGATATTACAAGACTGCATAATATTCACCTTACGAAAATTCATTAAGGAAGAGCATGAAAAAGTCATTATTGTTAATTTCATCAATAATTATGGGGGTCGCAATGACAGGTTGCACCACAAATGCTGATAACACTTCATCTGCATCACAAAGCTCAAGCGAAGCGGTTGGTCTTGCCAGTGTTACGGGAAGCGTGTTCTATCGTGAGCGTATCGCACTACCAGATAACGCAGTTGTGACAGTGACATTAGAAGATATTTCGTTAGCAGATAAGGCCGCAGAAATTATAGCAACAGATTCATTTATAACGGGTGGTAAGCAAGTGCCATTTGAATTTAAGCTTGATTATGATGCGAATAAAATTGTGCCGAACCATCGTTATAATGTTCGAGCTAAAGTTGCGGTCGATGGTAAGTTACGCTTTACAACAGATACTATCACCCACGTCATTACGGATGAAAACAAAACGCAAGCAGTTCAATTACGTATGATTGGCGTTCGTTAATGAGTCGATAGCCTTTGGGTATATATTTATGGCGTCTAACCTTCAGGACGCCATAGGTATTTCTTTAAATTTACTTGGCCTATTGGACTGACTTCAACACCGTCTTGTTCTAAGCAACGTTTTTGTCTCTCTAAATCTGCACCTTTTAATGAAATTTTGCCTTTGCTGTTTAGGACACGAAACCAAGGTAAGGTGGAATGTTCGGGCAGATTTGATAATAATTTTCCGACATGACGAGCATACCCAGGGAAGCCCGCCATGTTAGCGATGGCGCCATAAGTTGAGATCATACCTGGTGGGATTTGTTTTAGAACGAAATATACGTTTTGATCAAAGTAAGTCATTTTTAATTCTTAAATGTAGTTACTTGTTTGGTGATTAGAGTTTAACCATATAGACTATATGTCTTAAAATATGACAAAAAGATACCTTTATTTAAGAAAAGTGGTGTCAAATTCTTTTCCAAGGGGAAAACTTGTTCCGTCTTCTATTATTTTGTTATTCATTATGCTTGATTACTTTTGTTGCTCATGCTGATGAGCCTACGACATCTTATCAAGACAAAACCTACCAAGTGGCACTGGTTAAAGGTGATGTCGGTAGTCAAGTTGTATTTGATGAACTTGAAAAACATTTTCAATTTCAAGTTAATTATGTTTACTTTCGAAATTTTAGCCAAATTCTAGAAGCATTGAAAAAAAATACAATTGATTTTGCCCCAAATGTCACGTACTCCACTGAGCGAGAGAAATATTTTGATATTTCAGAGCCAACTAATATGGAGTATACCTATCTTTATACTTTGCCCACTTTCTCCGAGCAGAATACTTTTAGAGATGTGCGTGTTGTAGCCGTCGCTAATAATCTTATTTTCAAATCTTTTATCGAAAAAAATTATTCTAATATACGGGTACTCAATTTTTCTAACTATCAACAAGCCTTAACTATGCTAAAACGTGGTGAAGTTGACGGTGTAATTGATGGTATCTCAAAGTTAAGACGCTTTTTGGATGATGGCATGAATGCACGTATGCTGAACTCTATTTTGCCGATACAATCTGTTGGTATTGCGACCCCGAAGGGACAACATGCTGAGGCTGTAAAAGCGATGGTGTCTTACCTGCATACTCCAGAAATCCAAAAAGCGTTACGTCAAAAAACAGAACGCTTTCAGTATGAATACCAATTAAATTCAATAAAGCAACAAGTTGCTAGATTACACTTAAACCACAAAAAAAAGCTTCAAGTAAAATTGGAGAATGTGCATGTGTTTTCTAAATATGACAAAGAAGGAGAGTTGCAAGGTATATCTATTGATATATTAAATGAAATCTGTGAAATATTGGAATTTGAGTGCGAAGTAGTTAGTACAGCTGATGAAACTTGGCAATCTATGTATGCTGACTTATTAAATAATAAAATTGATGTACTTGGTCCGATTTTTATATCACCGTCACGAAAAGACAAAATGTACTTTAGCCTTCCATATTTTACACCTGAAACCGTGGTGGTAAAACGGACAGGTTATAAGGAAGGTGTATACAAAAGCCTATCGGAAATGGTAATTGAGCGAATCAGTGTTGTTGATGGTGATTACTATGATGGTTTGCTGACCGATATGCTACCAAGTAAAAAACTATATAGAATGTCGGATCGTACACAGCAAATACAAGCCTTAAGAGACGGCAAAGTTGACTATATAATTTTAAATCGTCAGAACTATACTCAAATGCTGTTAGATGAATCGGCTGGTTTTGATACAGAGGAAGATCAATATATTGGTGTCTTTCATAAAACACCAGTCTCATTTGCATTTCCTAAAACAGATGATGGATATAAACTTTCAAAAGCCTTTAATTTAGCGCAAAATTTAGTGGATATACCGCATATTGTTAAGAGCTATTATGTGGTGCCGAACTGGCGGTTAGTATTACAAAAAGAGCAGCATCTTCACCATATGATATGGGCTATATTCCTTATTAGTCTTGTTTGTATGTCATTTGTTTTATGGATGATCTATCAACAATCTGTGACAGATAATTTGACTAGACTGAAAAATCGCCGGGCGCTATATCAAAAGTTTTCACGGGGGATACCTGCTGACTACACTTTGGTCTACCTTGATGTGAACCGCTTTAAGATGATTAACGATACGCATGGACACCGTTGTGGTGACACAGTTTTAAAAGATTTAGCAAGTTCAATATTAAATCATTGGAATGGGCATTCATTTCGCATTGGTGGTGATGAATTTATATTGTTAGCTCGAATCGATAATAAAAAATTACAAAGCATCTTATCAAAATTCAAATCCTTGGAGATTGGTCTTGAAAACGGAGATATAATTGAAGTGACGACATCATGTGGCATTTCAGCCAATCGAAAACAGGTGATGAATGTCGATCAAGTTCTTCATCTCGCAGACGAAAAAATGTATCTAGATAAAGCAGCATCAAGGTAATATTTGTATGTTTTGCTGAAAAGTTAGGCAAACAAATATGTATTTATATATTGATCTTGCATTGGCTGCCTTGATTCGACATAATCACCGCACTCGAGTTACTTAGCAATCCTAAGTTTCTGCGATAAAAAATCTATGGAGGCCCTGGTCCTCCCGCAATACTAGTTCGTGAACTTGGTCAGGCCCGGAAGGGAGCAGCCACAGCGAATGACGTGTGTGCCGGGATGTGGCTGGGGCTTCCACCTTTCTAATATTCTCAAACTAATTCTGCTTAGACTAATTTTAGCTGTAAGTTTACAACTAAATGTACTCTAGCAAGTTTGATCATACGAACAAATCTTTCTACGTTCATAACTCGCACCTAGGGTATATAAGTACCAATTCAAAGACCTGATGATTACTTCTCGGTTTTAAAACTTAAATCAGTTATATTCTTATCAACAAAGGATTGACGAGTTAAGTCTATGACCACCAACATTAATAAAACTAAACTTTCAGAAAGCGATATCATTTCTAAATTCATTTTTCCGGCGGTGAAAAACGCAGGGTGGGATGATATGACGCAAATTCGTCAAGAAGTGAAATTGCGTGATGGAAAGGTGATTGTTCGTGGTCAAGCGGCGGCGCGTAAGAAAGTCAAATCTGCCGATATCGTGCTTTATCATAAACCAAGCATGCCACTTGCAGTGATAGAGGCAAAAGCCAATAAACATGAAATTGGCAAAGGTATGCAGCAAGGACTCGATTATGCGTCTTTGCTTGAAGTGCCTTTTATCTTTGCTTCGAACGGTGATGGTTTTATCTTTCACGACAAAACTAACCCAGCTCAGCTAGAAACTGAAATACGCTTAGAAGACTTTCCAACCCCGCAGCAACTTTGGAATAAATACTGTATTTGGAAAGGCTACAAAACGGAACATCTTCCCGTGATCACGCAAGACTATCACGATGATGGCAGTGGTAAATCACCACGTTATTATCAGTTGCAAGCGATCAACAAAACCGTAGAAGCTGTCGCCGCAGGTCAAGATCGAGTGTTATTGGTGATGGCGACAGGAACGGGTAAAACCTATACCGCATTTCAAATTATCTGGCGTTTATGGAAAGCCAAAGCGAAGAAAAGAATTCTGTTCCTTGCCGACCGTAATATTCTTGTTGATCAAACTAAAACCAATGACTTCCAACCTTTTGGCTCTGCGATGACCAAAATCACAGGTCGAACCGTTGATCCCGCTTATGAAATTCATCTTGGTTTATATCAAGCCTTAACTGGGCCAGAAGAAAGTCAAAAAGCCTATAAACAAGTTGATCCAGATTTCTTTGATTTGATTGTGATTGACGAATGCCATCGCGGTAGTGCCTCTGAAGACAGCGCATGGCGTGAAATTTTGGATTACTTTAGTGCTGCGACTCACGTGGGCTTAACTGCGACACCAAAAGAAACTGATGAAGTCTCTAACATTGAATATTTTGGCGATCCGGTTTACACCTATTCATTAAAGCAAGGTATTGAAGATGGCTTTCTTGCGCCTTATAAAGTCGTGCGTGTGGATATTGATGTCGATGTTCAAGGTTGGCGACCAACCAAAGGGCAAACCGATAAAGATGGTAACCTGATTGAAGATCGCATTTATAACCAAAAAGATTTCGACCGTACTATGGTGATCGATGAACGCACCGATCTTGTGGCTCAAACGATTACCAATTATCTAAAACGCACCGATCCGATGGCCAAAACGATTGTGTTCTGTAATGACATCGACCATGCAGAGCGAATGCGTCGGGCATTGGTTAATTTAAACCCCGAGCAAGTGGCGAAAAACGAAAAATACGTGATGAAAATCACCGGTGACGATGAAATCGGTAAAGCGCAATTGGATAACTTCATCAACCCGAAAAAAGCCTACCCAGTTATCGCCACAACCTCCGAATTAATGACCACAGGTGTTGATGCTAAAACTTGTAAGTTAGTAGTGCTCGATCAAGGCATTCAATCTATGACCAAGTTTAAGCAAATTATTGGACGTGGTACTCGCATCGATGATCGCTACGGTAAATTATGGTTCACCATTTTAGACTTTAAAAAAGCGACCGAGTTGTTTGCTGATGAACGCTTTGATGGTGAAGCAGAGCGCGTCAAAGTGGTTACACCGGAAGATTTTGATGATCAAGATGACTTAGATGACATCATTAACGGCATCGACCCTGAAGATATGACAGAGGAAGGCGACAGTCCATTTGGTGATGATATTGACCCTGCTTCTATTCAAGAACCAGAAGCACCTTATGGGAATACGTCAGAGAGTAATGACCCGCGAAATACTTCCGGCGGCGAGGATTGGTGGACCGATGAAGACAAAGTGCGTAAGTATCATGTCAACGGCGTGCAAGTTAAAGCGCTTGCCGAACGGGTTCAATATTACGATTCTGATGGCAAATTAGTCACGGAATCGTTTAAAGGTTACACCCGCAAAACCATGAAAAATCAGTTTGCCTCATTAGATGAGTTCACCAAGCGTTGGAATGAAGCAGACCGCAAGCAAGCCATTATTGATGAACTGGCAGAAGAAGGCATCATTTGGCAAGCCCTAGAAGATGAAGTGGGCAAAGACATGGACCCATTCGATATGATTTGCCATGTGGTTTATGACCAACCAGCATTAACGCGCAAAGAGCGGGCTGAAAACGTCAAAAAGCGTAACTACTTCACCAAATACGGAGAAACGGCTCAGCAAGTATTAAATACTTTGCTAGACAAATATGCCGATGAAGGTGTTCAAGAAATTGAAAATATTCATGTTCTTAAAGTGAAGCCATTCGATGAAATGGGCAGACCGCTTGAAATCATCAAAAATAGCTTTGGTGGTAAACCTCAATATATGGAAGCGGTGAGTGAATTAGAAGCTGAAATATACAAGCTAGGCTAATCACCATTTTAAGTTCTTGAATATATCAACGACTTCCGGAGATAAGCACTCATGCTCAACATATTGCGGAAAAACGTAATCGAGTTTGAGTGCTTCAAAGTCGGGGTGTTGGCGTATAATCCTCAAGTACAAATTGAGCTTTTCATCTGGCGTTGTTTCTCGCTGTAAATGCTTCTTTATTTTTTCTACTTCCTTAGTGCGTTCCTCTGGACTTATTTCAATATGTGAGCCGCAATCATCTGAATAACGCTCTTCGAGAACCAAATCAGCCAGTGTGCTGACACCCCAGCTTAATTCCTTTAATAGTGATTTAATTTGATTTTGTTTTTCCATTGTCCCCAATTGTCCCGAGTAGTTAAGTTAATTTGAATGCGTCGTTAGAGAAGACGATACTTAAATGAATAGAAAGGAGATAATTATGTCTAATCAAAATCCCAATTACCCAAGCAAAACTGGTAATCCATCAGGCCCGGGTCGTGGAAATACACCGAAAAAGTAGGGCTGATGGCCACCTTAGTGGCAGCTTTGGTTGCCACTAATTTTTGCATCGTTGAACAGAGTATCGAATGGCATTCTCAAACTCAGCAATATCGTTTTGGTATTGATGATATGAGACTTCTTTTGTCGTAGTTTCAATAGCGCAGAGGCATTTTTTTCTGGCTTTTAGAAAATCATTGGTTCTGTATAATATTGAACGTTTTTTAATACATGAATCGACTAAAGCATACTCAACTTCCAAAGGGTAGCGATACTCACTTGAACTTCCCATCTTGTCAAAAGCATCATTCGCTTCATACCCTCCAATTGCGCCTATTGATAAAGCACCGATTGCAACGGCTTTAGTGAGAGTGTTTTTAACAAAGCTCATTCCTTTAAAGTTTGTTTTGCATTGTTGACATGAAATGTGTTCGGAGAATTCAATTTCATTAGTTTGACTGCATTTTGGGCATTCGATTTTCATTTGGTTGCTCGGTAAAAAGTTATAGTGACAACTTACAAGCTCGATTACATTTTCAAAATTAAAACCTCAGTTTAGAACACAATTTTTCGAGTCAAGTCTGTTATAATCGGCCTCAATTTTCAGTCAGTTAAAACAGGTTTGTTATGTCAATCAGTTCAGTGATCAAATCCATTCAAGATATTATGCGTAAAGATGCCGGTGTTGATGGTGATGCGCAGCGTTTAGGGCAAATGTCTTGGTTGTTATTCCTAAAGGTATTTGATGCACAGGAAGAAGAGCTAGAGCTAGAACTGGATGACTACAAAACGCCCATTCCAGAAAAATTATTATGGCGCAATTGGGCAACTGACAGCCAAGGCATTACCGGCGATGAACTACTGGATTTTGTTAACGATGAGCTTTTTTATAGCCTCAAAAACCTAACCGCTCCGATTGATTTAAACCCGCGTGGTCACGTGGTACGTGAAGCGTTTAGCGATGCGTTTAACTACATGAAAAACGGCACATTATTGCGCCAAGTGATCAATAAACTGAATGAAATCGACTTTACTGACTCCAAAGAGCGCCACTTATTTGGTGATATTTACGAGCAGATTTTGCGTGACTTACAAAGCGCAGGTAATGCCGGTGAGTTCTATACGCCTCGTGCAGTCACCCGTTTTATTGTTGATCGTCTCGACCCTAAGCTAGGCGAAAGCATTATGGACCCGGCGTGCGGTACCGGCGGCTTCTTGGCGTGTTCGTTTGATCATGTAAAAAATAACTACGTGAAAACCGTTGCTGATCACCAAACCCTACAAAAGCAAGTTCATGGCGTAGAAAAGAAACAGCTTCCACATTTGTTGTGTATCACCAACATGATGCTGCATGGCATTGAAGTGCCTGTGCAAATCAAACACGGCAATACGCTGAACAAACCGCTTTCTAACTGGGACAGCAATATCAACGTGATTGCGACTAACCCACCGTTTGGTGGCACCGAAGAAGACGGCATTGAAAAGAACTTCCCAGCGGAAATGCAAACCCGTGAAACCGCCGATTTATTTTTGCAGCTCATTATTGAAGTGTTGGACAAAGATGGTCGAGCAGGTGTGGTATTGCCAGACGGTACTTTGTTTGGCGAAGGTGTAAAAACCAAAATCAAAAAAATGCTGACGGAAGAATGTAACCTACACACCATAGTGCGTTTGCCAAATGGGGTATTTAACCCTTACACCGGCATTAAAACCAATATTCTGTTTTTCACTAAAGGTGAGCCAACTCAGCACGTTTGGTTCTATGAGCATCCGTACCCAGAAGGCGTGAAAAACTACAACAAAACCAAGCCAATGAAGTTTGAAGAATTCCAAACGGAAATTGATTGGTGGGGCAGTGAACAAGATGGTTTTGCTAGCCGCGTCGAAACCAACCAAGCGTGGAAAGTGTCGATTGAAGAGATCATCGAGCGTAACTTCAATCTAGATATTAAAAACCCATATCAAGGTGAAGTTATCAGCCATGATCCACAAGAATTGTTAGCCCAATATCAAACTCAGCAACAAGAAATCACTCAATTGCGTAGCCAACTGAAAGACATTTTAGGCGCAGCCTTACAGTCAGGAGTGCAGCAATCAGGGGAGCAAAATTAATGAGTGATTCTTTAATTGGAAATAGCCTGATCACAGAGCATATCGATATTTGGACATCGGCCATCAAAGCCAAGTCTGCGTCTGGCCGTGGTACGTCAAAAAAAGTGGAGTTGTATGGCATTAAAAAACTGCGTGAGCTGATTTTAGAATTGGCGGTGCGTGGCAAGTTGGTGCCGCAAGATCCGAATGATGAACCTGCCTCAGTGTTGCTTGATCGTATTGCGATCAAGAAAGCGCAATTGGTAAAAGAGAAAAAGATTAAAAAGCCAAAAGCCTTGCCTGAGATTACCGATGAAGAAAAGCCGTTTGAATTGCCGAGTGGGTGGGAGTGGAGCCAATTAGGTGAGGTTACTAATTATGGAGTTTGTGATAAAGCTGAATCAGTAGATGTAGACACTCATACATGGGTATTAGAGCTTGAAGATGTAGAGAAAGTTACATCAAAACTTTTGAAGAAAGTTAGGTTTTCTGAACGCCGGTTTAAAAGTTCTAAAAATCGCTTTGAAGCTAATGATGTAATTTATGGCAAGCTTCGCCCATACCTAGATAAAGTTTTAATTGCAGATGAAGTTGGTGTTTGTACAACGGAAATGATTCCTGTTAGAACGTATTGCGATTTGTTGCCCAAATTTCTTCGCTTAATGATGAAGTCACCATATTTTATTAGATATGCGGATGAATCTACACATGGAATGAATCTTCCTCGTATGGGAACAGATAAGGCAAGAGCAGCACTTTTTCCTTTTGCTCCCCTTAAAGAACAACACCGCATCGTCGCGAAAGTCGATGAACTGATGGCGTTGTGCGATCAGTTGGAAAGCCAAACCGAAAATCAATTAGAAACCCATCAGCAGCTCGTACAAACCCTGTTAGACACGCTCACTAATTGCAAAAACCATGCTGAATTACAACAAAACTGGGCATTGTTGGCGCAAAATTTTGATACTTTGTTTACCACTGAACAGAGCATTGATCTACTCAAACAAACCATTCTGCAATTGGCGGTAATGGGCAAACTGGTGCCACAAGATCCTAATGATGAACCTGCGAGCAAACTGCTAGAGCGCATCGCCGCTGAAAAAGAGCAATTGATTAAAGAGAAGA
Source organism: Vibrio algivorus (assembly GCF_030161215.1). Lineage (NCBI taxonomy): Bacteria > Pseudomonadati > Pseudomonadota > Gammaproteobacteria > Vibrionales > Vibrionaceae > Vibrio > Vibrio algivorus. Next base: position 122,639 of record NZ_BSPV01000004.1, read on the forward strand.
AAATTAAAAAACAAAAAGCCTTACCGCCAATCAATGAAGATGAAAAGCCGTTTGAACTGCCGAATGGGTGGGAGTGGTGTCGTATCTTTGATGTATCTATGTTCACAACTTCAGGCTCTCGTGATTGGGCTAAGTATTATTCTGAATCTGGTGCACTATTTGTAACAATGGGGAACCTTTCGAGAGGGAGTTACCAGTTGCGTTTAGATAATAAAAGATATGTTCAACCACCAAAAGATGGTGAAGGTTCAAGAACAAGACTTGAAACTAATGACTTGTTAATTTCTATTACTGGTGATGTGGGTAACCTTGGTTTAATTCCCGAGAATTTCGGAGAAGCTTATATAAATCAGCACACTTGTTTATTACGCTTTATGCCCGAAACTCAAGGTCGTTTTTTCCCTGAATTTATGCGCTCACCAATGGCTAAATTTCAGTTTGACGCACCACAACGAGGGATAAAAAATAGCTTTCGTTTAAGTGATGTTGCCGAAATGGTTTTAGCTCTACCTCCAAAACAAGAACAGCACCGCATCGTCGCTAAAGTCGATGAACTGATGGCGATTTGCGATGACCTTAAATCTAAACTGGCGCAATCCCAACAAACCCAATTGCACTTAACCGATGCGATTGTTGAGAATGCCTATTAAGTTTGAATCGTTGATATTTCATTGGGTGAGTAACGTGCGGTAGGAGATCCTGAACTGCGCGCCCACGGCGCTTTTCAGGATGACGATAAATAAGGTGTTCAGGATGCGATAAATAGGGTGTTCAGGGGAACAATAGAGCGTTCAAGATACCTAACAGCACGTCATCCTGATGAGTGAGGCACGAACGACGTTCAGGATCTCATGCAGAAAGATTCGCCAAGTTTTAATGATGTTTACAATTCTACTACCACATTTAACTCATTGCATCACTTGACATTCGAATTTTCATATATATGATATTTCGTATGTTTAGTTGATTGGCAAAGTATTCATGTTTGAACCACTCTATTTTTATAAAGCCCTTTCAGAAGAAACTCGCTTGAAGTCTTTGTTATTAATGCAAAGTAAAGGCGAGCTATGCGTGTGTGATTTAATGAGCGCACTTAACTTAAGCCAACCTAAAGTTTCTCGTCACCTTGCTGAGCTAAGAAAGCATAACTTGGTGATTGATGATCGTCGTGGTAAATGGGTGCATTACAGAGTTAACCCTGAGTTACCGGCTTGGACTTTGCAAGTTTTGGATCTGACATTAAACAACAATCAGCCAATGATTGAACACGAATTGCGGGTTATTGAAGCCAGTAAAGCTCAATAAACCAAATATACCCTTCGTACTTGAAGTTGCAGCTTTGTTGACGGTGTTCATTCACCCCAATCACATAGACGAGCTATGCTCATGGGGCCTCATTCACTTGTCGCCTCACTGCAACTCCAATTACTTTGGCTATAACACACCAAGGTAAAATCCCAGATAAACCGAATATAAGGTCTTAAAATGACAAACGTAACCGCATGCAGTGACGAAAGTGCTGCCAAAAAAATGAGCTTCCTTGATCGTTATTTAACGGTTTGGATTTTCCTCGCGATGGCGATTGGTGTCGCTATTGGGGTTGTCTACCCTGAAGTTGCACAATGGAATGAAAATATGTCGGTGGGTTCAACTAATATCCCATTGGCGATTGGTCTTATCTTAATGATGTACCCACCGTTAGCAAAAGTAGACTACAGCCTGCTGGGTGAAGTAACGCGTGACAAAAAAGCCATTACGTTGTCATTAGTGATGAACTGGATTGTCGGTCCAATCTTAATGTTTGCTCTGGCGATTATCTTTTTACGTGACTACCCAGGTTACATGGCAGGCCTGATTTTAATCGGTCTCGCGCGTTGTATTGCGATGGTATTGGTATGGAATGACATTAGTGGTGGTAACAAAGAGTACGGCGCAACACTTGTGGCATTAAACAGTGCGTTCCAAATCGTGACATACAGCTTTATGGCTTGGTTATTCATCACAGTATTGCCTCCTTACTTTGGTTTAGAAAGCTTTGCTATTGATATCACTATCCTCGACATTGCAGAAAGCGTTTTGATCTACTTGGGTATTCCATTTTTAGCGGGCTACTTAAGCCGTAAAATCTTGGTCGCCTCGAAAGGTGTGCAATGGTACAACGAGGTCTTCATTCCACGTATTTCTCCAATCACTTTAGTTGCATTACTCGCGACGATTGTTCTTATGTTTAGCCTAAAAGGTGAGATGATTGTCGAACTGCCAATGGATGTATTACGCGTTGCCGTACCGCTTATCATCTATTTCTTAGTGATGTTCTTCGTGAGCTTTTATGTTGGTAAAAAACTGGGCATTCCTTACGACCGTAACGCTTCCATTGCCTTTACGTCTTCAGGTAACAACTTCGAATTAGCGATTGCTGTTGCGATTGCAGTATTTGGTATTAACTCAGACCAAGCCTTTGTCGGTGTGATCGGGCCTCTAGTTGAGGTGCCTGTATTGATTGCGCTGGTAAATGTCGCATTGAGAATGAAGAAGAATTACTAAACCTCTCGCCACACTTTCAACCGTGTGGCGTTTTATTTAATTTTGGTTATTAAGCGAGTTCTCCAATGAAAATTAATAGTGTTGTTACCCAAAAGAAAAGCCTTGCCATTTATGACCCTGCACTTTGCTGTAGCAGTGGTGTATGTGGTGTTGATGCCGACCAAATGCTGATCCAATTTTCTGCTGATCTTGCATGGTTGAAACAACAAGATATTGAAATCAAACGCTTCAATCTTGCTCAGGAACCGATGGCTTTCGCGACAGAAGAAAAGATCAAAACCTTTTTAGAAGAACAAGGTGTCGATAAGTTGCCTGCTTTTATCGTAGGAGAGCAATTGGTCTCATTTGGTCGCTATCCGACTCGTGAAGAGCTAGCAAGTTGGTTTGGCTTGGTGACATTAGCTGGGCAGGCAACGGCGAAATCAACTTGTCAATCTTCTGGTTGTTGTTAGGAGTTTTCAATGAAATTTTTAGATAATTTACCACCTTATCTTTTTTTTACTGGTAAAGGTGGTGTGGGTAAAACGTCTTTATCTTGTGCAACGGCATTGAACTTAGTGGAAGCGGGGAAGCGAGTACTATTGGTGAGTACCGATCCTGCCTCGAATGTGGCTCAGGTCTTTAATCAAGAGATTGGTAATAATATTACTAAGATCAAGCAAGTTGGTAATCTATCCGCCATTGAAATTGATCCACAAGAAGCGGCAGAAAATTATCGTCAGCGTATTGTTGGCCCGTTAAAAAATATTTTACCAAGTGATGCACTACGCAGCATTGAAGAACAATTGTCCGGTGCATGTACGACAGAGATTGCGGCCTTTGATGAATTTACAGGCTTACTCACTAATTCAGAAGTCAGTGATCAGTTTGATCATATAGTATTTGATACTGCACCAACCGGGCACACAATACGTTTATTGCAATTACCAGGAGCATGGAGCAGCTTTATAGAAGCGAACCCAGAAGGTGCATCTTGCCTTGGACCAATGGCTGGGCTTGAAAAGCAACGTGAACAATATGCGCATGCAGTTGAGCTTTTGTCTAATCCACAACAAACACGTTTAATTTTAGTTGCTAGAGCTCAACAAGGTGCATTAGATGAAGTGGCTCGTACCTATCAAGAGCTTTATTCACTAGGCATTGAGCAACAGTGTTTAATTGTAAATGGCGTAATGCCAGAATCTGCTGCATTAAGTGATCCATTAGCGGCTGCGATTCGTCAGCGTGAGCAAGCAGTACTTCAAAACCTGCCAGAGGCTTTGAAAAATTTAACGATGGATACGGTCACACTAAAAGCCAATAATATGGTTGGCGTTGAAATGCTGAGCTCATTATTGAAAGCAGATTGTCCATTGGCAGATTTAGCTGAATCATCACTACAAAGTATCGAGCATGATGAAACGCTCGCTGCTATGGTTGATGAGTTAGCGAAGGATGATCATGGTTTAATTATGTTAATGGGTAAGGGCGGCGTTGGTAAAACCACGTTAGCGGCTTCAATTGCGGTTGGTTTAGCCAATAAAGGGCTCGATGTTCACTTAACGACTTCCGATCCTGCGGCACATTTACAAGCCACGTTAAAAGGCGAGCTTGAAAGCCCAGCTCTTGAAAACTTACAAGTAAGTCGTATTGATCCTGTAGAAGAAACTGAACGTTACCGCCAGCATGTGTTGGAAACCAAAGGTCAAAATTTAAGTGATTCTGAAAGAGCTTTGCTTGAAGAAGACTTACGTTCTCCTTGTACAGAAGAGATTGCTATTTTTCAGGCGTTTTCACGGGCGATCCGAGAATCAGGTCGTCGTTTTGTCGTTATGGATACCGCACCAACAGGGCACACACTTCTTTTACTGGATGCGACAGGTGCATACCATAAAGAAATCGAGAAAAAGATGGGTGAAAAACAACGTTTCACCACGCCATTGATGCAATTGCAAGATCCAGAACGCACCAAAGTATTAATTGCGACATTAGCGGAAACGACTCCGGTATTAGAAGCTAAGCACTTGCAAGATGATCTTGCTCGCGCAGGTATTCATCCGTGGGGTTGGGTAGTGAACAATGCATTATCGGTGGCTGAAACGACATCACCATTATTGCAACAAAGAGCCAATCAAGAGTGCTATCAAATTGGTTTAGTGCAGCAATATGCATCACGATTAGCTTTGGTGCCAATGTTAGTCAAAGAGCCAGTAGGTTTAGAAGCGCTTAGTCAAATGACGAAATAACTGACACTATATACCCAAGTAACTTCAAGATGCGAGTTTCAGCAAGAATAAAACAAGCTTTAGGCAAGGCAAATTGAATATGATCATAGTTATTCTATCTCTGTTCAATTTAACGCAGCATAAAGCTTGTTTTAACTTGCCCTTCGGGAGCTTCATCCAAATCTCTTCTTTTTTATAAGAGATAGGCTGCGTCAGATTGGTTTGAAAGGTGTCTACATTCCTTCGCCAATCTTCCTTGCCTAAAGGTTTGGATGATAGCTCTGAATCCTGCATCTTGAAGTCACTTGGGTATATGCACACCACTTTAAACTGTGAATGTATTGACTATAAGCAGCTTGAAGTGGTGTTTTATCATCAAACCTTTACCTTCCTTAATTTAGCCTCATCAACACCAGTTACTTACTGCAATTGTTGTTATTTCGGTAATTGTGGAAATTGTTCTTGATTAATGAAACCATAATTACTATATTTCTGGAATATTAGAAATATAAGGGCGGTACTGTGAATAATGAATTAATTGATATGGCACATGATGCTTTAGATATGTTTGTCTTTTTAGCCGCTGAGCTCATCGTGCTTTTTTTAGCAATCAGTTATTTGGTTGGTGTACTGCAAGAGTTTCTTACACCTGAAAAAATTCAATCGATACTGAGTTCGCGTAAAGGGAAAGGGTATTTTATTGCGGCATTGCTTGGTTCTATTACGCCATTTTGCTCTTGTTCGACTATCCCATTTTTAAAAGGTTTGTTGCGTGCTCGTGCTGGTTTTGGGCCAATGATGGTATTTTTATTTGCTAGCCCATTGTTAAACCCTGTGATTATCGGTCTCTTTTTTATTACTTTTGGGTGGCAAGTGGCATTATTTTATTTTGCTGTCGCGATGACTGTATCGATAGCTTCGGGTTACTTGTTGGAAAAATTGGGCTTTGAACGTTATATCAAACCAGAAGCGTATCAATCCCATGAAACATCAGGATGTGCGACTAATTCAAATAATCAGCAAAGCAGTTGTTCACTTGTTGCAACGAGTCCGAAAACGTCATGTTGCGCACAACCTGAGCCGGTTACCAAGGTAGAAAATGTGAGTTGTTGCAGTAAAGTTGGAGCAGAAAATATTGAAGAAGTAAAGATTAAGCCTCAACCCAAAGTTGCAGTTGTATCGGATAGTAGTTCTTGTTGTTCTGTCAATAATGCCGAAACCTTACTCGAGACTAAGCCGCTTAGCCGTTGGATGAGAATATGGTTATCAACGTGGAAAGATTTTAAACAAGTATTGCCATATTTAATATTGGGGATCGCGATTGGTTCATTTATCTATGGCTTTATTCCAACGGAATTTATCGTAGAGTATGCTGGAGCAAATAAATGGTATGCTATTCCCGTTGCGGCTGTGATAGGTATTCCTTTGTATATTCGTGCAGAAGCGGTGATTCCATTAAGTGCAGCATTAGTGAAAAAGGGAATGGCTTTAGGTTCGGTGATGGCCCTGATTATTGGCAGTGCTGGCGCGAGTCTAACGGAAGTTATTTTGCTAAAATCCATCTTTAAAAATCAGATGATAGCAGCATTTTTAACGGTAATATTAAGTATGGCGATTGGCGCAGGGTTACTTTATAACTTTATTTTTGGTTAATATACCCAAGTAACTTCAAGTTGCAGATTTGTTGACGGCGTTCATTCACCCCCTTATCTCTTTATTAAAGAAAGTCATAGACGAGCTATGCTCATGGGGCCTCATTCACTTGTCGCCTCACTGCAACTCCAATTACTTTGGGTATATGGATTTTGACTATTTAAACATTTAACTTATGGCGAAGAAGTGATGGAAATTGAAGCGATTGCAAAAACGTTGAAAGAGCTCGGGCATGCCACACGATTGATGATTTATAAAACGGTGGTAAAGGCGGGTTATCAAGGTATTGCGGTAGGAAAAATTCAAGAAAAGTTAGAGGTTCCAAACTCAACGCTTTCTCATCATATATCTGCGCTAATTTCAGCAGGTTTGATCACCCAAAGACGAGAAGGAACGGTTTTATATTGTGTAGCGGAATATGAAATTTTACAAAGCGTGATTGGTTACTTGCAAGACGAATGTTGTGTCGATGAACGAGGGTCGCAAGATTAGGTTTCTCATGACCTAAGCTGACTCATCGCCTGATTTAATTAGCAGATATACCCGTCGTACTTGAAGCTGCAGTTTTGTTGCCGGCGTTCATTCGCCCCAATCACATAGGCGAGCTATGCTCATGGGGCCTCATTCACTTGTCGCCTCACTGCAACTTCAATTACTTTGGGTATAGAATAGAAAGAATAAGGGGTCACTTTGATGAGTGACCCCTTAATATTTAGAGCTTTGGCACTTGAAGTGATCACTCCAATTACTTTGTTTATTTACCTTTCACCATAAACTGGACATCTTTTGCGATATCACTGATATGGTCACCAGCACGTTCTAAGCCTTTGGCGATAAATAACAATTCAACTTGTTGTTTTGGTGCTGTATTGCTATTGCCAAGCTCTTCTAATAAAGATGTATAAAGCGCTTTATATTGGCTATCTAACTCATCATCACCTTTCCAAACAACGCCGGCTTGTGAATAGTTTTTATCATTGTAGGCTTGAATAACATTGTTCAGCATATCCATCAGTTGAGTATGCATATTATGAAATTCTTCATTACGTTGAGGGCTGATGGCATGTTTAAAACGGCTCGATTTGATGGCCATCGACTTTGCATAATCTCCAATACGTTCTAAACGAGGCGCCATGCGCATAGAGCAAAGGATAAAACGCAAGTCATCTGCGACTACATGTTGACGAGACAATACTTTTTCACCGTAAAACTCAATAGAAGCTAAGCATTGGTTAGCAAATTTATCTTGCTCTACCACTTGATTAGCAAGATCTTTATCTGGAATGTCAAAGACTTGAAGTGCTTGCTCGAACTCTTTAAGAACGCTATTTGCCAATTGATTGACGGTTTCTTGTATTTCTTCTAAATCTTGATCAAATTTTTTAAATATATGAGCACTCATAATGTATTCCTAACCAAATCGTCCTGTAATGTAATCGCGTGTTTTCTCTTTTTGTGGTGAGCGGAATAAATTGTCGGTTGGAGCAAATTCAACCATTTCACCCATATGCATATAAGCAGTGTAATGAGAAATACGTGCAGCTTGTTGCATGTTATGTGTCACGATAACGACCGTCGTTTCTTTATGTAAATCGCTGAGCAAGTCTTCAATTTTTGCTGTTGCGATAGGATCAAGAGCAGAGGTCGGTTCATCAAGCAATAACAAATCAGGCTTAGGTGCTAATGCACGTGCAATACATAAGCGTTGTTGCTGTCCGCCTGATAAGCCATAAGCCGAAGTATGTAAGCGATCTTTCACTTCATCCCAAAGCGCAGCACCACGTAAAGATGACTCCACTCGTTCATCAAGTTCCGCTTTTTTAGTGATACCTCGAATGCGAAGGCCAGCTACTACATTCTCGTAAATACTTTTCGGGAATGGGTTCGGCTTTTGGAAAACCATACCAACAGTTAGGCGAACTAGGCCCGGTTCCATTTCAATTAAGTTTTTACCGCTTGGGTGTAGCAGAATTTCACCTTGATACTTGTGACCAGGGTACAAGTCATGCATACGGTTGAAGCTACGTAGTAAAGTACTTTTTCCACAGCCAGAAGGACCGATAAGTGCGGTGATCTTTTTATCAGCAATCGGTAGGTTGATGCCGTTTAACGCTTGAACTTTACCGCCATACCAGAAATTTAAGTCTTTTACTTCAGCGCGTAATGTGTCTGAAATAGTGTATGTTGAGGAAGTTTTTCCCTCTACGGCGGCTTCTTTTTGTTGTACTAAGTCGCTTGTTGGAGCGGTCATAGTTTGTGTCGTCATAATATTTTTCCTATCACTTCAAGTTACGACGTAGTCGGTAGCGGATATAAATAGCAATTCCGTTCATTGCTACGGTCATTGCAATCAGTACCACACCAGTAGTTGCTGCATTGACATGGAATTCTGCTTGTGGGCGAGATAGCCAGTTAAATAGCTGAATCGGCATTAGGGTAAATGGGCTTGATAACCAATCAAAATTAATGAAAGGGAATTGGTTTTGAACTGGAGGACTAGGTAAGAAAGCAATAAAGGTTAATGCTCCAATGGTAATAACCGGCGCTGCTTCACCAATCGCGCGCGCTAAGCCCACAATGGTGCCAGTGAGAATACCTGGGCGGGCCGCAGGAATAATATACATTCTTACGGTTTGCCATTGATCAGCACCTAAGCCATAAGCGGCTTCACGTAGTTCTTGTGGGATACTACGAATCGATTCACGAGTGGAAACGATAATGACTGGCAAAATTAACAACGCCAGTACTAGACCAGCAGTCAAAATACTTTCGCCTAAGCCAAAGCCATAAATGAATAAACCTAAAGCGAGTAGGCCATAAATGATAGACGGTACACCCGCTAAGTTACTCACGTTAATTTCGATAATGTTAGTTAGCCAGTTTTTAGGTGCATATTCTTCCAAGTAGATACCAGCAGAAACCCCTAGAGGAATCGAGATACAAGCGGTCACTAACATCACTAAGCTAGTACCGACCCATGCCGATAAAATACCTGCTCGCTCTGGATGGCGTGAAGGGAAGTTGGTGTAAAAACTTGGATCAAACAAACGTGGAAAACCAGTATGGAGCAGGTCGATAAAAACGCTGAGCAACAAAGACATGGCGACAACGAGGATAAATATCCCAATTGAAGCGATGACTAAATCGTCTCGTTTATTTTTACTGACAATTGTTTCAAGTGGGAGCGATGAAGTGGCCATTAGTAAACCTCTCTAAATCTGCGGCGCAGATAGAAACCAATGATGTTGAAAATTAAGGTGATGATAAATAGCACTAAACCGGCAGCGAATACGGATTGGTAGGCGATCGTACCATGAGGTAAATCACCCATTGCCATCTGTACGATGAAAGAGGTAATCGTTGCAGCACCTTCTGTTGGGTCGAAACCAAATCTTGGGTTTTGTCCGGCAGCAATTGCCACTACCATAGTTTCACCTACTGCGCGGGACATACCAAGAATACAGGCTGCGGTAATACCAGATAAAGCCGCTGGAATCACAATATGTAAGGCAACTTTAAAACGTGAATAACCAAGAGCGTAGCCAGCTTCTCTTAAATGCATAGGCACAGAACGCATCGCATCTTCACTCACCGATGCGGTGTAAGGCAGGATCATAATGCCCATCACAATACCCGGAGCCAGTAAGTTAAAGCCTGATAACCCAGGAATGATGGCTTGTAAAAGAGGGGTCACAAATAACAAGGCAAAGAAGCCGTAAACGACTGTTGGTATCCCTTCAAGTAATTCTAAAAATGGTTTAACCGTTTCTCTTACTTGGTTACTCGCGTACTCACTTAAGTAAATGGCTAAACCAATACCAGCAGGAATCGCTACTAGTAATGCAATACCGGCGACAGTTAAGGTTGCAGAAACTAATGTCATCACACCAAAGTGAGCATCAGCAAACATTGGGGTCCATTGGGTGTCGGTTAAGAAATCAGAAAGTGCGACGTGCTCAAAAAAAGGTAAGGATTCTGAGATCAATACATAGACAATACCAACAGTGACTAGAATAGATGCCAACGCCGCCGCCATTAATAAATATCGGCTGACGATATTCCAAAAAGCACGACGCCTCAGAAAGGCTTCTGAAACCATCATGCTATCTGGGCTTAAGTTTGTTTTATTCATATAGAAAGTACCTAATCGATACAACAAAGAGGGCAGAACGCTGCCCTCATACGATTTATATTGCGAATTATTTTGGTGTGCGAGCGAGTAACTCTTCGATTCCTACACCTACTTCAGCACCGTGGAATACGCTACCCGTGCTGCGGTTTTTGAAGTTCTCTTGAGCGAGTTTGTAAGCTTTTTCTGGAAGTGGTACATAACCTACTTCGCTTACTAGCTTAGAGGCTTCTTTTTCATCCATGTAGAATTCAACAAAACGTTCGACGTGTTTTTTCTCATCGGCTGATTTTTTGCTTACATAGATGAAGATTGGGCGAGATAGTGGCTGGTAAGTGGCATTTTTTGCGTTCTCAACACTTGGTTCAACCGCTGCGCCACCTTTCCAGCTAATTGGTGCTGCTTTCAGTTTGTCTTTGTTTTCTTCAAAGTACGCTAAACCAAAGAAACCAAGAGCGTCTACATCGTTAGCCACACCTTGTACGATAATGTTGTCATCTTCTGTTGCTGTGAAGTCACCACGGCTTGATTTGCCTTCCACAACCGCTTCAAGGAAGTAGTCGTAAGTACCTGAGTCAGTACCTGGACCAAAAAGTTTTAATGGGCGGTCTGGGAAGTCTGGGTTCATTTGTTTCCAAGAAGTAATTTTACCTTGAGCGGCTGGTTCCCATGCTTTTTTAAGGTCTTCAACATTCAATTGTTTTACCCAGTCATTTTTAGGGTTGATAACAACCGTTAGCGCATCAAGAGCAGCTGGAAGTTCGATAAATTCAACACCATTCTCTTCACAAAGTTTACGTTCAGAGTCTTTGATTGGACGTGAAGCATTAGAAATATCCGTTTCTCCACGACAAAACTTTTTAAAACCACCGCCAGTACCAGAGATACCTACAGTAACCATTGTTTTACCTTTTTCAGCAATTTGGAATTCTTCTGCCATTGCTTCAGTGATAGGGAAAACGGTACTTGATCCATCGATTTTAACGAGATCACGAGCATTGGCTGTGTGGCTTACTGTTAATAGTGAAGATAAAACTAAAGTTGTTGATAACGTGTGTTTCATGACTGTCTCCATTTGTTAGTCATTTATGTTTCGATTGTTACCCTACTGATCATTTATGACATATTTATGTCACTTTATTTAAATATTCACATGTCCATATGTGCGGATGATTTTTTATGCTATATCTTTTTTACGGATAGATACTCATGAAGAGGGAAGTATGGATAAGCGAAGTGTGCATTTTATTAGTTACCCAAATTCAAGCTTGGCTCGAATTGCGGCGCATCTTTTACATCAACAATCGGCGAGCTTGTATGACATTTCGTTTGAAGTATTAGACGATGAAGTGGACTCTGAAGGGGAGGAGTTGGAGCGATTCGATTATTTTGGTTATTCATTTCTTGACCCGGTTACTCAAATTGAACCCGCTTATGATTATGTCGTTGATATTAATTATGCAATGTATCGTTGCCAGAAAAGACGGGAAGCCTACTTCAAGAATATTTACTGGGAAGTAAGTTGCAATAAAAGTGCAACAAATATCCTGCAAGATAATGTCAATTTTTTTGTCTCTCGTTTTAATATCGTTGCATGACATTTCTAATAGGGTCGAATTAATTATTGACTTCTATTTTATATTAAATAATATATACGCATATTCATATATAAGGGTGTAGCGATGTTGCCTCATCAATTTTTTAAATTACTTTCAGACGAAACTCGTGTGAGATGTTTACTGATTATTGCTCGTGAAACACAAGTGTGTGTGGGTGAGTTAACGCTTGCTCTTAATGAAAGCCAGCCGAAAATATCTCGCCATTTAGCGTTATTACGTTCAAGTGGAGTAGTGGTTGATGTGCGTCAAGGTCAATGGGTTTTTTACCGTTTATCGAGTGAATTGCCTGGCTGGATGAGAAAACAAATTCAAGGGTTAACAGAATCTAACTGTTTAAAAAAAGAATACCAACAAGATATTTTGCGCTTATCTGAGATGGAATCACGTCCAGAGTGCTGTGTTTAGAGGAAAATAAGATGTCTATAAAAGTAGGAATTAATGGATTTGGTCGTATTGGACGTTTAGCGTTAAGAGCTTCTTTCGATTGGCCTGAAATTGAATTTGTACAAATTAATGATGTGGCAGGGGATGCAGCAACACTTGCACATTTACTTGAATTTGATTCTGTACAAGGCCGTTGGCACCATGAAGTCACCAGTGAAGGCAATGCTATTGTTATCAATGGTAAATTGATTCAAACCTCAAAAGAAAAAGCGATTGATGCGGTCGATTGGTCAGGTTGTGATGTGGTGATTGAAGCTACTGGTGTTCATCGTAAAACTGAATTTCTTAATCAATATTTAGCACAAGGTGTTAAGCGTGTTGTGGTCTCTGCACCAGTAAAAGAAGAAGGCATTGCTAATATCGTTGTCGGTGTAAATGACCATATTTTTGATCCTGTAAAACATCAAATAGTGACGGCGGCTTCTTGTACCACGAACTGTATTGCGCCTGTAGTAAAAGTGATTCATGAAAAATTAGGTATTGCTCAATCCTCTTTCACTACGATCCATGATTTAACCAATACTCAAACCATTTTGGATGCACCGCACAAAGATCTTCGTCGTGCTCGCGCCTGTGGCATGAGTTTGATTCCAACCACAACTGGTTCAGCAAAAGCGATTGTTGAAATTTTCCCTGACTTAGCTGGAAAAATTGATGGCCACGCGGTTCGCGTACCACTGGCTAATGCATCACTCACTGACATTATTTTTGATGTTGAGCGTGATACTACGGTTGAAGAAGTTAATGAGTTGCTGAAACAAGCGTCTGAAAATGAGCTTAACGGAATTCTTGGTTTTGAAGCACGCCCACTGGTTTCTATTGATTATAAAGGCGACCAACGTTCAACGATTGTTGATGCCTTGTCTACTATGGTTGTCGGAAAGCGTATGGTAAAAATCTATGCTTGGTATGACAATGAAATGGGTTACGCGACACGTACTGCAGAACTTGTTCGTAAAGTCGGCTTAGCATAAGGAAAACATATTATGACACATCCAACATGGTTACTTCCTCTTGAGGTGGATAACTCCGGACTCGTGCTAACGCCTTGCCCAGGAACAAAAGGCATTGAGCTTGCCGATAGTATTGCACAACTTAAATCGCAAGGGGTTAGCATTGTAGTTACCGCTTTAAGCGTCAAAGAGATGCAAGACGCCGGTGTAGAGTACTTACCTGAAGAAGTCGAAAAAGCAGGGCTGCAATGGTTTAACGCGCCCATTGAAGATGATTGCGCACCAGATGATGCTTTTCATGCTCGTTGGAAGCATCTTGCTCCATCTTTGCATAAAGCGATAAATCATGGTGAAAAAATCGCGCTTCACTGTATGGGTGGTTCAGGACGCACTGGTTTATTAGCGGCTCACCTTTTATTAGAAAAAGGGTGGGAATTACCTGAAATTATCTCTCAAGTTCAAGCACTAAGACCGGGCGCTTTTACCAAAGAAATACAAATTGACTATATCAATCAGTTTGCAAAATCTGTTGCCTAATTCAACGCAGGTTTAATCTGTTAATTTTTAATACTGCCTAAAGAGCTACCTGATGGTGGCTCTTTTTTAAAGAGAATGATTATGCTGTCTCAAATTAATCAAAATATCCGTCAGTACATGTTAGTAACCTTTAATTACTGGAACTTCACCATTACCGATGGTGCATTGCGTATGTTGGTTGTGCTGTATTTCTATGATTTAGGTTATTCCACATTAGAGATTGCTTCTTTATTTTTATTTTATGAATTCTTTGGTGTGGTTACTAATCTTATTGGTGGTTGGTTAGGTGCTAGGCTTGGTTTAAATAGAACCATGAACATTGGTCTCGGCATGCAGATAGTTGCCTTAGCTATGTTGGCGGTGCCTAGTGTTTGGTTAACTATTCCTTGGGTAATGGCAGCGCAAGCGTTATCCGGTATTGCCAAAGACTTAAACAAGATGAGTGCCAAAAGCTCGATTAAGACTTTAGTACCGGAAAATGCTCAAGGGGCTTTATATAAATGGATCGCTATTCTTACAGGCTCTAAAAATGCCTTAAAAGGCGTCGGCTTCTTTATTGGTGGTGCCTTACTTTCGCTAATTGGCTTTCAATATGCGGTTGCTGCGATGGCCGGTGTGTTGCTCTTGGTGTTTATCATGAGTTTAATCTTCTTAAAAGCTGATTTAGGAAAAGCCAAAACTAAACCTAAGTTTTCGGAGATTTTTTCTAAATCTAGCAGTGTTAACGTGTTATCTGCGGCGCGTATGTTTTTATTCGGTGCACGTGACGTGTGGTTTGTTATTGCATTGCCGATTTATTTAGGAAGTGTTTTTGGCTGGGATCATAGTTCAGTAGGGGGATTTCTTGCTCTATGGGTCATAGGTTATGGCTTTGTCCAAGGTTTCGCACCTAAGATCACAGGGGCAAAATCGGGGCTAGTTCCTGATGGAAAATCAGCGATAGTATGGGCTTTTGTGCTTTCAGCAATAACAGGTGTGATTGCTTATAGCGTGCAAATGCAATGGAACCCTGAGTTAGTTATTGTGATTGGTTTGATGATATTTGGCGTGGTATTCGCCGTAAACTCATCGCTTCACTCTTACTTGATCGTTAGCTATGCCAAAGGAGATGGCGTTTCTTTAGACGTTGGTTTCTACTACATGGCGAATGCGATGGGACGATTAATCGGTACTATCCTATCTGGTTGGGTATTCCAAGCATGGGGATTTGCTGCTTGCTTGTGGGTATCATTCAGTTTCTTGGCATTAACAACGTTGATTTCATTTTGGCTACCGACTAGAAGTAATCACAAACTCGCACAAGAGTAATCAACTTAAAGATAAGGGTGAGAAAAAGACCACTTTGTCATTTCAGGAGGGGATATGCGTAAGTTATTTATGTCCTAAACTGAGTTAGTCAGTAACCCGACCAGTGTTACAATGATTATTTTTTCTATCTATTAAGTTGTTCTGTATGTTCCTCACAAATCGACAAGGAGTGTCATTTTGAAAATAAAAAAAATAAATAGCTCTTATCTTGAGGCTGTAGCTCAACTATTCGATTCATATCGCCAGTTTTACGGTCAAAAGCCGAATTTATCAGGTTCAAGAAGTTTTATTGAAGAAAGACTAAGTTGTTCGGATTCAGTCATTTTCCTCGCACTCGATTATCAAGATAAACCGTTAGGTTTTGCTCAGCTTTACCCATCTTACTCTTCTGTTGCTATGAAGCGTATGTGGTATTTAAATGATTTGTTTGTCGCTGAATCAGCAAGGAAACAGGGTGTAGGAAAAGCATTGCTACAACAAGTAAAAACTTATGCAGTAGAAACCGATGCTCTAACAGTTAAGTTAGCAACTGCCGTTGATAATGAAATAGCTAAAAAATTATATATTTCGGAAGGTTACTTAAAGATTACAGCTTTTGAACATTTCACTCAAAAAGTCGTGCAAGCATAGCAAGGTGCTAAAATTGATGTATAACGTACAGCGGTTTTGTTTCAGAGTAATGTGGTCGTTGTGAGTTTGTTTGTGGCACTATTTAGCTAAAAGTTACTTCCCCCAGAGGAAGCAATCAATCCATAAGGAATTTTTGTTTCTGGTGGAGCGCGCGCATCATACGGATGATGTCTCCTTCAACCCAGTAGGATACTATCATCGAAATCTCAGCAATTATAAGTAGTCATCCGCCAATGCCATCTCGTTGTACCTCCATTAAAGGTTGTTCAAGCAAGTTTTCTACTTTTGCTTCAATGAGGTTGTCAGTTTTTTCTGCCGCATCAGGGTTGAAGTCATAGATAAACTCGAAGATCTTTTCACGATCATTAAGTGACTCTTCTTCCCACAAAATCATTTCTGTCTAATATACCCAAGTGACTTCAAAGTGCAGAATTCCGAGCTATCATCCAAGTCTTTAGACAAGGATGATTTGTGCGGAATAAACACCTTTCAAGTAAATCTGTATATATGTCCTATTTAACGGCGGTTAGTGTTTATACCGAAAGGTATTACTGTCATCAACAATCTCAATTTGAACGGGAATGGTTCCTTTCTTAACGTTGCCGATTTGTGTAAATGCTTGATAAGAAAGATCGATAACTCGACCTTTTACATAGGGACCTCTATCGTTAATTTTCACATCGACAAACTTGTTATTGGCTGTATTTGTTACCCTCACGATAGTCCCAAATGGTAAGGTTTTATGAGCCGAGGTGTAAGCATTCATGTTATAGCGCTCCCCACTTGCTGTCAGTTTGCCATGGAATTTTTTTCCATACCAAGAAGCTTGGCCAGTAAGAGCATGTGAGTTTGTGTAATTTTGGGTTTTTGATTCGCTGATTGCCGAAGAGCATCCGACTAAAATCATAATAAAGAGGGAAGTAAAAATAATATTCAGTTTTTTTAAGTGACTTGGATAATCGATTCTTTTCATGTTCATCTGTTTTTGTCGTGGTTGACTCAGCAATATCGGGCTAAGCATAGTTATTTCTCAGTAGAGGCTATCATTTAATATGATTTCTCAATATTTCCATAAACTATGTATTTTCAGTCATATTCATGAAAGGTTTTGTTATTGATAGCGTTAAATTTAACGATGACTTAAGCGTTATATTAGGTTGTTGATTTTGCGATTATTACTTGGGTATATACTACTTGCTGGAAACCAAAAGTCATTTGTATCGCACGTGGCTACGGTGAAAATAGGCACTGTCGGTATTATTGACTTACAAAAAGGGAGAGCAAAATAGTTAAAGAAAAGCATACAATACTCAAGTTGCGATAGCGCAGCATGGATACCGACTCACAGAGAACTCCCCCTATATGCATAAAGCTTTTGATTTCACTACAAAATATACTCTCGATAAGCGCTTTTTTGAAGAATGTTATGATCAAACTAGTCGTCCTGTTAAATTTCCCAAGGCTTATTTCAAAGCAATATTTTTTCTCATTTTTGGTGTGATTGTCGTTAAATTTGATCTATTACCTAATAGTTACCTTGGTTGGTTCTTTATTACTTTGAGTATTATTGAAGTGCTTAGTGTTTATTTTAAGAGAACTTGGTGGGTGTGGCGACAAACGTACAGTGCTGGGCCTAGTAGCCAAGTGGAATTTCAAGTGGATTCTAAAGGTGTGAGTTATAACAGTGCTGCAAATAGCCGTACCATTGCTTGGAGTGAAATTAATCAAGTTCAACAAAGTGATTTAGGCTTTATTTTTCATATAGGTAAACAGCGACAATATGTCAGCAAATCTTGCTTAAATGATGAAGCGATCGCGTTTATTGTAGAGCAGCAAGCTGCATCCAAATAAGCTAACCAACTTTTTAAAAGTAGAAAGTAAATATTGAACTACATCTTAGACTCAGCGTCTTATTTTAACTGTGTCAACATGTTAATTGATGTATTGTTCATCTAGCCCCAAGTGGTTTTAACGTTCTTTAAGGTAGTATGATGAAAAAATCGATGATCGCAATGAGCTTAATGACAAGCTTATTTCTGGTAGGTTGTGGTGAAGCTGAACAGCAAAAGCCTGGTGCTATTGCCCCTAAGGTGGTGTTACAGCCAGTGGAAGTCATCGAGCATCAACCGAGTAAAGCGTTTGTTGGGCGTATTTCGGCATTAGAAGATGTTGATATTACTGCGCAAGTATCAGGTTATCTGAAAGAACGCCATTTTCGTGAAGGACAAATTGTCGAAAAAGGGCAATTGCTTTATTCCATTGAACCGGCTTCTTATGAAGCTCAAGTTGCTAATGCCAAAGCGGCGGTTGCTCAAGCTCAAGCGACGTTAAAGCATGCTAATAATGAGTTTGCGCGTGCCAAAACTTTATTGCCAAAAGGCAGTATTTCTCGTTCAGAATATGATAATCGCCAAGCTCAACAAATGGGTGCATCTGCGCAATTAGAAGCCGCGAAAGCTCAGTTGAAATTGGCAGAAGTTAACCTTTCTTATACACAAATTACTGCGCCATTTAGTGGCAGAATTGCCGATAGTAAAGTGAGCACTGGTGATTTGGTTTCGCCTGCTTCTGGTGTGTTAACAACATTAGTTAGCCTAGATCCTGTTCATGCGAGCTTTCAATTAAGTGAGCGAGATCGTTTAGAGATTGGTGCTGAAAATTTACAAGGTGATGGTCAGTCTAGTCAACAGTCTGTGAAGGTTAAAGTGTTATTGGAAAATAGCCAAGTTCATCCACATATTGGCCAGTTAGATTTTATTGGTAACCGAATTGATGTGACAACCGGGACTATTGCCGTGCGTGCTTCAGTGCCAAATCCAGAATATACCCTTCTGCCGGGTCAGCATATAAATGTTGAGATTTCGACAGTAAAAACCAAACCAGCATTCGTGATCCCACGCCGTGCGGTACAAACCGATGTGGGTGGTGATTTTGTTATGGTGGTTACTGAAGGAAATATTGCCGAACGCCGTGACATTGAACTTGGTGTGCAAACCAGTGATGGCATTATCGTGAAAACGGGTCTTGGTGAGAATGAACGCGTGATTGTGAGTGGTTTGCAACGTGTGCGTAATGGTATGGCGGTGCAATATGACAGCGCTGATGCTCAAGAAAAAGCGGAGTAATCAGTCATGTTAAGTCGTTTTTTTATACAGCGTCCGAAATTTGCGCTGGTTATTTCAATTATTTTATCTCTTGCTGGTGCGATTGCGTTATTCGTACTACCAGTCTCGGAATACCCACGTATTAGTCCGCCATCGGTGAGTGTTACTGCTTTTTATACTGGAGCGAGTGCAGAAACAGTAGAACAAGCAATTGCAGACCCAATAGAAACCTCAGTTAATGGGGTAGAAGGCATGATCTATATGTCTTCAAAAAGTGCTAATGATGGTTCTTATAACTTAAATGTGACGTTTGATGTCGGCACTGATCCGGATATGGCTCAGGTCAATGTACAGAACCGCGTGACTCAAATTGAATCTAAACTACCACCAGAAGTTCGCTCTATCGGCGTGACAGTGAAAAAACGTTCGCCAGATATTCTTATGGTACTGAACTTTTATTCACCTGAAGGTAAGTATGATGACCAGTATTTAACCAACTATGTAAACTTAAACGTTAAAGATCAGCTTGCACGTGTACAAGGCATTAGTGACGTTAATGTTATTGGTGGTGGCGAATTCGCAATGCGAGTTTGGCTTGATCCTGAAAAGCTTTCTAATTTGAAGTTAACGACTTCAGATGTTTACGCAGCATTATCTGAACAAAATATCCAAGTCGCTGCAGGTAAGATTGGTGCGCCACCATACAATGATGCCACCGATGTGACTTTCAATATTGTCACCAAAGGTCGTTTAGAAACGGTAGATGAATTTGAAAATGTTATGTTGCGTGCTAACAATGATGGTTCTGCTGTTTATTTGCGTGATGTGGCGAGAGTAGAACTTGGCAAGAAAATGTATGACAGCACGGGTAAATTCCGTGGGCAAGATGCCTCGATTGTTGCGCTATCTTTGCAATCTGGTGCTAATGCATTAGAAAGTGGTCAAGCAGTCATGGATACCCTTGATCGTTTGAGTAAAAACTTCCCAGAAGGGATGAAGTTTGAAAGCAGCTATGACACGACAATTTTTGTACAAGAGTCGATTAATGGGGTAGTGAAAACCCTAATTGAAGCGATTTTATTGGTGATTGCGGTTACTTATTTATTTTTAGGTAGTACGCGAGCAACCTTGATCCCTGTTGTAGCGATTCCGGTGTCGTTAATTGGTACTTTTGCCATTATGCAGATGACGGGATTTACCATTAATACCGTGACACTGTTTGGCTTAATTTTGGCGATTGGTATAGTGGTGGATGATGCCATTTTGGTTATCGAAAATGTTGATACCATTATGCGTAAAGATCCGACATTGAGCCCGAAGAAAGCTACATTACAAGCCATGAAGGAAGTGACCGGCCCTATTGTTACGTCGACCTTGGTACTGCTGGCCGTATTTATTCCCGTGGCAATGCTGCCAGGTATTACCGGTATCATGTACCGCCAATTTGCGCTAACTATTTGTATTTCTGTTGTGATTTCATCAATTAACGCTTTGACACTTTCTCCAGCATTGTGTTCTTTGGTGTTAAAACAAGGTGGTGGCAATACCGCAAGTTGGTTTAAAGCGTTTAATCGTGGCTTAGATCGTGTGACCAATGGTTATGGCAAGCTTGCAGGTTACTTAGTGAAGAAATCTATCATTTTGATTGGCTTCTTTATTGTGGCTTTGGCCGCTGTAACGTATTTCAGCAAAACCACTTCAACTGCTTTTGTACCTCAAGAAGATAAAGGGATCTTACTTGTGAACGTGCAATTGCCAGATGCCGCTTCCTTACAGCGTACTGAGGAAGTCACTGGCGATTTGATGGTATTAGTAAACCAAGAGCCGGGAGTGGAAGCTGTCACTCTGGCAAACGGTTATGCCTTTATGACTGGAGCGCTGGCATCGAATGGTGCGTCATTATTTATTAAGTTGAAATCTTGGGATGAGCGAGCCAAGTTAGACGGTGATAATTCGTCTTTTGCAATTTCACAACGAATTAATGGCCGCGCGGCACAAGAGATTCCAGATGCGATAGTCTTTGCTTTAGGGCCGCCAGCGGTGCCGGGTATGGGCGCAGCTTCGGGTTTTGAATTTGTGCTAGAAGATACGTTGGGGCGTAGCCGAACAGAGCTGGCACAATTGATGAGTGATTTTATTCAAGAGGCCAATAAGCAGCCGGAGATCTCTCATACCTTTAGTACTTTTAGGGCTAATGTACCTCACTATTATTTGGATATTGACCGTGAAAAAGCTAAGCAACTTGGCATATCGCTAACCGATATCTTTACTACTCTGCAAGGAAACTTAGGTTCAATTTACGTTAATGACTTTACTATGCTGGGTAAAAACTTCCGAGTGACTATGCAAGCAGATAGTCAGCATCGCTCTTCTATGACGGATTTAGAACGCTTTTTTGTACGTAGTCAAAGTGGTTCTATGGTGCCATTAAGTACCCTAGTTTCTTATGAGCAAGTATTTGAACCAGATGTGGCTTGGCGCTACAACATGTATCGCTCGGCAATTATTCAAGGTCAGCCAGCAGACGGATATTCTAGTGGTGATGCGATTGCCGCAATGGAACGCGTTGCAGCAGAAATGCTTCCACAAGGTTATCAGTACGAGTGGACCGGAATGGCGTATCAAGAAGTATTAGCGGGCAACCAAGCGATTTTTGCTTTCGCACTGGCGTTGATATTTATCTACTTATTTATGGTAGCGCAGTATGAAAGCTGGCTAATTCCAATTTCTATCATATTGGTGGTTCCGGTTGCGACCTTAGGTTCATTTATTGCTCTTAACTTAATGGGAGTACCTCTGAATCTATATGCGCAGATTGGTCTAGTATTGTTGATTGCTCTTGCGGCCAAAAATGCCATATTGATTGTAGAGTTTGCTAAAAATGAGCGTGAACAAAATGAGTTACCGATTGATGATGCCTCAATTAAAGGAGGGACATTACGTTTCCGCGCAGTGAATATGACATCGTGGTCATTTATTCTCGGTATTTTCCCATTAGTATTTGCGAGTGGCGCTGGCCATATTAGTCAAAATTCATTGGGGATCTCATTGGTTGGTGGGCTATTGTGTGTGTTACTTGCTGGCACATTATTGATTCCAGGCTTGTACTCTATTATTCAGAAATTGCGTGAGAAGTTTCACGGCGGTAGTACTAAGTTAGAGGAATTAGAGGACTAATTTTTTCTTAGCTTGAAAGCCAGTAGTGTTGAGCTACTGGCTTTTTTATTTTTATACTCAAGTTACTTGGCTATGAATTTCGCGTACAATTCCAACATTGCCTCCAATTAAGATCTGAATGACTATTCCAATCAAAGATATCACCACCCCTGAAGTTACCTGTTCAAACTGCCAAGCTTGTTGTTGTCGTTTAGAAGTGATGATTATTAGTGAAACTGGCGTTCCAGAAGAGCATATTTCCTATGATCAGTGGGGTGGAGAAACCATGCTGCGTTTAGATGATGGTTGGTGTTCGGCGTTAGATCGCGAAACCTATATGTGCACTATTTATGAAAATCGCCCGTGGATTTGTCGAGAATTCGAAATGGCATCGTATGAGTGTAAAGACCAACGTATCGCAGTGATGAGGGAATAATAGTTCTTAGGAAGAGCTAGTTTGCGATCGATTTTGCTTTTACCTGGAATTCGTAACGCGCCTTCAATACTTTTGAATAAACGTTCTTGTTTGTCGCCTAGTTGCGAGGCTTATTCACTCTTATATTTATGTAATAACTTCCATGGTATATGGCATAGGTGATGATCTTCTGGATGTAGGCTGAGCCTGTGTTGGTGCTCTTCATCACTGGCAACATAGTTGGTTAAAGGTAATATTTCGACTACAATTTTTTCGCTGTCAGTACGTTGCTGAATATATTGAATGGCAGCATCTAAATGGTGAGAATCGTAACTATAAATCCCTGTGCGATACTTTTCTCCAACATCTTGACCTTGCTTATTTAAACTGTACGGGTCAATGATTTCAAATAACCCTTCTAAAATCTGTTTAATATTAATGACATTAGGATCAAAGGTAGTGCGAACGCATTCCGCATAACCATCGTAGTCTGATTGAGTCGTATTGCTATTGCCATTAGCGCGACCCGCTTCAGTTGCGATCACTCCCGGTAAGTATTTAATAAACTCTTGTACTCCCCACAAGCAACCACCTGCGAGATAAATGTCTTCGAATTTTTGAACGCTTTTAGATTTCTTCATGTGAACCTTTGCCTTGTTGTACATCTAAAATCTCAGTATTGAGTGAGTAATAAAATAAGTTGAAGAGTAAAAATTATCAATATCAATAAATTCAATTGTTTAGATTGAAATATGGACTCTCTTATTTAAATCTTGGGTTAAATTAAGTAATCTAGTCGAAGTTTGAATGATTTAGGTTACTTATGAAATTTATTTGGTTAAAAGTGCTTATTACTGTACTTGTCTTTGCTGGGCTGTTTGCTGCGGTTTATTTCAGTGTTCAAAGCGGTACATATTAAATTCAATGGCAGTATAAATTAAAAAGCGATGAACCTTTTCATAGGCTCATCACTTTTTGTTTTTTGGTACTTTAACTAACGCAATAGATACATATTAGTTCATTGGTTAGTTTAATCGCTAGCAGTTATTCATTAATTGCTTCAACCCACATAATACCAACTTCCATTTTTATCACTTTAACTTTTTGCCCTTCTGCTAAAGGTTGTTCACTTCTAACCTTCCATTGAATACCGGAATAAGCGTGGGTAACATCATCGGTATTAGCATCGACATTGCCTTTTAATACAAAGGTTTGTTGAGCAAAATCAGATTGGTAGTTTTGTTTGGTTTTCCTATTTTGCAATTGTTTAAATGGCTTCCATAGCACAACTGCAAACACGATGGTTAAAATTATATTGGTCCAAATTGCATATTGAATACTGGTATCTATCCAGCCTATGTACATGCAAAAACCGCTAATAATCAATGACAGACCAATAAAGAAAAAAATGAAAGTGGCAAAGCCTAAAACTACCACTTCAACAATCAGCGCAATTACGCCAATTGCCATTAATACTTGTGGTAAGTAGCTCACAATCCAATCCATAGTTAAGCCTCATTCTGTTTATTCAGTGAATTAATAATAGACATCCCTTGTGCAACTAGTGAACTTGCATCGGTACCGCTATCTGGCAGTAGTACAACAGAAGATTCCTTGGCAATCGCATGTTTTGCTTCAATTGCTTTAGTCGCCAAATCTAGTTGGATGGCTTTTTGACCTTCTTCGGTATTGGCCGCATCACCTACGGTTTTCAGCGCTTCGGCTTGCGCGTTCGCCACGGCAATAATGGCTTTGGCTTCACCTTCAGCTTTTAAAATTTGTTCGGTTTTATCCGCTTCTGCTGCTAGCACCTGAGCTTGCTTTTTACCTTCGGCAACGTTGATAGCAGCTTGGCGATCGCCTTCTGATTCTAAAATTTGTGCACGCTTAACACGCTCAGCTTTCATCTGAGCTTCCATAGACTCCATGATAGATTGCGGCGGCACAATATCCTTAATTTCATAACGTAATACCTGAATACCCCAAGGTTCAGCCGCAACATTAATCGCAGAAACGATGTTGGTATTTAGTACATCACGTTCTTCAAAGGTTTTATCTAATTCCATTTTACCGAGTTCAGAACGCATTGTTGTTTGGGCAAGTTGAGTTACCGCAAAAGCATAGTCATCGACACCATAAGTGGCTTTATAAGCATCAAGAACACGGAAATAAAGCACACCATCGACAACCAGAGAAATGTTATCGCGAGTGATAGCAGATTGAGATGGCACATCTTGAGCTTGTTCTTTTAAGCTGCGAACCGCTGAGATGCGATCAATAAAAGGGATGATGAAGTTAATACCGGCAATTTTTGTCGATTGGAATTTACCAAATCGTTCCACTACCCAGGCCTGGTTTTGTGGGACAAATTTAATGCTGCTTTTTAATATCACAACAACAAGAATAAACAGGACAACAGGGACGATGTTGTCGAATATCAGATCAAGTGGGTAGTTCATAGCATATTCCTTTAGTAATTATGTATATACCCAAGTGACTTCAAGGTGCAGGATTCAGAGCTATCATCCAAACCTTTAGGCAAGGAAGATTGGCGAAGGAATGTAGGTACCTTTCAAACCAATCTGACGCTACATAAAGGTTTGAATGAAGCTCCCGAAGGGCAAGTTAAAACAAGCTTTATGCTGCGTTAAATTGAACAGAGATAGAATCACTATGATCATATTCAATTTGTCTTGCCTAAAGCTTGTTTTATTCTTGCTGAAACTCGCACCTTGAAGTTACTGGGTATAAAGCTAGTCTACGGCTATTTGCGGTAATTAGCTTGTTTGTTTTGGAATGTTGAGTGAGAAAGGGGAGGTTTTCCGAAATTAGAATGTAAAAATGTAGAGTATGAGCAAAGATGATAACAGGGCAACCAATACTACCCTGTTATTATAAGGTGGTAGTGAGGCTTAGCGCAGATTCTCCAGTTGTTGAATAGTCGCTAAAATTTCCGGGGTCAAATTGGCTTTTTGATTAGTTTTAAAATCAAACATCACTACGGTAGCACTGCCTAGGGTAGTGATTTTATTTAGCTTTTTACTAACTATTTGGTACTTCATGGTGAAACGATCGTCTTGCAAGTCGGTGATTTTTGTTCCCACTAATAAAGTATCCGGAAAAGTAACCGGCATTTTATAGCGGCAACTGGTTTCAGCTACTACTGGGCCAATTTGGGTAATGGCGATATTTTCCATCAAATCGATGTGCTTGAAGTAATCAATTCGCGCGGTTTCAAAATATCGAAAATAGGTCACATTATTAACGTGTTGTAGAGCATCCATTTCGCCCCAAGCCACGGGGATTTCTGTTACAACCGGAAAACCATCAAGTAAGTGATTCATTGCTCTTATCCTTAAAAGTCAAACATGTGTTTAAGATAAAGTTAAGTGTCGAGCTATACAATCTTGTTGTACTAAAAGCGTGAAGATAGCTCTGAATTCTGTATCTTGAAATCACTTGAATATTAATCTTTCATCTGTACTTGAGCCGCTTGAATGCCCATTTGATAGCCGATATCAAGTCTTGCTCTATTTTTAGTTAAACGACCAACAGGGAAATTATCCGGCGGTGCAATCACATGGATAGTGCAATCTTCTGGCGGAGATTGAATAAACTTGATGCTGTTATTGTAGTTTTCGGCGCGTTTTAAAGCCGCTTCTGCAAGTTTAGGATTTTGAGCTAAAAACTTTCGGGTTAACCACGGCATTTTGGATGGCTTTTTCTGATAACCAAGTGGCCGAGATAAAATCACTGTGATTTCTTTTGCCCCCATTTTATAAGCTTGTTCAACGGGAATAGAATCGGCAACACCCCCATCGGTCATCGGAATGCCATTAATCACTGGGTAATTACGGTAAGCTACGGGCACGGAACAAGAAGCTTTCAATAGCTCGACAATATTATCTGGCGTTGATTGAGTGTAGTGCGCTTGACCAGTATATATATCGGTCGTGACGACATACAGCGAGGTAGGTTGTTGGTGTAGTAGGTTAGTATCAATGGGAATTTCATCAATCGTAATATCCCATAGCCAATCAAGATCAAGCCAGTGCCCACCGCGAGCAAAACGTTTGAAATTAATAAACTCAGGACGACAAGAGTAGTCGGTAATCACATTATAGGTTCGGCGTTTTTGTTGAGATAACCACGATGCTAAACTGGTAGAGCCGGCTGAAACTCCGATACAAAAGTCAAATGGTTGGTAGTTACTGTCTATGAACTGATCCAAAACTCCCGCGGAAAAAATACCACGCATCGCGCCACCTTCAACAACTAATGCTTTTTGCATACGCCCATCCTGCATAAAATATATTTCAAAACTCAATCGCTATCAATGTAACCAAATATTTCACCAATATATACCCAAGTAACTTCAAGATGCGAGTTTCAGCAAGAATAAAACAAGCTTTAGGCAAGGCAAATTGAATATGATCATAGTGATTCTATCTCTGTTCAATTTAACGTAGCATAGAGCTTGTTTTAACTTGCCCTTCGGGAGCTTCATCCAAACCTTTATGCGGCGTCAGATTGGTTTGAAAGGTGCTTACATTCCGTCGCCAATCTTCCTTGCCAAAAGATTTGGATGATAGCTCTGAATTCTGCATCTTGAAGTCACTTGGGTATAAACCTTGTAAAAAGTAAGAGATTATATTTTTTGGTGGTAGAATGAAGTAAATTTTACAGAGTTGAACCATGAACAAAGTTTTTCAATCTTTATCTGAACAGATGCGTATTACCGATCATGATATCGAACGCAGAAAAGTTTTTATGTCATTTACTAATAAGGACGTTTCTATACTGAAAGAGGCCAGTTCATGGATTACCTCCTTTATTCCAGAAATTGTTCGTCAGTTTTATGTGTTGCAGACAGGGATTCCTGAAATAGCATTGATTATTGGTGACCGGGAAACTTTAAATAACTTGCATAAAAGTATGCAAGTGTATGTGTGCGAGTTGTTTGAAGGGGAATATGATTTAACTTATGTCGAGAAACGCTTACGAATCGGTAAAGTTCATCATCGTATTGGCGTTAGCCCAAAGCTGTATTTATCTGGCATCAATCAACTTCAATTATTACTTGAAGATATTATTGACGGCAATGCTGAAGAAAATGGTATGAACGCCAAAGATCTTAAGCGAGCAGTTCGTAAGTTAATGTATTTTGATAACCAATTTGTTTTTGATACCTATATATCGTCTTTGCAATTGGAAGTTGAATCAGTCAATCATCAGTTAGAAGACTATGCATCACGCCTAGAAGATACGGTTGCTGAGCGTACTAGAGAGTTAACGGAATTATCACAAAAAGATCCTTTAACGAATTTGTATAATCAACGTGCCTTTTATGAACATTTAGAGAAAGGAATGTCTCAAGTAGAGCGCGTTGGTGGTGCTTATTCCCTTCTTTATATCGATGTGAATAAATTTAAAGCGATCAATGACATCAAAGGTCATAAAGTTGGTGATGAAATTTTAATTGCAGTTTCTAAGGCTATTTCATCGACTATTCGGAAGCAAGAAACGGCAGCACGTTATGGTGGTGATGAGTTTTGTATTTTATTACCGAATACCAAGGCAGAAAATCTAAGTTTCTACTGTGAACGTTTATTTGATGCTTTTGATAAAATGAAGCCATTGGATGTCACGTTAAGCGTAGGTGGGGCAGAGATGTCACCAGCCGCTGGTTACAATATTGATGACTTGATTATTCGTGCTGATAAGCAAATGTATCTAGCGAAACAAAAAGCGCATACAACCGGTAAACATCAATTAAGAGTTGAAATTAAAACTTTAGAACAGGTATAAATATTCCAATGTTACACTAATCAAAAAGTTATAACGCAGTTATCGAGCCTTTTAACAAGCAAGAATGAATAAATAATTAATGTAATTGGTATTATTACTTCGAAGCCAGAGCAAGTGAGTTGCTCTGGCTTTTTTGTTTTGGTGCGGAATGTTTAGAGTGACTTTGCTCCGCCATCTTGAACTTTTAAGATGGTTAAAAAAGCGAGAGCGGTGAGGATCAAAGAAGCCCAAAATACGGCTTGGAAACTATAAATGTCAGCAATAATACCGGCAAAAACACCTCCTAACACGCCTCCTGTTTTAATCGCATTAGAATATAATGTTGTGATTTGCCCCATCTTTTTAGGTTTTAAATCTTGGAAGTAGGAAATCCCGAGCGCTGCGGTCACGCCAATAAAAATACCGTTGAGAAATTGCAATAATACAAATCCGATATAGCTAGTATTTACAATGATACCGATATAAAACAGGCTACCCGCAAGTACGGCTGCTGAAATGATGTTCTTTTTGCCAAAACGCAGTGCATAACGACCAGATAGTAACATTATTGGGATCTCGATAAAGGCTGCGGTTCCCATCATTAAACCAGCAGCCGATGAATCTAAATCCATCTCATGAGTTATGTATAACGGCATACTAATGATGTACATGTTGTTGGCGCAATACATAAATACGAATGACAGAGCCAACAGCAAAATATTTTTATCACGCCAAATCGAGTCACTAGGGTCAAATTGGTTATGTTTCGGGGTAGGCTCAATTTGTGGCAAAGTAAAATGAGCGACTAAGCATAAAATAATAAACATGCTGGCGGCGAGTAAGAATAATTGGGTAAAGCCTATTCCCGTTGCAATAAAAAACGCAATCGGTGGCCCAATTACCCAACCGAGAGATATCTGCGCTCTGAGTAGTGAGCTAAAAGTCTCGGATGTGTGCGTTTTTCGGTCTAAAATTTCTCTGGCAAGTGCAAATACTTGAGGAATAGAAGCGGAAGTTGTACTAACAAAAATGGCTGATGTCGCTAATAAAACCCAGTAGTTACGGTTAAATGCAAAGACAATAAACCCTATCGCTCCCATTATATTACAGATCAGAATGAGTTTTTTCGGTCTACTCCTTGATCTGACCACCAACCAATCACTTGGCTTACCAATACCCCTGAAATCGTCATGACCATGAAAAAGACCCCGATGAGAAAAGGGCGAGCGCCGACTTCCTCTGAGATAAACAAACTCATAGTAGGCATGGTAAATGCCCCCGCAATCCCGACAAAAAAGCAGGTAAACAGCAAGGATACTGACGTTTGATCAGGTTGATTCCCTGGAAATAGGGAATAGAACATTTTTTTCATAAGGCTCTAAAGAAAGGTATGGGAAATTAGATAAGTGCATGATAGCAAAGCGATGATTGAATAATAACCACTAGTTGATGTTTTGTTGAAAATTAATACTGTTGGCTATACGTATTGTAAAGAATGTGAATATCAAGACTAGAATTTATTAATGGAAGTCTCATAATGGAATTAAGCATTTGATTGGAGCAAAAAAATTTATGGATGAAAATAATACACCGCTGTTAAATTTACGAACACTTACTCCTGACGATTATGAAGAGCTGGCAGCCTTAATGGATCTTGTCTTTCCAGATGTAGGTGGTGCTTGGCCAGAGTCGACCATTATGGATTTAGTGACCCAATTTCCTGATGGGCAAATCTGTATTGAAGATAGTGGAAAGATGATTGGTGCGGCGCTGACGATGAAAGTGGATTATAGCCGCTTTAGTTTGCCGCATAAAAACAGCGACCTAGTTAATGCGAATGATGTTGTTCAGCATAACCCTAAAGGTGATGCGATATATGGCTTGGATGTTTTTGTGCACCCAGATTACCGAGGCTTACGTTTAGGTCGTCGTTTATATGAAGCTCGTAAAGAGATGTGCCGCGCGAATAACTTAAAAGCGATTCTGACTGGTGGCCGCATTCCAGGCTTTAAACAATATTCCGAACAAATGAGAGTCAGTGAGTATATCGATAAGGTCAAGCGTCAAGAGATCCATGACCCAATCCTGTCTTTCCAGCTTTCTAATGATTTTGATATTAAGCGCTTAATGCGTGGTTATTTACCTGAAGATGATAAATCACAAGGCTATGGCACGTTGCTTGAGTGGGATAATATCTTTTATGAAGAAGAAGCAGATTCTATTCATGGAACGGAAAAAAGTATTGTTCGTATAGGGGTAGTACAGTGGCAAATGCGTCATGTGATGTCTCTAGATGATCTCGTTAATCAAGCTGAATTCTTTATTACTTCTCTTGCAAATTACCAGTCTGATTTTGCCTTATTCCCCGAGTTTTTCAGTGCTCCGCTAATGGGACTAGCACCTGATCTGCGTTCTGTAGAAGCGATGCGCTACTTGAGCGAATACTCTGATGAAATTATTCAGCGTTTTTCTCACTTAGCTGTCACTTATAACATCAATATCATTGCTGGTAGCTTACCGATTCAGCAAGACGGAAAGATGTACAACGTTGCATACATGTTACACCGTGACGGAAGTATCGAAGAGCAATATAAAATACACATTACCCCACATGAAGAATGGGACTGGGTCATTGAAGGTGGCGATAAAGTTAAGGTGATTGAAACTGATGCCGGTAAAGTGGGTATTTTGATTTGCTACGATGTGGAATTCCCAGAATTAGGTCGTATGTTAGCAGAACAAGGTGTACAAATTCTGTTTGTTCCATTTTGGACAGATACTAAAAATGGTTATTTGAGAGTACGTATTTGTGCTCAAGCACGAGCGATTGAAAACGAATGCTACGTTGCGATCAGCGGTAGTGTCGGTAACTTACCGCGTGTGGATAATGTGGATATTCAATATGCCCAATCGGCAGTATTTTCACCTTCGGATGTCTATTTCCCACATGACGCAATCATTGCAGAAGCCGATCCTAATACCGAAATGATGATCTATGCCGATGTTGATTTATCAAAACTTAAATTGCTGCATAGTGAAGGTTCGGTGACTAACTTAAAACACCGCCGCCCTGAGCTTTATCAATTTTCTCCTGTGAATGAGACAAGAAAAAAGTAAATTAATATGCCTATACCCAAGTAACTTCAAGGTGCGAGTTTCAGCAAGAATAAAACAAGCTTTAGGCAAGACAAATTGGACATGATCATAGCTATTCTATCTCTGTTCAATTTAACGCAGCATAAAGCTTGTTTTAACTTGCCCTTCGGGAGCTTCATCCACACCTTTATACTGCGTCAGATTGATTTGAAAGGTGCCTACATTCCTTCGTCAATCTTCCTTGTCTAAAGGTGTGGATGATAGCTCTGAATTCTGCATCTTGAAGTCACTTGGGTATGGGTTTAAGCCAATGGAATCCGAGAGCCGGATCACCCATTGGCATAATCTATTAATGAAATTGCTTAAATCCATTTAGTAAAATCAAGAAATTAGACGATACTCAAGTAATTAGAATGATAACAATCTCAAGGAGTACTTTATGCCATCATTAAAAGTTCGAGATTATATGCGCCCTAGAGCGGTCACTTTTACCGTTGATATGTCGTTGTCTACGGCATTGGATAAAGTATTGAACGCGATTAATATCGGTGGTCCAGTGGTTAACGATAGAAATGAAGTTGTGGGCTTTTTGTCTGAACAAGACTTACTCAACCGATTGGTTCAAGTGAGTTACCATTGCCAAGATACTCATGTGGTTGGCGATTGTATGAGAACGGAACCTTTGACTATTAGCCCTGAAATGTCAGTGATTGAACTGGCTAATATGATGCAAGAAGGTAAGCCTAAAGTGTATCCAGTTGTCGAAAACAAAAAGCTAGTGGGTATTATTTCTCGTCGTGAGGTATTAAAAGCGGTGAGTGATAATTTAGATAATTGTTTTAAGCATCCAGTCTGATTTCTTATCAAATAGAATTTTCAGCGAGGTCGCATGTAAAGTGCGACCTTTTTTAATATCAAGATCTGGATATCGTGTGATGCAAATCGTTTTTTCATGATTAATTTTAATTATGTTTCATTGCTGATGTGATTGATATCACTTATTTGTTGGGTATTCTCGATTAGAGTAGCGGCAATGATTTTTTAGTTATTAATAAAACTTTCTAGTAAAAGTAAGGAGCACATTGTGGCACCAACAGATACTCAAAATGTTTTTCACTTAGGTGTAAATAAGCAAGACCTTAATGGCGCAACATTAGCGATTATTCCTGGCGATCCAGCTCGCGTTGAAAAAATTGCTAATTTAATGGATGAGCCAGAGTTTTTAGCCAGCCACCGTGAATATACCGTGTTCCGCGCCAAACTAGATGGTAAGTCAGTGGTGGTGTGTTCTACTGGTATTGGTGGCCCTTCAACCTCGATTGCGGTGGAAGAATTAGCTCAATTAGGGGTTCGTACTTTCTTGCGTGTCGGTACTACTGGCGCAATCCAACCGCACCTTCATGTCGGTGATATGATTGTGACTACTGGCTCGGTTCGCCTTGATGGTGCTAGCTTGCATTTCGCTCCGATGGAATTTCCAGCAGTTGCTGATTTTGATGTAGCAACCGCAATGAAACAAGCCGCGATTGATTCAGGTTGTACGGTTCATACCGGCGTTACTGCATCAAGTGACACTTTCTACCCAGGTCAAGAGCGTTACGATACATTCACTGGTCGTGTTGTTTCTCGATTCCAAGGCTCAATGAAAGAGTGGCAGGAAATGGGGGTATTAAACTTTGAGATGGAATCAGCCACGTTGTTAACCATGTGCGCAAGCTCAGGTTTGAAAGCGGGTTGTGTTGCGGGTGTGATTGTAAACCGTAGCCAAGATGAAATTCCAGATCATGAGAAGCTAAAACAAGCAGAAATTAACTCTATTAAAGTGGTCGTAGAAGCGGCGAGAAAAATGCTGTAAATCGTTTTGATTTGAACCTATACCCAAGTTACTTGGGTATAAAAACTAGCCCAGATAGACAAGTGTAAAATGAGTCTATCTGGGCTTTTTATACAATTTGGATACCATAATAATTTAAAATTCCCCGTCATTCCGAGGAGCCTAGGCGACATCAGGAATCTCCCACAGCGTGTTGATATTTAAGACGGCATTGAGACTCAAATCGAGTTTGGAGATCTTGAATTCGCTCCTTCATCACTCTCCAAGATGACAGTTCAACTAACTCGATCAATTATTTATTGGAATCGGCATTATTATATAAAAGTTACTTGAATATAGGCCGTATTATAACTTTTCTATTTGTCCACCGGCTTCATTAAACCAAGTAGTTAAGTGGGTTTTTAAATCTTTTAATTCTTCTGGGCCAATTAACGCTAAACCTAAGTCTTGGGCACGAGAAATATCGTTATGACGTAATGGTCGGAAACTTACCAACATCGCGCGTGCTTGCAGCCCACCAAGCAAGTCACGTAATGACTCCAGTTTATACAGCGTGTCATCACCATCATCACGCATGCCCTTGGTTTTACATTCGATGATATGCAGTTTGTTATTGACCACAGTGGCAACATCCAATTCATTACGAACTTCTCTACCCGCACTCTCACGATAAACTTGCACGTTTAATGAATGGTCTTGAATGGTAGGCAGTTCATCTTGTATTTCTCGTACTGTGTTGTGTACAAGGTTTTCTAACCACTCACCATTGGAGAAGCGTCTTGCATCTTCGTTGAAAAACTCAAGAATCCCATTTTGATAAGTGGCAAGTTGAATATCGACTAAATCAGAAATGAGCCAATCAAGTTCTTTATAGCCTTGTTGTTTCTCGGTAAGCGCAACATCAAGTTTTTGTTCTTTACGGCATGTGGTGGCTAAGTAGTTTAATGTGGCAAGGCCTGGGCCCAATTCTAATGCGTTACTTGCCCAGCGTTTGCCTAATTCATGCAGTTTTGCATCTAAAGGGGCAGGGATCTCATGTGTTGGAAACTCACTACGAGCACCAAAAATAGTGAGGTAGTCACTGATACGAATATGATCTTGAACTTGCTGTTCGGGCTTATCATCTGGGTAAAGCCAGCATTGACTATCACTGAAAGGTTCGACTACGAAAATGGGCCAATTATAGCTGCGAATTACTTCATAAACAGATAAGAGTCGATGTCGTAATCCGCAACTGGCATTTAAGTAAACTTGCTCATTTCGACTTTTTAACTGCTCGGCTAACTGTTTAATTTTTTGTTTGATCGCTGACGTATAAATAGTACCGGGGATTTCGAAAAACTCAGAGCCAATACCACGAAACTCAAGTACTTGATTCAGCCTTTGATACATTTCTCGTTGAGCATCATCACCGATGAATACCATGTGAGTACATTCAGAACGGTTATCTAAAAGAGGGGTAATTAAACGAACAGGGTCTTGATCTATGATTCCAATATGAACCGCCATGGTTATTCCTTTGTAGCGTATGTCGCTAATTGTTGTTACTAGTGAAATCAACAACTAACCTTTACTGTACTAGACATAAGATAGGTAAGTAGTCGAACTGTTGTGGGCCTATAGAATCACATTGAAAATGGAGTAACGAAAAGATGTCGTGTTCTAGAGGCGACTTTTATATCTGTGACCTCAAGGTGCGAGTTTTAACTTGCTCTTGGGGAGCTTCATCTTGAGGTTACTTAGATATAATATGTAGCTGAATTTTAACAATAACAAGTATTAACCTTATTTATTGTCACACCCAGCTGATGTCTACTTGAGTATAAATCTTCTATCGCCACTGATTAACTAGACTATAAAAAGGGTAGGAAGTTCCCAACAGTAAGGTTTTTCACTTGAAATATCAGTTGCCTAAATCTCTCAGTAAGTAGAGAAAATATTGTTATATCACTAGGGTTAGCGCATACTTAGACATTCGAGGCACTTCAAGGTGATAGCGTTGTATTTGGCATCTTGAGGATACTCAAATTAACTCATTAAGCACGATGGCAATAGGAGATTAAAATGGCTGAAGAAACAATATTTACTAAGATCATTAATAAAGAAATCCCTTCCGATATGTTGTATCAAGATGATTTAGTCACTGCTTTTCGTGATATTAGCCCAAGAGCGCCAAGCCATATTTTAATTATTCCTAATAAGTTAATTCCAACAACTAATGATGTTGAAGAAGAAGATGAACTGGTGATGGGCCGTTTATTTACTGTTGCTAAGAAACTAGCCAAACAAGAAGGTATTGCTGAAAATGGTTACCGCTTAATTGTGAATTGTAATGCTCATGGTGGGCAAGAGGTGTATCACATCCACATGCACTTAGTCGGTGGTGAGCCATTAGGTCCGATGTTAGTGAGTTAACCCCCGAAATAATGAATCCAGTTCTTAGGCGTGAAAGCGAACTGAATAACCGTAAACGTGATTAAATCAATGCAAATTCTAATCTTAAAAAACATGGATGTAATGCCTTGGCGTAAAGTGATTAAAGCCAGTTTAGCGGTATTTTTTAGTGTGACATTGAGTGCTTGTGCCAATCTTTCGGCGGGGAATCTATTTAGCCATTACTCGGCACAGAATGAAGATGTCTACAAAGATGTGGTGGATGGTGATTATAAAAGTGCGGAATCAGAACTTGTGGAGTCTGAGGTTGGCGGGCCAGTTTTAAGTAATATGGAAAAGGGCAGAGTGTCATTCCTTGCCGAAAACTACCCGAATAGTTTCACGGCCTTTCAATTAAGTGACAAAGCGGTAAGAGTGTTAAATGATCGGGCTACGATTTCACTTTCAGAAGGTGCGAATCAAGCTGGCTCTCTGGCAACAAATGACAATTTAACGACTTATGATCCTGCTGATTATGAATTGGGTTATTTACATTTATATCTAGGTTTAAACTACCTACAGAAAAACGATCTGCAAAGCGCTTTGGTTGAAATGCGCCGAGCGAATCAGGTTCAGGAAAAAGCAAAAAAACGTCGTGAAGATGAGCTAAAAGATGCTCAGCAAAAAATGAAAAATAATGGGGTGCAACCAAACTTAGGCAGTATCCTTTCACAATACCCAGATGCGGGTAAGACGTTACAAGCGGTACAAAATGGTTATTTGTTGTATTTGTCAGCCGTACTTTATGAAGCCGACAATCAGCTAAATGATGCCTATATTGACTATAAACGTGCGTTAGCGGTCAACCCAAATAACCGAGAAATCATTGATGCAACCATTCGAATGGCTAAGCGATTAGGCATGCGACAAGACCTTGATTCTTTGCTCAAACAATATGGTGAACCTAAATCAATGCCACAAGGTTATGGGCAAGTGATTGTTATTGATGAGCGTGGTGTTGTGGCTCAGCGTGGTAATTGGCGTTTATCATTACCGATATGGGATAGTTCAGGTAAAACCAAGTTTTATAGTGTGGCGTTGCCAGTTTATAAAAATATCAAAGTACAAAATTTCTCACCAGCCACTTTAGATACTGAACCATTAAAGACGAGTCTTTTAGCGGATACAAACTTGATGGCCCAGAATGATTTGAGTGAGCGAATTCCTGCCATGGTTCTTAAACAAGGTTTAAGGTTATATACTAAAGATCAGTTAAGACACCAAGCAGCAAAAGCAGATGATTCAGGTATATCCAATGCTTTAGTGAATATATGGAATATTGTGACAGAACAACCTGATACTCGTAGTTGGCAAACATTACCTGCTCAGGTGTTTAGTAGTAGTGCATATTTGACAGCAGGGCAACACACTATCTCTGCGGGTAGTAAACAATATGCAATTGATATAAAACCGAATCAACGCACTTTTGTCTGGCTTTCACGTCAAGGGAATGCAGTGACAATATGGCACAAACAATTAGGAGCAATTCGATGAAGAAATGGTTAGTAGCAGGCTTAGGTCTAGTGGCATTAGCAGGATGTTCAAGTAGTAATACTGCAGGATTGCGTATCGATAGTGCCAGCCAACAAGTTTTATACAGCGATTCTGCGTTAGATGATGACCTGACAATTGATAATATCGATACTCAGGAAAACAATGGTAATACTCGCGGTTTGGTGAAAATTACCAATAACTCTCAAGATACGCAAAATCTCCAATACCGCTTTTATTGGTATGATGATCAAGGTTTGGAAGTGAATGCGAAGCAAGGTGCTTGGCGTCAATTTATCCTGCGCGGTTATGAATCAATGACTTTAAATGAAGTGTCTGTGAATCCGAATGCGACCGATTTTCGTATTCAAATTCGCCCACAAGATTAATCAAAGGAAGTAACACATGAAGAAAACGGCAATTGCATTAATAGGTTTAGCAGTCATTCTAGGTGGTTGTTCAAATAAGGTTCAGTATGGTGACGCTAATGCTGCTGAAACAACAACCGTAGATTTCGGTTCGACAGATTTACAAAAAATTGCGAATGAGATGGTAGATAGCATGCTTTCTTCTGGCTCAGTAGCGGCAATTGAAGGTCGTCCGATTGCTTACGTTGATAGCATTCGTAACAAAACCAGCGAACATATCGATACTGAATCAATCACTGACTCAGTGAGCACCAAAATGTTGAACTCTGGTAAGTTCCGTTTTGTTGATATGACTAAAGTAGAGGACGTGCGTAAGCAGCTTAACTTCCAAAATAACGATGAATTAGTTGATCAAACTAGCGCCATTAAGTTTGGTCAAATGATGGGTGCTCAGTACATGTTATACGGCAACCTATCTAGCATCGTAAAAGAAGCGGGTAATGATAAAGATGTTTATTACAAAATGACGATGCGTTTAATGGATTTAAAAACGGGTCTAATCGAATGGGCAGATGAAACTGAGATCCGTAAGCAAGAGTCAAAAAGCCTATTTGGCATGTAATACCTTTTACTGGATAAGGTCACGAGTTTGAAAGAACAATACATTAAGCAAGATCCAAGCTTAATCGCTCTTCAAGCTCAGTGGCCTGAGAGTATTTCTGATATTCAGCCATTACAAGGTGGATTAACCAATCAATGTTGGAAAATCACTACCTCATGTGGTCGTCACTATGTGTGGCGGCCACATTCTGTTTCTACCCAGTCCTTTTCTATTAACCGCTCTAATGAATTCGAAGTCCTCAATATACTCGAAGGTTTTGCTTTATCACCGAGCGTTCAAGCATTATTACCACAAGGCCTATTGGTTGAGTGGGTGGATGGCTTGACTTTAATGGGACAGCATAGTGAACAGCTGTCTACTTTAGTGGTGAAGTGTCTAGTTTCTCTGCATCAATATCCTCTTCCTCAAACTCATTCTTTACCTATTTTTGATTATCAATCCTGTATTCAAAACTATTGGCAATCATTACCTAGTCAGCAGCAAACAACTCGCTATCAGCAATGGTTTGAAGCTTTTTATCAGCAATATGATGAATTAAGAAATCGAACAGAATCGATTTTAGCACCTTGTCTCTGCCACTTTGATTTAGGTAGCTATAATATTATTCAAAAAGCAAATTTAGACTTGGTAGTGATTGACTGGGAATATGCAGCGATTTCTAGTCCTGTTGTGGATTTAGCGACGACGATATTAGCCGAGCAACTTAATGTTAAAGAAAGTGTTGAGTGTTATCTAGAGCTTAGAGGCTTAGATATCGATAAGGCACAGTTCATTGCTATTGTAGAAGAGTGGCTACCATACTTACGCTTTATGGCGTTGTTGTGGCATCAAGTTAACTTTTCTTTGCATCAACGCACATCAGATAAGCAGGCGATTGAAGTGTTAACCCGGCAATTAGACTTGCCTGAATAGTGATGATTCTAGTCGGAAGAGCGAACATAGGTCACTTTTCTTAATATCGTCATTAATAATCGTAGAAACAAGACTTTAAAACCATAGTATTCATGGTAGATTATACCCAGGTGGCTTCAAGATGATAGCTCTGAATTCTGCACTTTGAAGCCACTTGGGTATACACTATCGAACGAGAACTGAGGATGGTTCAATGATCATTTATTTACACGGCTTTGATAGCACAAGCCCAGGGAATCACGAAAAAGTATTACAACTTCAATTCATCGATGAAGATGTTCGTTTTATTAATTACAGTACACTTCACCCTAAGCATGATATGCAACACCTTCTAAAAGAAGTGACTAAAGTTGTTGAACAAAGCGATGATCCGTCACCGCTTATTTGTGGTGTTGGCCTCGGTGGTTATTGGTCAGAACGTATTGGTTTCTTATGTGGGATTAAACAAGCTATT
Source organism: Vibrio algivorus (assembly GCF_030161215.1). Classification (NCBI taxonomy): domain Bacteria; kingdom Pseudomonadati; phylum Pseudomonadota; class Gammaproteobacteria; order Vibrionales; family Vibrionaceae; genus Vibrio; species Vibrio algivorus. The sequence continues at coordinate 162,332 of NZ_BSPV01000004.1, forward strand.
TTCAATCCTAATCTGCATCCAGAAGACAACATGCAAGGTCGTATTGATCGTCCCGAAGAGTATGCTGATATTGCGACTAAATGCATTAAAGATTATCGAGATCAGAATAAAGAGAATTGCCTTGTGTTTTTATCTAGCAATGATGAGATCAGAGATAATCAAGATAGTTATGAAGCATTGTCACCATATTACAAGGTGGTATGGGATGAATCTGAAGCGCATAAATTTAAGAAAATCTCTCAACATCTGCAAACAATAAAAGCTTTCAAATTGGCATAATTCATTAGCAATTCACAATTTGTAACTATAAAGAAGAGCCAATCATTGGCTCTTTTTTATTAATTGTTACTTTCTATTGATCCTACTTTAGGTCTGGATATAATGAGCTAGATCAAATTTTCCCAATAAATAGAATGAAAAATGACCTTTACTTCACAATTTGATCTCACCGATACATACAACTTTTTTCATCTCTCAAAGATGACCCTTTTAGGTTTCGCACACAAGCTAACCTCATCGTATCGAAAAGCATGAAGAATCTATCAGCTGGGTATGAGCCGAGCTGAATCAATTTTATCTTTATATATTTAGGAGTGTCAGATGACGCGAATCGTTGTAGTAGGCGGTGGTGCTGGTGGCTTAGAGCTTGCCACAAAATTGGGCCGAACATTAGGCCGTAAAAGACGTGCGAGTGTTACGTTAGTCGATCGTAACGCAAGTCACTTATGGAAACCATTGTTACATGAGGTGGCAACCGGTTCGTTAGATGAAGGTGTTGATGCATTAAGTTATCGTGCTCATGCCAAAAATCATCATTTTGATTTTCAAATGGGCAGCTTAGATGGAATTGACCGTGAGCGTAAGGTTATCTCATTAAGTGAAATTAAAGATGAAAGCAATGAACTGCTGATTCCAAGTCGTGAAATTGAATACGATATTCTCGTATTGGCGATTGGCTCTAAATCAAATGACTTTAATACCCCTGGCGTGAAAGAAAACTGCATCTTTTTAGATAGCCCAGAGCAAGCGCACCGTTTCCGTAAAGAAATGAATAACTTGTTTTTAAAGCTTCATGCAAAACACGGTGAAGGTAAAGTGGATATTGCGATTGTGGGTGGTGGCGCAACAGGCGTTGAGCTTTCAGCTGAGTTACACAATGCAATTAAAGAACTGCACACATACGGTTTTGAAGATTTAGATTCAAGCAAACTGAATGTGAGCCTAGTTGAAGCAGGAGAGCGTATTTTACCTGCGTTGCCGCCAAGAATTTCATCAGCAGCACACAATGAATTAACTAAGTTAGGCGTAAATGTTCGTACAGCTACTATGGTGACACAAGCGGACGAGCAAGGTTTAATAACCAAAGACGGTGAGCGTATCCCCGCGCAACTCATGGTGTGGGCGGCGGGTATAAAAGCCCCTGATTTCATGAAAGATATTGCAGGTTTAGAAACAAATCGCATTAACCAATTAGTTGTGAAAGATACGCTACAATCAACACGTGATGATGAGATTTATGTGATTGGTGATTTAGCCTCTTGCCAGCAAAAAGATGGTTCTTTTGTTCCGCCTCGTGCCCAAGCAGCACACCAAATGGCAAGTCTGGCTTATCGTAATATTGTGGCGCAAATCAATGAACACGCATTAAAACCATATACTTATAAAGATCATGGTTCACTAGTGTCACTAAGTCGCTTTTCTACCGTAGGTAGCTTAATGGGTAACTTAACCAAAGGTTCTATGATGATTGAAGGGCGTATTGCACGAGTAGTGTACATTTCACTTTATCGTATGCACCTAGTTGCCTTACACGGCTGCTTTAAAACCGGTTTAATGATGCTGGTAGGGCGAATTAACCGAGTATTGCGTCCAAACTTAAAGTTACACTAAGAGTCATCGTTACTTAATAATTGAATCTAAAAAATGAAAGCCCATCGTTGTGATGGGCTTTTTTGTATTTATTAAATATTTCAATGAGTTTTTTAACAAGCTAAGAAGATCAGTTATTTATTGGAATTGGTATTACTTGGGTATAAATGAAAATACGATCCCATCTTTAGGTTTGCCATCGAATAAATAGCGATTACGAGCCAGTCCTTCCTTTTCTGCTCCGCAACTGAGTGCAATATGATGACTAAGCGCATTGTTAGGGGCACAGATGCATTCAAGACGAGTGAGATGTAATTGTGTGAAGCAAAAGTTAATAAGGGCTTGTAGGGCTTCTTTGGCGTAGCCATTGGATTGGTGTTGGTCACATACCCAGTAACCAATCGTCCCCATATTGAAACTAGGTGATAAGTCGGTTAATGCCACCATCCCAATAAAATCATTGGTTTGTTGATGGTAGATACCAAATCCGTAGGCATTATTTTTGAGCCAATTTAAGCGAGTGTGCATGAGAAAGTCCATCGCTTCTTCAACGGTAAATGCTGAATGACACCAATCAAGCCATGGGTAGAGAGAAGGGGATGATTGAATTGCATCCGCAAAGCGTTCACTTTCATCAGCATGAATCATGCGCAATTTTAGCCTATCGGTCAGTAAAGTATGATCTGGGGTCATCGTTCACCTGTATTGATGCAATTAAAAAGAGGCCATGATGGCCTCTTGATTCAGAATTATTCTATTTTAGAACACTATTACAGCTTACGGATATTGATAATCACACCTAAGAATGGATTATCTAAGTAGTGTACTTCACCACTTCTAATTTTTCGTTTTTGCTGCATACGGTAGCTATTCAAAAAGTCTTGAACTTCAACTTTTGGTTTAACGGGTTCTAGGTTACCCACTTGAACATCTTCATCGTTATCTTCATTTGATGGGTCAATAACGGAGTCTTGTAATACGACTTCATTTTGTCCAGGGATGCGTAAGTCTAGATTGGTTTTCAAGTATAGGTAGTGTTGTACATAAACCTGAACTGTACCATCTAGCTCATATAGAGGCTCTTTTTCAATGGAAGTCGGTGTGCCGTCTTTCGCGATTTCTTTAAGAGAGCGTCCATCAGGGGCAAATTTATCCGAAAAATCTTCTCCCGCTTGAATGTGGAAGATGGGGGATGTACTTTCACCACGATCATTTTGAGACCAAGCCACGTGAACTAATGGTTTAAACCCAGCGTGACGTTCTAATGCTTGATATTGTCTGTTTAGATTGTAATAACCACTTGGAAGTAGACCCGCTCTATGCTGCGACATTAGGTTGCTATCACGGTATGAAAATGCGCGTTCAAAACTAATCGGCTCAAGGTCTTGTGGCCAAGATTCATTAATTTGTGATGGCTCCACATTACGCTTAAAAATGATCATTTCGATAGAAAAAGATCGTGCAAATGTTGGTAATGAAACAAAAACCAATAGGAATATAATCAGTTTTTTCATTGTTACTCCGTAATCAAAGGTACTTCTGCTTTAGACTTCTAATGTAGATAGTACCTTAGCTAATATAATAAATTGTGTGGTTATTGCTAAATTGTCTAGCGCTTAGCCAACTTTTGGTAAACGATTTTTCTGAAAGTCGATCAGTAAATCGTTAATGAATCTGACTCGTTCCCGTCTATCTGTTAATGGTACAGTAAACTTGAACTTAGTGGGCCCTTCCATTGCAAATTTTTTCGGTGATGATTGTAGTAATTGTACCAAGAATGCAGGGTTTATGTCTGCATTTGGTGAAAACTCAATAAAACCGCCTTTGTCATGTGCTTCAATTTTTTTCGCTTGTATTCTAGCAGCTTGAAGTTTCATTTCACTGATCACTAATAAGTTTTTCGCAGCATCGGGTAAGCTGCCAAAGCGATCAATCAGCTCCACTTTCATTTCTGCTAATTCCGACTCACTATTCACACTGGCAATACGCTTATACATGGATAAACGAGTATTGATGTCTGGAATGTAGTCATCTGGCAGTAATGCTGGTAAGCGTAATTCTACTTCAGTTTGTTCACGTAAAAGTTCGTCTAATGACAATTCTTTGCCTTCTTTTAACGCATTGACTGCTTGTTCTAGCATCTCCATATATAGCGAGAAACCGACAGACTGAATTTGTCCACTTTGATCATCACCTAATAATTCACCAGCCCCACGAATTTCTAGATCGTGAGTTGCCAGTGTAAAGCCTGCACCTAGGTCTTCGAGTGAGGCAATCGCATCCAAACGTTTTACCGCATCTTTACTTAACGCTTTTGGATGTGGTGTTAATAAATAAGCATAGGCTTGGTGATGTGAGCGACCAACACGACCACGCAATTGGTGAAGCTGTGCTAAACCGAGTTTATCAGCACGATCCATAATAATGGTATTGGCGGTTGGTACATCGATACCGGTTTCGATAATGGTGGTACAAACAAGCAAGTTAAAACGTTGGTGGTAGAAGTCATTCATAATGCCTTCAAGCTCACGTTCGCGCATTTGTCCGTGGGCGGTGATCACGCGAGCTTCTGGAATCAACTTGGTTAAACCTTCGGCAACTTTTTCAATGGTTTCAACATTATTATGTAAGAAATAGACTTGGCCACCGCGCATGATTTCACGTAGTACCGCTTCGCGAATCACACTGTCTTCACTTTGACGGACAAAGGTTTTGATAGCCAAACGTCGCGCTGGTGGTGTGGCAATAATCGATAGATCACGCATACCACTCATTGCCATGTTTAAAGTTCGGGGGATCGGTGTCGCGGTGAGAGTAAGAATATCCACATCGGCGCGCATCGCTTTGACTTTTTCTTTTTGACGTACCCCAAAGCGGTGTTCTTCATCGACGATCAATAAACCGAGATCGCGGAATTTAATATCATCTTGCAGCAGCTTATGGGTACCGATAATAATATCGACTTTACCTTCGGTGATATCATTTAGAATTTGTTTTTGCTCTTTAGCCGATTTAAAGCGTGATAGCACCTCAACTCGTACCGGTAGATTGGCGAAACGATCACGGAAGTTTTCAAAATGTTGTTGAGCGAGGAGGGTTGTTGGTACTAGTACCGCAACTTGCTTGCTGTTATCGACCGCAAGGAATGTCGCGCGCATAGCCACTTCAGTTTTACCAAAGCCAACATCACCACAGACTAATCTATCCATTGCCTTTGCTTGGCACATATCGGAGAGAACTGCGTTAATAGCCATAGACTGGTCATCAGTTTCTTCAAACGGGAAAGTCGCTTTAAAGTGCGCGTATTGTTCTTTATCGTGAATGAACTTAAAGCCTTTTTTGATTTCACGTTTGGCGTAAACATCTAGGAGCTCAGCGGCCACATCACGGACTTTTTCTGCCGCACGTTGACGAGCTTTATTCCACGCATCACTACCCAGTTTATGTAATGGTGCGGTTTCTTCTGCACCACCTGAGTAACGGCTGATTAAGTTCAGTGATGAAACTGGCACATACAATTTTGCATTATTTAAGTATTCAAGGGTGACGTATTCTGTGGTCAACCCACCAGCTTCTAAGGTTTGTAAACCGATATAGCGACCAATACCATGATCTAAATGCACCACAGGTTGGCCGGGTTTTAATTCCGCAAGATGGCGAATTACGGTATCGCTATTGACCGCTTTTCGATCTTTTTTGCGACGTTGGATCACTCTGTCACCAAGCACATCACTTTCACAGATAAAGGCAAAGTCAGGGGAGTGATGAACAAAACCGTGTTCGGTTGAGCCGAGTACTAGAGAGTACTTGTGCTTAGAAGCTAAAGCTTGGGCGAGACTGTCGCATTCTTTCGGTTTTACTTTTATTGGGTTTAATAGCTCATTTAAGGCTTCACGGCGACCTTCAGATTCTACCGAAAAGATAACCTTACCTTGTGGGTGGTCCGCCAAATATTGCTCAAGGTATTGACGCAGTGCGGCAAGAGGTTCTTTCAGTTGATGCTGGGCATGTAAATTAGGCAGAAGGCTAACAGAGGCGTTTTTACGTCCGGCTTTATCTTCTACCGCTTCAATCGATAAGGTCGCTTGAGGCATGCCTTTGAAGTAGCTAAATAGCTCATCTTTCTTTAGCCATAATTCGTGTGGCTCAAGTAATGGGCGTAGTGGGTCGACTTTGCGTTGTTCAAAGCGATGTTCAGCATCGGTTAAGAAGATATCAATACTTTTTTCTAGTTCACCAAGCGTCAGTAGCAAGGTGCTCTCTGGTAGGTAGTCGAATAGGGTATCGGTATGCTCAAAAAACAATGGTTGCCAGTATTCAATACCAGCAGGCCAAGTGCCTTTGGAAACTTGCATGTAAACGGATTCTGGCTCACGCCGTGCTTCAAAACGTTGACGCCAGCGAATGCGGAAATCTTCTATCGCTGCTTCGGTAGTTGGGAATTCATGAGCAGGTAGTAGGCGGATTTCTTTTATATCTTCGATAGTGCGTTGAGTTTCAGCATCAAACGTACGAATGCTATCAATTTCATCATCAAAAAAGTCAATACGATATGGATTATCACAGCCCATTGGGAAAAGGTCGATAATCGAACCACGGCTGGCATATTCACCCGGTCCAAACACTTGATCGACATGACGGTAACCAGAACTTTCCAGTTGCATACGCAGTTTATCAAGTGAATAAAGGTCACCACTTTTGACCATCAATGTGGTTTTGAGTAAGTAGTCTTTTGGTGATTGACGCTGCAATAGCGTACTGATTGGAATGATGATTAAGCCGTTTTGCTGTGTTGGTAACTGATATAGCTGTGCGATACGGTCTGAGATAATATCTTGATGCGGAGAAAAGTTATCATACGGCAACGTTTCCCAATCAGGGAATAAAGACACTGAATGACCAGTGAATTGGCTGACTTCATGCTGTAGCTTTATCGCGATTTGCGGATCAGGTACAGCAAGTAAGGTTACCCCTGAATGTTGTTCGGTAAACTCTGCAATAGATAGTGCTAATGAGCCACCGACTAATTGGCCTATGTGCTTTTTGTCACCGGCTTTAGTTGGCAGTGGCAGTTGCAAAAGAGAAGACGCTGACGTGGATGATAATTCAGACATAATTCGATTAGGCTTTTATAAATTGAATGTTGCGCTAGTTGTAGCACTTTGAGTGGTTTGATTATCGTCATGTAGGCAAACTAATCAAGGGAATGTGCACAATTGTTGTTTTTTTATCAATTTATCACCCTCATTCGTCAGAAGTATGTTTTATTTTTGCTGAAACTTGCACCGCGAAGTTACTTGGGTATATGCTCCGGTTTCATTATTTTATTCAGGGATTATTGGAATGTTTCACCCAGTTGCGGCCTATATTGGTTTGCGGTATTTGAAAGGTCGATCAGGCGATAAATTCAGCCGATTTGTCTCGTATATGTCGACTGCTGGTATTTCTATCGGCGTACTATCTCTCGTGACTGTATTATCTGTGATGAATGGCTTTGAAGGGCAATTAAAGCAAAAAATTCTCGGCGTGCTTCCTCAAGCGGTCATCTCTCAAGCTGACGATAAAACCCTAATATCAGATACACCACCTGCTTTTTTAAATACAATTCCCCATGTTGAAGATATTTCTCCCATTGTGCGCAGTGAAGCGATTATTCAAAGTCCCACTAAGTTAAGTGCAGGTTTAATGGTCGGCATTGAACCAAGAGAGCAAGATCCTATCGCCAAACGTATGATGATGGGGAAAGTGTCACAATTGACACCTGGAAGTTACCATGTTTTTTTAGGTCACACTTTAGCCCGAACATTAAATGTTAATGTCGGCTCTAAAGTACGATTAATGGTGACTAACGCGAGCCAGTTTACTCCGCTAGGGCGTATTCCTAGTCAACGTAATTTCACCGTGGCGGGCATCTTTAATACTGGTTCTGATGTTGATGGCATGTTGATGGTGACTAATATCGAAGATGCTGGGCGATTACTCCGTTATTCAAGTAAACATATTTCAGGTTGGCGATTGTTTTTCGATGACCCATTTGTGGTGGCTGATTTGTCACAACAAGCAAGCAATAATAATTTATTACCTGAAAAATGGTTTTGGTCTGACTGGCGGGAGCAGCGAGGTGAGCTATTCCAAGCCGTACGGATGGAAAAGAATATGATGGGCTTGATGCTTGGTCTAATTATTGCCGTGGCGGCGTTTAATATTATTTCAGCGCTAATCATGGTGGTGATGGAGAAACAATCTGAAGTTGCCATCTTGAAGACTCAAGGTATGTCGAATCATCAGATATTAGCGATCTTTATGGTGCAAGGCGCAAGTAGTGGTGTGATTGGTGCATTAGTCGGTGGATTACTAGGCACATTACTAGCCGCTAATTTAAATAATGTGATGAGTGCTTTGAGCTTGTCTTTATTTGCACCGGGCACTGAACTGCCGGTGGTGATTGAACCTGTTCAGATCGTGGTAGTGATTATCCTTGCGATTGGATTAAGTCTACTGGCAACGCTATTTCCATCTTATCGAGCGGCTTCGGTGAAACCTGCAGAAGCGCTTCGTTATGAATAACTATTTTTCAAAGACTGCGATGATTTACGTGGTTTTGTGGTTACAAGGCAATACATTATGAACCCTTTATTAAGCTGTCAAAATATAAGTAAGACTTACCAAGAAGGAAACCTAGAAACTGAAGTGTTGAAAGGGGTGAGTTTATCTATCAATAAAGGTGATTTCTTAGCCATTGTTGGTTCTTCAGGTTCAGGTAAAAGTACCTTACTGCATATTCTGGGTGCACTAGATGATGCTAGTGATGGTGACGTGACGGTACTCGGTCAATCTTTATTACGTCTATCTGGAAATAAACAAGCAAAACTGCGTAATCAACATATTGGTTTTGTGTATCAATTCCATCATTTGTTGGCGGATTTTACTGCCTTAGAAAATGTAGCCATGCCATTATTGATTGGTAAGCAGAAAGCTGATGTAGCAAAACAAAAAGCGCAATCGGTATTAGAAAAAGTGGGATTAGGTCATCGTTTAGATCACCGCCCATCGGAACTGTCGGGTGGTGAAAGACAACGTGTGGCAATTGCTCGCGCGTTAGTGAATGAGCCAGATCTTGTGTTGGCCGATGAACCTACGGGTAATCTTGATCAAAAAACCGCATTAGAGATCTATGATTTGATGCGTCAACTTAATCGTGATTTTGGTACGGCGTTTCTAGTGGTAACACATGATAATCAACTGGCTTTAAAAATGGATAAGCAATATACCATGCAAGACGGTGTACTTGATTGGAACGAAAATACCCTAAAACCTGAGCATACCGTACAAGAATCGGGTGAATAATTATGTTTTTATCGTTATTTATTGGTTCTAAATTTAGCCGCGCCAAAGAACGTAATAAGCTAGTTTCATTTATTTCGCTCTCTTCTACCATTGGTATTGCGGTGGGCGTGGCGGTGATTATTATTGGCCTATCGGCGATGAATGGTTTTGAGCGTGAATTAGAAAATCGCGTGTTATCAGTCATTCCACAAGCGGAAATTGAAGGCGTAAGAGAGCCGATTCAAGATTGGCAACAAATTGCTTCAATTGCGAATAAAAATAAACAAGTGAAAGCGGTTGCGCCTTATGTCCGTTTTACCGCATTGTTAGAGCGCGGCAGCAAACTTAAAGCGGTAGAGGTACGTGCCGTCGACCCAGATTATGAACGTGCGGTATCAAGCCTTTCTAAATTTGTTGATAAACAAGCATGGCAAAACTTTAGAGCAGGCCAAAATCAAATCGTATTAGGTAAAGGAGTTGCTGACAAACTTAATGTGAAAGTCGGCGATTCAATTACCATATTAATTCCACCAGCTGCTTCAAATGGTCAGATACAACTGAGTGCGCCGAAACGAGTACGAGTTCATGTGGCTGGATTTTTAACTTTAGGTGGTCAAATCGATCATGGTTTAGTGATGATTCCACTAGAAGATGGCCAGGATTACATGAAGATGGGTAAAGGCGTCAGCGGCGTATCTTTAAAAGTTGAGCCAGTCTTTGAAGCTGACCGTATTATTCGTGAAGTTGGCGCAACTATTCCTGTTTACGCCTATCTGAAAAGTTGGAAAGAGAAGTACGGCTTTTTACATCATGATATTCAAATGGTACGCACTATTATGTATTTAGTGATGGTGCTAGTGATAGGAGTAGCGAGTTTTAATATCGTGTCTACTTTGATGATGGCGGTGAAAGACCGAGCGTCTGATATTGCTATTCTACGCACAATGGGTGCAAGTGATGGGTTGATCAAACGTATTTTTGTTTGGTATGGCGTGATGTCTGGCGTGCTAGGAAGTGTAATTGGTAGCGTGGTTGGTGTACTAGTGGCGTATAATCTCACTCCGATGATTAAAGGATTAGAAGCCATCATGGGTCATCAATTCTTATCGGGCGATATTTACTTTATCGACTTTCTACCTTCGCTCGTATCATGGCCGGATGTATTACTAGTGTCTGGTACCGCAATCACGTTGAGCTTATTAGCGACTTGGTACCCAGCATCTAGAGCGAGTAAGTTGAATCCGGCCACGGTGCTAAGTGCTAAATAGACGCTTCGCGAGGTGCGAGTTTCGAGAGCGCTACGCTTCGAGTTGCGAGTAAGAGCGCGATTCTTTGCCGCAACACGAAACACGTTACTCGCCACCTTATTTACTGCAATGTTCTCTGGCTGCTCGGCTCTCGAACGAAGTGTCCTTGCAACTCGACGCGTAGCGTACCCGCAACTCGCATCCTAAACCTGTCTCAAAAAAAAGAGTGCTATCAAGTTTGTTCATTTAGAACGCTAACTTGATAGCACTTTTTTATTTGTCTGGATTTTGAGTAGCGATAATAGCTGAATTATCTATTCGATAAGCTATCGTAAACGGCGTTTCTGCCAGCTACGAACAACAGAATAGCGCCATAAACCCTGGATACCGAAATAGCCGAGGATAGCAAGGACGACACCACACACCAAACAGCCTAGTAATAACGGTGGCCCAATGGTGTTAATTTGTTCGATAAAGAAGTTCCAAGTTAGCTCAAAATGGAAAGCTTGTTCAGGAGTCTTCATGAGCCATGCGCCTACGTGATAAGCAAAATAGAACAAAAATGGCATGGTAATTGGATTACTTATCCAAACTAAAGCAACCGAAAGGGGTAGGTTGACACCGCATAAAATAGCAGCACCAGAAGCCATGATCATTTGGCTTGGTAATGGAATAAAAGCAATAAATAAACCAACAGCAAAAGCTCCAGCTGCTGAGCGTCTATTCAAACACCACAAATTGGGATTATATAAAACGCTACCAAAAATCTTTAAAGCTTTTTGGTTTTTGATTTTTTCATGGTCTGGCATGAAGCGTTTAATCAATTTCTTTGGCATAAATGGTGGCTCATATTAATCGCAATTATATTCTGGTCGGTTTGATATTTGGTATTGCTAGTGGTGCATTATGGTCATCCATGCCGACACTCAATTGGGTGATGCCGATTGTAGTACTATTTCTTGTTCTTTTCTTCACAAAAGATGCTTTCGTTGCGAAAAATAACTACTGCAAAACATTTAGCTATTTAGCACAAGGTTTATTACTTGGGTGCTTTATCATGATTATTCATGGCAATCATTATCGCCATGTGACAGAAACCTTATTTTCTCAAGGTAACTCAGTCACAACCCAAGCTAAAGTGATCAGCTTTGTCCAGTCAGCGGTACATGGTCAACAAATGCTCTTATCAATACAGCGTATTAATAATATTGATTTACCGATATACGCACGACCAACCGTAAAGGCATTTTTTGCTCTACCAGAAGAGAATCAACCGCAACTTGGGGAGTATTGGCAGTTTCAAATTCAAGTTAAACCAATTATCGGTCAATTAAACGATGCAGGCTTTGATAGCGAACAATATTATGTCTCTAATCAGTGGCATGGTAAAGCGGTTATTGAGCCAGAAGATAGTTTGAATTTTCGAATCAAAACAAGTCATTCTTGGCGTTTATGGTTATACGATAAAGCGACTTCCTACCTAAGTGGGTTTGACTCAAAAGCTTTCATTATCGCATTAGCTTTTGGTGATAGAGGCTTGATATCCGATCAACAATGGCATCAGTTACGAGATTCTGGTTTGTCACATCTAATAGCCATTTCGGGACTACATATCGGACTAGCAATGGCGATAGGGTGGAGTGTCGGTTGTGCTATTAAATCATTGATATGTGGCATAACGCATTCTTCATATTCTGTATTTCGATTTATTCCCTTAATCATTAGTTTTGCGGTTGCTTTGTTTTATGCCTATTTAGCCGGTTTTGCACTACCAACACAGCGTGCTTTGATTATGGGCAGCCTAGTCTTATTTATGTTGGCAAGCGGTATTCATTGGTCTGTTTGGCAAGTTCTGTTGTATAGCTTGAGCTTAATACTCGCCAGTCAGCCTATGTCGATTTTGCAAGTGAGCTTCTGGTTATCTTTTGGCGCTATCGTCATTATCTACTTATCACTTTGGTTTTATTTATCTCAGCATCAGCGCACTAAGTTCAATTGGCGACAAGTGGTGATCATCCAGTTGGGGTTATTTATTGGCCTAGCATTTTTAAGTATAGCCTTTTTTGGTGGCATCAGTTGGATTTCACCGGTTGTGAATTTAGTGGTGATTCCTTGGGTAAGTTTCATTGTGGTTCCGGTGATTTTCTTATGCTTGATACTGACCGCTATTTTTCATCAAGGTTGGTTGATTAATGATACTGGGTTAATTAATGACAGCTGGCTTGCACAAATATGGAGACTCGCAGATCTCACTCTTCAGCCGATATTATGGTTATTACAACTTGTTGAAGGTGCATGGTTAGCATTATCGAATTATTGGAGCCTTGTCAGCGTACTTTTTGCTTTTGCGCTGATTGCTTGGCGGTTTCGTTTTTATTCAACGCTATATATTACCGCGTTGGTTGTCTTATTGTGGCAATTCTTTCCAGCTCGACCTAAACCCGAATGGCAAGTACAGGTATTAGATGTAGGGCAAGGTTTAGCAGTGCTTATTCGTAAAGACCAGCAAAGCGTTTTATATGATACAGGAATAAGCTGGCAAGGCGGCAGTATTGCCAATTCGATTATTGTGCCTTTACTGCATAAAAGTGGTGAACACCAGTTGTCTGGTTTGCTGATAAGCCATACCGATTTAGATCATGCTGGTGGTCGCGCTGATATTGAATCGACATTATTTCCCCAATGGAAGCGCAGTAGTGAATATATAGAAGGTTATCAACCTTGTATCAAGGGACAAAAGTGGCAATGGCAGCAACTTAATTTCGACGTTGTTTGGCCTCCCAAGCAAGTTAAGCGGGCATATAATCCTCATTCATGCGTGGTTCAGGTTTCTGATGGCCAATTTAATCTATTGCTCACCGGGGATGTAGATGCGATATCCGAAATTATATTAATAAGAGATAGCCAGTTATCGGATGTGGATGTCATGACCGTGCCACATCATGGTAGTGCAACGTCTTCGTTTCCTTCCTTCGTCGAATCTATAAAACCGAGCGTTGCGATTGCTTCACTGGCGCTGAATAATCAATGGGGATTACCTAGCCAAGATGTAAAAAGGCGCTATCAACAAAATGCCATTCAATGGATGGATACGGCGTATGGCGGACAAATAACGATTTCCATTTATACCAATGGCTGGTTAATTGAACAAAAGAGGATAAACCAATATCAGCCATGGTATAGGCAGATTGTGCGTAAAGGGTTAGAATGAATAGAATTGTCTAAATCAAAATGAAGTGTATATGACTCAACCAAAAGACATCGTGTCAGAAAATCAGATGGCGTCAGAAAAAGACGAAACCACATTTCAGACCTTTAAAAAATTATGGCCAATGATCAGCGTTTATAAAGCGGGTTTATTTGTGGCCACAATTGCTTTAATCATTAATGCCGCCAGTGATACTTATATGGTGTCACTATTAAAACCACTGTTGGATGAAGGTTTTGGTAGCACCGATTCAAATTTCTTAAAAGTCCTCCCTTTTATTGTTCTAGGCATGATGGTAGTACGTGGTTTAAGTGGCTTTATTTCTACTTATTGCTTGAGCTGGGTATCGGGCAATGTAGTGATGGAAATGCGCCGAAAGTTGTTTAACCATTTTATGCAGATGCCAGTGAGCTACTTTGATAAAGAATCTGCTGGTTCACTGTTATCACGCATTACCTATGATTCAGAACAAGTTGCCGCGGCCACCAGTAAAGCATTAGTCAGCATTGTGCGTGAAGGGGCGAGCATCATAGGCTTGTTATTCTTGATGTTTTATAACAGCTGGCAGCTTTCTCTCGTGCTTATTGCCGTTGCCCCTGTAGTGGCGATTGCGATCCGTGTGGTATCAAAGCGTTTTCGTCGTATCAGTAAAAATATGCAAGATATGATGGGTAACGTAACTTCATCAGCAGAACAAATGCTAAAAGGGCATAAAGTCGTATTAAGTTACGGAGGTCAAAATGTTGAGAAAAAACGTTTTGATTCAGTGAGCAATAAAATGCGTCAACAATCGATGAAAATGGTATCGGCTCAAGCCGCTGCCAACCCAATCGTTCAACTGATTGCTTCTACTGCTTTAGTGGTGGTGTTGTACTTAGCGAGCATTGATTCGATTAAAGACCAACTTACTCCGGGTACTTTTACGGTGATCTTCTCAGCGATGTTCGCCATGATGAAACCGTTAAAATCACTGACTAATGTAACGTCTGATTTCCAAAAGGGTATGGCTGCCTGTCAGACATTATTTGGCATTATTGAATTGCCGTCAGAAATTGATACTGGCGATAAAGAAGTTGAAAAAGTGAAGGGTAACCTTGCGGTGAAAGATGTTACTTTTACTTACCCAACCAAAGATGCACCAGCTTTACGCAATGTGTCCTTTGATGTACCTGCAGGTAAAACCGTGGCATTAGTAGGGCGTTCTGGTTCAGGAAAAAGTACCATTGCGAACTTATTCACACGTTTTTACGATATCGATTCTGGTGAGATCCACTTAGACAACAATGATATTCGTGAATATACCTTATCGAATCTGCGTACCCACTTTGCTATCGTGTCGCAAAACGTGCACCTGTTTAACGATACCATTGCCAATAATATTGCCTATGCAGCGACCGAGCGTTATAGCTTCGAGCAAATTAAACGTGCAGCCGATTTAGCCTATGCGACCGATTTTATTGAAAATATGGATGATGGTTTCGACACCATGATAGGTGAAAATGGCGTTAATCTATCTGGTGGTCAACGTCAGCGTTTAGCAATTGCTCGTGCCTTGCTACGTGATGCACCTGTATTAATTTTGGATGAGGCAACGTCTGCGTTAGATACTGAATCAGAGCGTGCAATCCAAGCCGCACTAGATGAACTACAAAAGAACAAAACCGTGATCGTGATTGCACACCGTTTATCGACTATTGAAAATGCCGATGAAATCTTGGTTGTTGATGAAGGTGAAATTGTCGAGCGCGGCAACCATGCCTCTTTAATTGAAAAAGATGGTGCTTATGCTCAGCTTCACCGTATTCAATTTGGTGAATAATGCATTTTTGTATTCATACTCAAAACGTTAACTCAGTAGGGTAAGGTGATGGTTGAAAAAATTTGGTTTCACCGTCACCCACTTGGTTGGCTATTGGCTCCAGTTTTATGGCCGCTGAGCTTACTGTTTAAATGGATTAGTGTTCAACGACGTAAAGCCTATGCTTCAGGTAACAAGGCTAGTTATCGCGCGCCAGTACCGGTTATTGTGGTGGGTAATATTACCGCTGGTGGTAATGGCAAAACCCCTGTCGTAATTTGGTTAGTGGAAACCCTACAATCTCTTGGCATGAAGCCGGGAGTCGTTTCTCGTGGTTACGGTGGTAAAGCTGGACACTATCCGTTATTGGTCGAACTGGATACTCCGAGCGCACAATCAGGCGATGAGCCTGCTTTAATAAAACGCAGAACTGGTGCACCAGTGGCGGTTGACCCTGTGCGCAGTCAAGCAGTTAAAGCGCTATTAAAACATGACGTGGATGTGATCATCACCGATGATGGTTTGCAACATTATGCTCTAGAACGTGATATTGAATTTGTGGTGATTGATGGTCAGCGTCGTTTTGGTAATCAGCATTACATCCCATTTGGCCCATTGCGCGAAGGCCTAGAGCGTTTAGATGAAGTGGATTTTCTGATCACCAATGGCGGTAATGCGCATCATAATGAAATTGCGATGACATTAGAGCCAAGCGAAGCGATTAATTTAAAAACAGGCGAAAAAGTGTCGGTAAGTACACTTTCTCAACTTGTCGCTTTTGCGGGTATAGGACATCCACCACGCTTTTTTAAAACATTAGAAACCTTGGGTGCAGATGTCATAAAAACTCAAGCATTTGCTGATCACCAAGCGTTTGAACAAGCAGAATTACAACAACTTGCGGCTCAAGGCCAACATCTTATTATGACAGAGAAAGACGCTGTCAAATGTTACCAATTTGCTGAAGATAACTGGTGGTACTTACCGGTTTCTGCGCAAATCTCATCGCAAGATAAACAGAATATTATTAAAAAAATCACAGAGGTTAATAGTCAATATGGATCATCGTCTACTTGAAATCGTGGCTTGTCCTGTATGCAAAGGTAAAGTAGTACTGGATAACGACCAACAAGAACTGATTTGTAAGTTCGACCGTTTAGCGTACCCAATCAAAGAAGGTATCCCTGTGATGCTAGAAGTGGAAGCACGTAAAATGTCGATGGATGAGGGGCGCTAATGTCGTTTACCGTTGTTATTCCATCGCGTTATCAATCCTCACGCTTGCCAGGTAAGCCTCTTGCGGATATTGCCGGTAAACCTATGGTGCAATGGGTACATGATCAAGCTATCCAAGCCGGTGCAGAACGTGTGATTGTCGCCACCGATGATGCTCGCATTGAAGCGGTGGTAAAAGGCTTTGGCGGTGAAGTGTGTATGACGTCACCGGATCATCAATCAGGTACAGAGCGCTTAGCCGAAGTCGTCGAAAAGATGGGTATTGCCGACGATCATATTATCGTTAATGTGCAAGGTGATGAACCGCTAATACCGCCTTCAATTATCAAGCAAGTGGCAGAGAATTTAGCTAACAGCGTAGCTCCTATGGCAACGCTTGGCGTGAGCATTGGTGAGCCCCAAGAAGTGTTTAATCCGAATGCCGTAAAAGTAGTGACCGATGAGCAAGGTTATGCACTCTACTTTAGCAGAGCTTCGATTCCATGGGATCGTGATGCTTGGGCAAAAGAAGACAAAACGATTCGCCAGCCCTTGATGCGCCACATTGGTATTTATGCTTACCGTGCCGGATTCATTAATACGTATATTAACTGGCAGCCAAGCGCATTAGAGCAAATTGAATCACTAGAGCAGTTACGCGTACTTTGGTATGGTGAAAAAATCCATGTTGCATTAGCCAAAGAAGCCCCAGCCGCTGGGGTGGATACGCCTGAAGACTTAGAGACGGTAAGGCGAATCTTAACCTCTTAATCTATTGCGTTAAGAGCTATTGGATTCGCTACCGTTAAAAATAAAAAAGCCTCTAATTTATATTAGTTTATTAGAGGCTTTGTTGTTTCTATCAGTTCTATTTGAAATAACGACATTTAACCAATCAGCGATAATGGACTCATTACTCCACTTGCTCCACGTTCAACCACATGAGTATAAATTTGTGTGGTTTTGACATCAGAATGCCCCAATTGTTCTTGAACCGTTCTAATATCTGCGCCGGATTCGAGCAAGTGAGTGGCAAAACAGTGACGCAAGGTATGGCAGGTCACTTTTTTATTAATACCAGCTTTACGTGCGGTTAGTTTAACTGCTCGTTGCAAAGAACTTTCATTAATATGGTGACGTGAAAACGTGCCATTTTTCTGAGTTGTTGATGTGGTATGAGATGGAAATAAATAGTGCCAATTAAATTCTTTTGAGGCTAACGGGTATTTCTTTATAAGAGCATTAGGTAAATACACGCCGCTATAGTCATGATGCTGTATATCAAGTGAATAGAATTTATGGCTTATATTTTGTTGAGTTTGTATTAATGGGTAAAGTTCTTTTGCCAATGTCACAATGCGGTTTTTATTCCCTTTACCTTGCCAAATGCGAATTGCACCATAGTCCAAATCGATATCATGATTTCGTAACCGAATGCATTCCATTAATCTTAACCCTGAACCATAAAGTAATTTAATGGCTAATTCATAGCGCGGATGTACATGTTGCATAAATTGTTTTATTTCACTTCGTGTTAAGACAACAGGTAAGGCTTTGTCCCTATTTGAACGTTTAAAATTCATATTTAGGGAAAGGGGAGCACCGATAATTTCTTTGTATAAAAAATTAAGTGCATTGAGTGCAACTGCTTGGGTTTTTACCGCTACGTTTTCATTGACCGCAAGGTGGGTTAAAAATTCTTCGACATCTTTATCAGACAAGGTGTTAGGGTGTGATTTATGGTGAAAATAGATATATTTTACAATCCAATATAAATACGATTTGATCGTTTTATTCGCATAGTGGCGGCTAGCCATAAACTCGTGGATATAAGTTAAAAAAGGAGATTTCATATAGTGCCTCATTACTGTTTTTATATACAGTTATCATGGTGTCGACTTTCAGTAATAGATAACAGGCAAAGTGCATTCTTTTCTGATTCACATCTAAAGAATGATACAAATAGTCATTGTTATACATAGGCTTGAGAGCTACTTGGTGTATATTAGAAAAACTAAACAGGCAAAGAGTTGTCAGGAAAAACGGCACTTTGCCGTCTAATAAGCGTTATACGCGATGTGGATCTTCAGTGTAAATGGTTCTGTTTTTCTCGTTAGCATTTCGAATGCGTTGTTCGATTTCTTCGCTGTTAAAGCGGGGTAAGTTGAAGCTATCGTTGTCGCTGAAATTCCGCTCTGTGAGTCTACCTTTCTAAAAATCAATCCACTTGCGGAAAGGCCGTTTTCTTTGGCTTTACCTGTTTCGGTGCGCTTCAATCAAAAAGCGCTGAATGTCTTAGTCTCACAAAAACGTTTTAATACACATAAAGTTTCATGTATTCAAAGTTGGGCTTGGCTTAAAATCGTTGCATTGGTGTAAGCGTATAACAAGGCGTTTAAGAGTGACTCGCAACGCGTGGCGGTTTTGGTTTGCAGTGAGCTTTGTGTTTACGGTGCAATGCGGTAGCTTTTGCATTGCGTTGCTCACACCTTAACGCGGCGTTATGTGCTTGGAGGGAATATGGAAATTCAGAAGGTCCTAAAATCGGACTTAGAGGCAGTGACAAGGCTTGTGTCAGAGGTCTCAGACAAGGATGTGCTTCCATTGTTTAATGAACAGGGAAAGCAAGAGTATAAGGACAGAGTTTTACCTGACCTAGTGACAACTTTTGACCATGAGAATTTTTCATCTGTTAAGGCCGTATCAGGTGGGGAAGTCCTTGGTTTTGCTGCTTTACGTGATGGGAATTATCTAACACATTTATTTGTTGCTAATTCACAGCAAGGTTCAGGTTTAGGTTGTGCTTTATTGAATCATCTGCTCAATCAGACAGACGCTCGTGAAGTTAGCCTGCGTTCATCGGTGAATGCTGTTGAGTTCTACAATCGCAATGGTTTCATAGCAACAGGTGAAGAAGCCGAGTTCAACGGAATTAGGTTTATACCCATGTCTTTAGTACGCACATAACAAAGCATTTAAGAGTGATTCCCAACGCGTGGCATTTTTCATTCCATCGTTGGGTTTCGTGTTTACGGTGGTATGGTTAAGTTTCGTGGCAGCGTTGCTCACACCTTAATGCGGCGTTAGGTATACAGGAGGATATTTTGAATTATGAGTGATGGAATAGTGGGTAAAGCGAAATTTCGCTGCTCAAAGTGTGGGGAGTTGCACGAAGAAGAAGTTACTTCGTTTGAAGCTACTGGTGGTTCAAGTAGACAGATGGGCGATGAGAATGAATACACTGCAATAATCTCTGAAGAATGTCATAACTGTGGTTCCAACTATGAGATAGAGATGAAGGTTTGGGAATACCCCACAGGTATTATCAACTACTCATCTGAAGAGTCGAGTGGAGTTGAAGAACTCGAGGCTGATTATGAGGTATATCACACACCAGCACACGATAGCTCTAGGGTTATGGGAGCGGCTGCTGGAGGAGCTATATTTGGAGCGTCAATTGGAGGACCATTTGGTGCTATTATAGGTGGCATTCTAGGGGGCTTAATTGGAGACTCAGTGGCGAAAGGGGATAAAAATGGATAAAGCCATATATATTCCATCTGCTATATTGGGAGCTTTCTTGATCTTAATATATACATACAGGTGCCACAGAGCGAAACGCGAGTTCAATCAGGCTGTAATGGTAAACGCAATACTTCAATCCAGTGGTATCATATGCGGAGTTTTGCTTATTCTAGGAACTTTTAATGATGAGGCTAAAAAACTACTAAACGAAATTGATCTATATATATTAATCGCTGGTTTTGCCGTGACGGCAGCTTCAGTGAAAGGAATCTACAAGGATATATTCCTATCTACTGTAATCAAACCCCAAGAATCTAAAGCATCGCTAAAGCGTCAAGAAGAGGTTAAGGCTAACTCTTAACCAAAGTATACCTAACAAAGCGTTTAAGGCAGATTCCCAACGCGTGGCATTTTCACTATGCGTTGGTTTTAGTGGTTAAGGTGGTATGCGGAAGCTTAGGTATTGCGTTGCTCACACCTTAACAGGGCGTTAGGCAAAAAGCGCAATCTTATGTTACCTAAGCAGTTAATTATGTTCTTTGCTTTAATATATGCTCCGACGTACCTAAACGGAGGATGCTATGAACGAAAAACTAATCTTATTATTAACAAGTCTTGCAGTAGCAGGGTGTAGTAGCAAAATGGCTGATTCATATGTTGGCATTTTTACAAAAATGAATGGTCAGGAAAAAGAGTGGTCCGTTCCAGCCTATGCATATCAACGAGAATCAGGTCAATTTGTGATTAAGTATAAAACCCCTGAAGGTGATGGGGCATTCACACCTATTATGGAAGAATTTGGAGATGAGTGTCGGTTTGACCTGAATGTTGGCGTTAAGTTGTTGTGCTCAAACCAAAGTTCTGATCATAGACAGAATTTTTCGTTCGTAGGTGAATATAGGCCTTAAAGTCACAATTTGCCTAACAAACTGTTCAAGAGGGATTCGCAACGCGTGGCATTTTTACCATGCGTTGACTTTAGTGTTTTAGGTGGTATGCGGCGGCTTCGGTATTGCGTTGCTCACCCCTTAACAGGGCGTTATATTTTAAATTAGCTTACCAAGTTATTTTCATAGAGGATTTGAATGGAGTTGCATGAAGTTTATGATTCTTTAGAAAAAGAATTGTACGCGCAATCAGAAGTAGAGCTTGTTTTATTGAAAGGTCACTTAATCTTAGAACAAGCGATAAATCAACATTTGTTGCTCTATATCGAGAGCAAAAAGAGCTTAGACGCTTTAAATCTTATGTTTGCAAAAAAAGTTGATTTATTAGTTGCTTTAGAAGGCAGTAAGCCAAGCGCATGGCAAGAGTATGTACCATATATCAAACGAATAAATTCAATTAGAAACAAGCTTGCTCACCAACTGAACTTTGATGGCTATCACGATGATCTAAAAGCTTGGGCTTGTGATGTTGTCGGTTACACACCTAAAACTTTAAATCGGCAAGCGACTTATAGAAATACAGTAGCAAAAGCTTTTTGCTTTCTTGTTGGATTTTTAGTTGGTGTATGCGCAATTAGGCAGGAAGTGGCGAGTATTAAAATATAACAAAGCGTTTAAGGGTGACTCGCAGCGCTTGGCAGTTTTGTCTACAAATTTGGGTTGGGTGTTTACGGTTAAAAAAGAAGGTTTTGTGGTGAGCGTTGCTCGCACCTTAACGCGGCGTTATAACTACATGGAATTATCGTGGATATTTTGAAGAAAATTTTGTTATTTGATGTTTTTCCTTTCCTATGTCGTTTGATAGGTAGTGGGCTACTAATGCTTGGACTTTATGGAATTGGCTTTCCTCCAAAGAATGAAATAGGGACAACATCTGCTTTTCTATTAGTTTTATCACTATTTTTTATTCTCTTACCACTGGCTAAAAAGATCAGTCTTGGGAAACTCTTAACTTTTGAGAAAGAAATAGAAAAAGTCAAAACAGATGTTACTGAGTTCAAAGGAGAGACTAGAGAAATATTGAACGTTTACAGCAATACGATAACAGCCATCTCAAACACTATGAATCAAACTGTAAATGTTCACCTTCCCGGCAGAGAGCAGGTACAAGAAGCAAAAGAAGATTTGAAATCAACAATTCAATCTGACGATACAGAGGCAAGCCTAGAGGATGAGCTAACTGAATATATTGGCACTTCTGGAAATGATTTGAACTTTGCACTAGCGCGTTTGCGAATGGATTTAGAAAAATCTATGCGTACCATACTAGGGAAGCGGACACTCACAGCAGATCCTACAGCCATGAAATCAAAGTTTATGTCTGCAAGGCAGCTATTCAAAGAGCTTACTGTGCAGTACCCACAGTACAAAGGTATGCACAGTTCGTATGATTATGTACTGAAAATTTGCAATGCAGCAATTCATGGGCAGCAGGTTTCTAACGGTCATGCCGAGGAAGCACTATACATGGGATTACAGATGCTCAATGAATTTAACCGTGTGCAAAAGTAGTTATAACAATCTGTTTAAGAGTGATTCGCAACACGTGGCATTTTTGCTATGCGTTGCGTTTAGTGTTTAAGGTGGTATGCGGTGAGTTCGGTGTTGCGTTGCTCACACCTTAACAGGGCGTTATGTTTACAAGGAGTACAAATGCAATTACGAATAAATTCAGCAAATAATACTAACTTCGTTTCAGTCGTAACGACATGTCCAGTGTGTGGTAAAGCTGGCTCATTAATACAAATCAAAAATATTGCTGACTGTCGATTAGTGACACTAGAAGGGGCTGTATATTATACAGGTCAAAGGTGTTGTCCAAATCATGAGTGTAACGCTCACATATTTTTTACTAAGGGTTCTGATGATAGCTTGACGTTGTACCCCAAATTAAGAATTGACTTCAATTCTGAGAATATACCATCGAAAATACGGTCTACGTTTGAAGAGGCTGTAATTTGCCACGCTGAGAGATGCTACGCCGCCTCTGCAATTATGGTTCGCAGAACACTTGAGGAGTTGTGTCAAGATAAAGCGTGTAGTGGAAAAAACCTGTTCAATCGTATTGAAGAGTTGAAAAGTAGCGTAGTTTTGCCAACGGAGTTATTTGCAGCACTTCATGAACTGCGAGTTTTAGGTAATGATGCTGCGCATATCGAATCAAAAGACTTTGATAATATTGGTGAAGAAGAAGTTTCAATTGCTATTGAAATAACGAAAGAGATCCTAAAAAGTGTTTATCAAATGGAAAGTTTGGTAAATCGGCTAAAAAGCCTGAAAAAAACATAACAAACGCTTCAAGACGGATTCGCAACGCTCGGCGGTTTTGGTTTGATTTGGCTTTTGTGTTTACGGTGCAATAATTGAGTGTTGCGGTAGCGTTGCTCACCACTTAAGCGGGCGTTATGTTTCACATTGATTTATAAGCAATAAATTATTTTGGCTCACATCTTTGGTCTCTTTAGTAAGTTGGTTTTATGGTTTCTGCAATTCAATGTCAGTGCCTAGATTCTTGGGTTTTTCAACCGACTTTAGGTTTCAAATTCGTAGATTGTTTCAATTGAAATTGTGGCTCGGTGCTAAAGTTGTCTCTGGTTTAAAATCGTTTTTGGTTATGGGTTTCAATTGTTACGCCTTTTACGTTTATCGCATTTGTCGTAATAGTTGGCTGAGTGGTGTGATGTGAGTTGGACACTTTCTTGAGCACAGCAGTTCTTTGTCAAGAAAGCGAGTCGTTTGTGGTAAAACATAACAAACAATTCAAGAGCGATTCGCAACGCATGGCATTTTAAGTTCGAATCGGCTTTAGTGTTTACGGCGTAGTGGTTTAAGTTTAGTGTTGGCGCTGCTCACGCCTTAATTGGGCGTTAGGCAAATTGAAGAAGTATACAAATAATGAGTAAAAGAACAGAAAATGCTCTTATCGCAAGAGGATTTGATACAACATTAGCCAAGACGTTGGCTATAGGTGGTTATACGCTAAGTAAGCTTAAAACCATGCAAGTTGATGACCTAATTTCTATAGGCATTGATGAGCACCTTGCGGCTAAATTGATGAAAGAACCTAGACCAGCGATCCCACAAAATATTCTGTGTAACGTTCTCTTCAATAACCGTAGAACGTGTTGCGTTTGTCGAGATGCCTCGAAATCGGTAGTAGTTCATCATATTATCGAATGGTCTAAATCGAGAAGTCATGCAGAAGAAAACCTATCGGTTTTATGCTTAGAGCATCATGATCTTGCTCATACTACAAAGCATCTAAGCCAAAACCTTACTGCTGATGAGATTCTATTTCATAAAGCGCTATGGGAATCTCAAGTCAGCCTAATTGATTCTCAAACGTTACTTCGCTTAAGAAGAGAGCGTAGTGTTGCCCGTTGGGATTGGATAAATATTCCTCGTGTTTTCGAAATTTTTTCTGAATGTATTGTTGAGTTTGAGCCATCTCCAGTAATCGATAACTTAAAAAAGGATAAGGTGATTGATGACAGAGGGATGCTATTGGATGAATCTCATTGGGAATGTGGCAAGAGCAATCAGCAGTACTTTATTGACTTTGGTGGCGGGTGTGAAGTTGCATCATATCTTGGTGGTGTTCTTGAAGCTATGATTCAAGTTTTACCAATAATTGACATTACTTCAATGCTTCAACATAGAGGTCAGATTAGGTCACTTATTACATATGGTAGCTATATCGGCGTCCAAGCACCGTTTTATTTTTCAACGTTAGAAAATCATGGGGATCATAGACAAGAAGTAAGGAGAGCTTATTATCAAGGTTATGGCGTTAAAATTGAGTTCACATATCAACCATGGTTTTGCACTAGTTCAAGTGCAAAGCATAGTGGAATGTCTGGTAGGCGAGTACAGACAGTAATCGGCTTTGTTCGTGATATTTCGTCAATCGACGGTGAGCTGGTTATATCTATTTCGTGCTTAGCTGCTGGAACTGGCTTCAAAACCCATGAAGGAAGAGTTCTCCCAAACTATGAAAGATATGCCTAACAAAGCATTTAAGAGTGATTCGCAACGCGTGGCATTTTTACTATGCGTTGCGTTTAGTGTTTAAGGTGGTATGCGGCAGCTTCAGTATTGCGTTGCTCACATCTTAATGCGGCGTTAGCTTTTTACAGATTATTTGAGATTTTAGATGAGTGAAACAACAATAGCCTTCTGGTCGATGATTGGTACATGGGTTGCTGGTATTGGTACAATATCGGCGGTAGTTACATCGTTGTGGCTAGCCAGAAAGCAAGGGAAAATAGACCTCAACGTTATTGCTGGGCACCGCCAAATAGTAACAGTGGGAAGCGAAGATACACCTGATTATTGCATGATTAAAGTTACGAATCGTGGTGTGCGACCAGCTAAAATAACCAACGTGGGTTGGGAATACGATTCGTTAACTAAAAAGAATCACCTAGTTCAGTTATTTGGCTTTCCAGAATCTGATGATATCCCCAAGGTGCTCAATGAAGGAGAGGATGCATGTTTTCTCATACCTTTTTCTAACTCGTTGAGTGAGGGAACGTGGATTACGACTTTCCCTAAGCAGCTAACTCATAGTGGAATAAAGAGCCTAAAGGTATGCATTTATACTTCTGTTGGGCAAGCGTTTAAGGTGAAAGTAGAAAAAGGATTGAAGGAGCAATTTCTAGATTCTTTGGCGTCGGAAAAACAAAGCTAACAAAGCATTTAAGAGTGATTCGCAACGCTTGGCAGTTTCGCTTCGCTCAAGTATAGCCAAGCGCCGCTCACACCTTAATGCGGCGTTAGCCCTAAAGCGGTGTTATGTAAGGAGTAGATAAGTGACAACAATATCTTTACCAACGTATTTCGATAGGGATACGTTGTCTGGATTTTTCAATGAGTTAGAAAAACACATCGATACTGATGATGTCTGTTTAGATTGTTCAACTATTAGGTTCTCAAAACCTACCGCAATGTTGGTTGCTGGTTCGAAAATACGAAGTTGGGTTAGATCACGTCATCGTCGAGGTCTCAAAACCCGAAAGAAAGGAGTTGATACCTACTCATCTGCTCATTCATATCTTAAACATATAGGTTTCTTTGATTTTGTTTTAATGGGAGCGGGGAATTGCGTTGGAGAGGCTCGGGGTTCAAGCACTTACATCCCAATCACAAGAATTACTAAACCGGAATTAGGTGAAGGTGAAAATGCACTTGAACAATGGTACGAAGACATTCAGTCAAAGGTTCGGGGACTAGCGAGAGTCATTTCCGGAAAACCGGAAACACACCAAGATAACCGGATGTATAACTATGCATTGCGAGAAATTATACGAAATGTATTTGAACACTCTGGTTGTGAGGAGTGTTATGTTTTTGGTCAACGTTGGTTCGATGGAGCCGTTGAAATCGTCGTTGTAGATGAAGGTGTTGGTATCGGTTGCACTCTAAGGGAGACATTGGGCGACATAACTGACCAAGAAGCATTAAAACAAGCAATTAAACCTGGTGTATCAAGAACATCGCAACTATCAGATGCAGAAAACACCTTCGACAATTCTGGTTTTGGTTTGTATGTACTAACTGAAGTTGCAAGAAGCTTTGGTTTGTATGTACTAACTGAAGTTGCAAGAAGCTTTGGTTGGTATGCGTTGGGGAGCAACAGTGCAAAACTAATTGGTTATGAATCTAACCTTGAAGAAAGTACATTGAATTTTAATGGAACATACTTCGGTTTTAGGCTTACACGGTCACCCTCAGATTTTTCGAGTTTAGCAAAAGATATAATCAAAGCGGGTGAGCAGGAAGCTAATGTAGACGGGATAGAGCGCAAAGCTTCAGCAATGTCTAAGCTTTTTTAGTTTCGGGCTAACAAACTGTTTAAGAGTGATTCGCAACGCGTGGCATTTTTACTATGCGTTGATTTTAGTGTTTAAGGTGGTATGCGGAAGCATCGGTATAGCGTTGCTCACACCTTAACAGGGCGTTATGTGACAGGCTGAATTTCCATATATTTAGCCTATCAAAAAGCCAAGCTTCTTCTATGCTTTTGAGTATCTGGTTCTAAGTTTTTGTTCGACTTCTTCGCAATTATTCATGGACTACGAACGCACATCTCACTTGGTAAGTTCGTTTCGGATCACCTCTCTGGTTTAAAAACTAAGTCATTCGCTAAAATTTACCGTTCTGAAATCGTTGTAACTCCTCCACTTCGAATTTGGCTTTCACACTCAAATCCATCAAAATAGCCTTGAGCGTGAGGACGTTTTCAGTAGTCTGGGTGCAATAATTAAGCCCGAGTGGGTCATTACATAACAAACAATTTAAGGAAAAAGAATGTCGCAAGATGATAATAAATACAAAACTATGCACTGTATGGTTTCACCTAATACGGATAACCAGACCCAATTGGCCCTTGCTCGATATCAATTGATTTACTCGGTTATAGGACTGCTTTTGGGTTTAGTTTGTATCTGCGGCGGAATATATTTGTTTATTCAAGGCATTACTGGCGAGATGAATTGGAGCCTCAAAGTTTTTGGCAATGAATCTGTTATAGCAAATGCTGCTCCTGGTGCAGTTCTATTCATCGTTGGTCTATTTTTGGTGATTGTAACTAAGTTTAAATTTAAGCATATAAAACCAAAGTAGAAATTACATAACAAGCAATTTAAGTAGACCTTCAACGCATGGCATTTTTAGTTTGCAGATATTTCAGTGGTTATAGCGCTATGCAGGAACTATCGTTGGGCGTTTCAGGCTACTTAATCGGGCGTTAAGTGTCAATTCAACATGGTATTACGGTTGGAAATAAGATTCGATGGAAGAAAATAATAATAGACTTAATCAAGAATGGGTGACTCTCAATGCGGTAAGATACATGGTCAAACTTGCTTCCAAAGGTAGTATGTCAAAGTCTACTTACGACAACACGTTAGAGTTTGCTGGAGATCTTTATCCTGAGCTCCTTGGTCCGGAAAATAGCCTTCTAAAAAGAGAACGAGAGAGTGATACGACAAAGGAATATAGACAAAGAGCTGAATTAGAGTCTCTGCGTGAAGAAACGGAAGTTAGTGCCTTAGAATTAGTCTTAAAGGATATTGCTGAGTACGAGTCCTTACTCGATGTTGCTAAAGCAAACCAAAAAGACCGCAAACGGACTGACCAGCTTAAACGTAGGCTTAGCCAGTTAGATAAGGCAAAAAAAGAACTAGAACCTAAAGCTCACAGTGAAAATCAATTGATTTTCCGTGATGCATATAACGTTGAAAGAAATTTACCAGAGCTCTCAAAGGGACATGCGCATAAAGATTTTCGCTTAACTGATGGAAAGATCCTTCGAGTCCGCGTTTTACACCCAGATAGACCTGAGCACATAACAGGAGCAGATATAATATATGAGCGACATAATGATCGCACTGGTTGCATAAGTATCGTCGCAGTTCAATACAAAATCTGGGAAAACAGAAAAATGTATCTTTCCGATGATCGTATGAATGGGCAAATTGACAAGATGCGAGAATTTCTCTGTAACAAAGGGATTTGTCAGTCCAATTCCGATGAATATCGGTTCCCATGTTGTTCCGGTTTCTTGAGACCTACGGATAAACTGCAAACCGCTGAGCAAAAGTTTATTTCAACCGGTGAACATTTACCAATTTGCAAAATTGAAGAGTGTACGAGCTATGGTAAGCGCGGCGGTCTTCAACTTACGTATGACGATATAAAAGAGTACTCTCTTTCCGGTGACCTATTCGAAGAACTCTTTAACCGAGGAAAGATTGGTTCTCGTGAATTAACGCGTAATGAATTGGAAGACTTATATCATGAGGCATCTGTTATTGACTCGTCAGATACCGTAGTAATTTACGTGCAAGAATTTGACACTTAACAAAGCATTTAAGAGTGATTCGCAACGCTTGGCAGTTTCGCTTCGCTCAAGTATAGCCAAGCGCCGCTCACACCTTAATGCGGCGTTAGGCTTTAAATTTAAAATCGAGGGAATCATGAAGTATCCAGGTCAACCAGAGTCTCCACCAAGTTGGTATAAAGATCGAGGTCAATCTTATATAGAAAAGCAGTTTAGCAAAGAACTCGGTGATTTAGCTGACGCAATTGAAAGTGAGCATTGGTTTGGCAACCCTGAAAAGCATAGCCGTTTTCGAGTTGACTTCATTCTTAAAGATGCTCGTTTGATTATTGAGTTGGATGGACATGATTACCATTCTACGAAAGAACAACTAGAAAATGATGCAATCAGACAAAGGTATCTTTCAAGAGCTGGTTATACTGTAATTAGATTCACCGGTAGAGAAATAAATAGAAACGCTTCAGCTTGCGTTTCTGAGGTTCGTACAATTTACAAAGAGCGTATGCAAAGATCTCCGTCAAAATACCGAGTCATGTATATTGATTACCCATTTATTTATCGAGAAATGTCTAAAGCCTTAGCTTTTTACAATAAATTGTACCCTGAGAAAAATTTAACAGCGGTATCATTAGATGAATTAATCCCTCATGCTATTGAGTGGCTGCATGAAAAGTCGTTCATTACAGTTTTTGTATTCCATCCACCAGAAGATTCCATGGAGATTGAACATCTAGATGGTTTGGTAAAAGAATACGAAAAAGGTGAAGTTCGGATTAATACTATCCCACACGAGTGGTATAGCCTTGAGCTTGGAAACCACATGGTTTGCTATTCCCATCTCTTTGATGAATTCTTTTTGGTTGCTGATGATCCTGTGTATACGGAGCCATTACGTTCAGTTTTACCTAGTGAACTCACGAATAGACTGTTTGGTACTTCTAATTTGAAATATTTATCAAATGGTAAGTTGTTGCGTAAAGGCAATGAAGAAACAGCATATGCTGGTACTGACCTTGCTCGAGTACTCTGGCAAAATATTTGGTACATAATTGGTGCATCAATGGGGCTGAGTTTGTACGAACTATAAAGCCTAACAAACGCTTTAAGACGGATTCGCAACGCTCGGCGGTTTGAGTTTGACTTAGCTTTTGTGTTTACGGTGCAATAAGCGTGTTTTGTGGTAGTGTTGCTCACCACTTAAGCGGGCGTTAGCTTAAGACTGTTCTAAACTCCAAATATGATACATGGTTGATATTGGATATAATGCAGCGATAGTGTTTAACTCTGAGGATAAATGTATGAAAAAACTCTTACTCATTTTATTTACAATATCATCCAGCTTTCCTATTTTTGCTGCTGAGGTTATTCATAAAGACTGGGTAATAAACACGGATGGTGACGATTACTATTACGCAGCAACTATTAATAACAGTGGTCATGTGTTTGGGAAATATTGTTACTTTGAAAACAAGCAGTGCTTATTCTTAATTACTGTTGATATAACTTGTACTAAGGGCAATAAATACCCTGTGTTGGTAAATGCCGAATCTGGTGCTCTAAATCTTAACCTTGTGTGTGGAGATCGAATGGGTAACCAGAATGTGTTGGTCTTTGACAACTTTGATCAGGTTGAGAGAACCGCGAAACAAAGTAAACAATTTGGGATCGCTATCCCGATGGAAAGTGGTCACTTTAAGGTATCTCGCTTCAGCTTATCAGGCTCTAGTTACAGCTTGGATACGATGACGAATGAGGCTGAGAAGCGTGTATCGTTATCAAATGTTGATAGCGAGTTACTTTAAGCTAACAAACGCCTCAAGAGGGACTGTCAACGCGTGGCGTTTCCAGTCCCAATGAGTCGCGGTGGTTACGGTTGTTGTGTTTGAGTTTGGTGGTCATGCGTTGTCAGCCCCTTAGGCGGGCGTTGAGGCTGTAGGATTTCTCTATTTTTAGCTGTTTTTTCATGAAATTATCGGTATTTTTGTTACTGATAACGTGTTAAATGCTGCACGATGATACTTGTCTTTATGGTGATAATAAAAGATAGAGTGCGGTAAAGTGAGATAGGAGGCAATTTTGCCTTTAATTGGCGGGTTTACCCGCTAATCTAGATAATTTCGTAGCTTTTCTATGTTGTGGAGCATGCTAAACATCGCCCATTGGGCGTTCACTTTCTCTTTTCCTCTCATTGTGAATCGGTTCATCTGCTTATTTACCGTGATGTTACCAAAAACAGGTTCAACGCAGCCGAGCCGTTTACTGTATTGTCGCCGTCCTTCCGGACTGTCAATTTTGTCTTTCATGGTCTGCATGTAATCAAACTCTTTGGTATTTTTATAAATAAAGAAGACTTGTCGTCCGACATTTTTCTTGGGTGGTTTTCGCATACATTGTGATTGGTGAACACATTGGCGGCAGTCATTTAAGTAACCACCGAACTGAGCGCCATGCTCGCCTCGAATTACCGCATTTTTACTGCTTAAACGCATCATCTTTCCAGCAGGGCACTGACATGTCACCGCCTCTTGGTCGAACTTGAACATTGAAATTGGGTAGCAAGTTTTCCCTGTTTTGGAGCGACTTTTTCGTTTCTTTGCCTGCTCAGTTTGGTAGGTTTTACTATTTTGAAAAAGTGGATTTCGGCTACGAAATCCAGTGTCTGCAATATAACAATCGTAATCAGTTTCAATCAAAAATTTGAGGTTAGCTTTACTGTGAAAGCCACTGTCAGCGGTGAACTTCGTCGTTTGATTTGCTGTATTCGGCAAGCGTTCTAATTGCTTTTGTAAAGCCAGCACAGCTGGCTTTAGTGTCTGTTGCTCTCCAACACTTCCCCAAACTTAGCTGTGCAGAATGATTTGATGTTTATCATCGGTGATAGCAATACCGTTATACCCTTGAATCGTCCCTTTTGATGTGGTCATTTTAGCACTGTCGTTATCGGTAATATTGCTTTTCACTGGCTTATTATTACTACCAAGTTTGTCGGTTGTCTTTGCTAAAAAATCTGCGATTTTTGCTGCGCCATTATCGAGCTTTTGTTTTTGCTGTAAGTCTTGTTCAATCACGCTGTCCGGCAGTGAATCTTGGTTCTAATGACGTTCAAGAATACGTCGACTTGCACGCTCCAGTTTCTCTTTTTTACGTTGCAACTCATCATGTGTGCCACTCCATTCCTTGCTGGCATTTGATGAAATTTTACAGCCATCGATAGCAAACATATTGCGCCCAATAAGACCTTGTTGGTCACAAATCATTAAGACTTGAGTGAATAGAGGCTCAATGGTCTCTTTCATGTTGGCGATAAAGGATGCAATAGTCGTAAAGTGAGGTCGCTCATCGCCAGATAAACACATAAAAGTGACATTGTTCATGCATGCTTTTTCAATCCGACGACTTGAGAGCATGCCGAGCGAGTAAGCGTAAAAGATGATTTTAAGCATGATAGAAGGCGGATAGGCTGCAGCACCGCATTTCCCATTGTTGTACAGTGAATTAAATGCTGATAAATCAAGGTGGTTATCTACGATATGGGAAATCGCATATTCGATAGTGCCAGGTATGAGTTGCTCATTAATGATAATGGGCACAAACATATTTTGATTTGAGTGATCAGGTTTGAAATTGGGCATAGCGGTATGTTCTTATGAATAATTTAGATTAGATCATAACCAGATAATGCCTTCAAGCTGATATTGTGGTGAAATAAAGAACAAAAGAGGTGATGGAAAATCCTACAGCCTCGTTATGTGAAAAGGAAAATTCATGGCTAGATATCGAGTAGGTGATAAATATTTATCAGAAAGTGAATATGAAGAGCATGTTTCTGGTAACTGGAAGTTTGGTTTGTTTTTGGTCGGGGCTGTTGTTGTTGGATATTTTGTAAATTCTTGGCTTTCTGGCTTTGAACTCTCGAAAAGTGTTCGTGTTGCTTTGGTTATGATTGCGGCAATTCCTTCGGGGTATTTGGCTACAAAATTAAGTAATGTCGCTCGCATTGCGTTTGGGCTAGCTATTCTAGGCTTAGTAGGCTGGGTAGTTCTGTCAATTATTTGGAATGTACTTTGAAAATAGGTGT
This sequence comes from Vibrio algivorus, assembly GCF_030161215.1. Taxonomy (NCBI): domain Bacteria; kingdom Pseudomonadati; phylum Pseudomonadota; class Gammaproteobacteria; order Vibrionales; family Vibrionaceae; genus Vibrio; species Vibrio algivorus. The sequence continues at coordinate 195,388 of NZ_BSPV01000004.1, forward strand.
ATTTTTCACATAACAAACGAGTATGGCGTCAATAGCTAAATCTTAGCTTTATTTTCATCCCACATGACGCCATCTCTTAACATCGAATTTAAAGTAACAACCATCTTTCTAACACAGGCAACAATGGCGACTTTCTTCGGTTTTCCTGCGTCTAAAAGACGCTGATAAGTGGCTTTAAATACAGGGTTACATTGCATCGCTGACATCATTGCCATATAGAGAACTGTCCTTACTTGGGCTCGACCACCTTGAATGGTTCTTTTGCCTTTATAGCGGCCACTTTCTTTGGTTATCGGCGCGACGCCGATAAGAGAGGCTGCTTGTTTATTGGTAATATAACCAAGCTCAGGAACGTTACTAATAATCGATGTCGCCGCAATATTTCCGATTCCAGGAACGCTTTGCAAAATAGTATTTTTGCTTTGATATTCAGGACATTCATCAATCAGCTTTATTAATTTTTCTTCTATTTTGGTGATTTGATTTTTCATTGCCGTAAGAATGGGTTTTATTGACGAGTGAAGCTCTTTAGGCAAGATTTGAATTCGATTTTTCTCCATCGTTTGCATAGAAAGAAGCTGATTGCGTCGAATGACTAAATCACTCATTAATCTGATATTTTTCGGTTTTATTTGAGTAACCAGAGGCTGAATAGCGTCACCATAATGAGCGATAAGTTCAGCATCTAATCGGTCGTTTTTCGCTTTTCGTCCAATAGCTCCTGCAAAGCGTTTAATATGGATAGGATTAGATCTAACAATAGGAAGATGAGCTTAAGCACAGGCGAGCACAAAGGGCATTTCTAGCCGTCCTGTGGCTTCAATAATAATGCGCTGAGGCGCATATTTTTCTATGGTTTTAATCGCTTCTTTAATGCCTTTTACATTATAGGTTACAGTGAAATAGATATTGAGAGGGCGAATAAAAAGATCTAATTGTGTTTTGCCTGTATCAACACCGATATTAATGTTTTGAAGTGTATTTGTATTCATAATAAGCTAACTCATGCTTGCGTAATGCGGGTTCGAGACCCAGTCGAGTATTCGAGGTTTATGCTTGGAGTCCAATGTAGCGTTCGTGTTTGTTATCGGTCTCTCGATAGAGGAGCCAGCGTTCAATCGAACTACTACAAAGGAAGCTTTAGTTGCAGCTAAAGTCTGGGTCTCACTTTACCCAATTTCATGAGTTAGTATCCATACAAAGCATTTAATAGTGATTCGCAACGCTTGGCGCTTTCGCTTCGCTCAAGTATAGCCAAGCGCTGCTCACGCCTTAATGCGGCGTTAACTGGCAAGGAAGCAACCCGAGATCGATATCTTTTATTCAACTCATTGTCCAATAATGTGTGAGTGCGTAGAATTGCGAGTAATTTATATTTATTAGTGGATTAAAGGTTGAACGTGTTTGAAATCATTGTCGAGAACAAAGAGTGGTTGTTTTCCGGAGTTGGGGTAGTGGTTGTTACTGCATTTTATAACCACTTTTTCAATAACAAGCCGATAGAATCAGGACAAAAAAAAGATCAAGTGATCGAGATAGAAGCTCCTGTAATGGAACAAACCGAACCAGAAACAGAAGTCAGTCAAATTTCCCAACGGCTAGTTTTAGTTTTAGAACTAATGAACGAGAAAAGAGAGTATTCGAAGTTTACTATTGCACAATTAGCTCAAATCATGAAGCTACATAAAGTCAGTGAACTTGAAGATATTTTCCGAGGCAAGGAAGAGCCTACATTTGAGTTTATTGAGCGGTTTTGTGATGTATTTGGTGTTAACAAAACTTGGGTTATAGAGGGTAAGAGAGCCCCATTTTCTAATGATGAACAGACGCTTGGAGAACCACTGTGGTATCTAGAGGTTATCGAAAACCTTAATCCGCAGCGAGTGTTCTTTGTTCGTAAAAACTCAAAAGAAGCGCCAGCATTTATAATGGTGAAATTAAATGATTACAAATTTAAAATATTTCACAGAACATGGCATATAAGTGATGAAGTAGGGGCTGGAGGTCAGCGACAGCTGGTTAGCTTTTATGAGCTAGTTAAGGCACTTCGCGATGCAAAAGGTTATTATTCGAAGTGCGGTGGTCTAACTCTTGATGAAGATGATTTCAAAGAGTTATTCCGCGGAGATAAGTATCCTGGTGTATATACAGAGCTGGGTCGATCAGAAGATCCATGGTGGGATGATTTAACAGATATTAATCATAGTTATCCAATCTCTGCCAATTATGGAGATTGGCATGGAAAAAGCTTTCTGAAAGCTCAAGAAATTATCAAGTGGAAACTACAAGATAACTAACATAAGCCAGTTAACAAGTATTTTAGAGTGATTCCCAACGCTAGGCATTTTTCATTCCATCGTTGGGTTTAGTGTTTACCGTGGTATGGTTAAGTTTCGTGGTAGCGTTGCTCACCCCTTAACAGGGCGTTAGTTCCCCAGAGGTAGCAATCAATCCATAGGGAACTTTTGTTTCTGGTGGAGTACGCGCATAATTCGGATGATATCACCTTCGACCCAATATGAGACGATCATCGAAATCTCTGGAATAATGAGCAATCGGCCACGAATACCATCTCGCTTTACACCCATTAGAGGTTGCTCTAGCAAGTTTTCTACTTTTGCTTCAATGAGGTTGTCAGTTTTCTCTGCTGCATCAGGGTTGAAATCATAGAGAAACTCAAAGATTTTTTCGCGATCATTAAGTGACTCTTCTTCCCATAAAATCATTGCTTACCTCGATTACGGATTCTGGCTTTGCGTTCTTCCATTCGAGACTTAGCAGTTTGGTGCTCAACGAAAACGGATTTTCCTGAGTCAAACTTCTCAAATGCTAGGTTTACTTGTTCAGTTAGCCATGCATCGTGAGATAATGTTTTGCGTTGTTGTTCAGCGAGTTGTTCAGTAAGTTCACGGCAAGCATCACTTAATGTGCGACCTTGGCTTTCAGCCATTTGTTGAGCTAGGCGTTTTGTTTCCTCATCAACACGAAATTGAATTCTAGTGTCCATGATTTATCCCTTTGGTTGTGTGTGTACAAATGTTAGCACTAGACTTTGAGATGGGCAACTAACAAATAAGGATAGGTGTCGCGCAGCCGACACCTTATCTGGGTGTTGAACAAGCCCGAAGCTGCTTATTATTGTAAATTGGTCGATATTAGTTTGCGGTAGGTATTGGATTCTTCTTTTCTTTAGACGAACTTAACCATGACAAAATTAAAATATAATCTTATCAACTAGTTGGTGTCTATTTTTCGTTCTTCATTCTTTGATTGATTCTCCTTTGTTTAGTGGTCGCCATTATCCTTATATTTTAGCCTTACGGCTAACTCGTTCGACTGATCCTAACACATGACATTTCATGTTGGCAGCAAGGACAAAGCCGAAAGGCTTTGCTCCGTAAAATACTGGATTTAGGTAGCGATGAGGCTAAATTAGGTATGAATAACAGTTGGATTTTCCACCGTAATGTTCGGGCGTTACCTCGTAAAAAACCATAATCTCTCACTCGTTGTAATCCCTTGGGAAGAACATGCTGCAATATCAACCATAAGAACTTGAGCACAGGCAAGGTTCTTTGCTTCCAACGTTGATTTTGGCTATTTTGATATCTAAATGTCACATCTGAGTTGGTAATTTTTATGATGTCCTTATCGGCTAAAACACCACGATACAAATAACGTGAAAGATATTTTAAGGCAGGTAATCCATAGCCAATGTGCCGACAATCAACTACCCATTTTTGTGGGATATCGTAAGGCAATCTAAGGTTAGGATGAGCCCGAATAGAATCAAGCAACCGAGTTCGCCATACTTTAGCCAGTGCAAACTCATTAAATAGGTAGCGAGAATTACCCTTATGCCATTGATGTTTTTTAGGATCATAAGTGCCGGAAGGTACGATGATATGCAAATGAGGATGAAGATTGCGCCGGCGATTGTGAGTATGCAATGCCGCAGTAAAACCAATATCTCGTTTGTGCTGTCGATTGGCAAAGTCTTTTAAAACGGAGGCGGCTTCGTTCAACAAAGTGTTTAAGACAGATTCCCAACGCATGGTATTCCCCATTCCATCGTTGGGTTTTGTGTTTCCGGTGGTATGGTTAAGTTCAGTGGAGGCGTTGCTCACTACTTAATGCGGCGTTGAGGCTGTAGAATAATTCATTATGCTGGTAATTTTATAAAAAACACCAATTTTAACTCATTGTTTTCTTAGTGTTTTTATTTTTGATAATTGCTGTATTTTCTCGAAAGTGGAGAAATCCTACAGCCTCGTTAGTTTACCAATCAAGATCTTCACCCTAAATTTCAGTATAGAGCGAAGAATCAATCATAAGTGGTTTTGCGGTAGTTGTGACTGACCGAGAACAGCAACAACCAAAATGAAGCCATCTTCTTTTGTAAAGTAAGCTGTGTGTTTACCAACAGGAAAGTGAAACCCGTTTGGGTAAATGTCATCGCAACTTCGACTAACTTCCGGATTGTCAGCAAGCATCTGAAACCCGGTCAGTAACGTATCTTTGTAGTTGCGCCACTGAATCTCTGAAAAGTTATTAACGGTGTAGTTTTTGATTTTTAATAAATGAGCCTGAGCTAATTTACTTAGTTTGAATTTATTCTTTTGCATAGTGGATTACAAGGCGCTCAAGAAGTCTTCACCATCAACCACATTGCCTTGTGCCAGATCTTTTTTCGCGGATTCAAAGCAATGTTTAAGGTAATCAGCTTTCATAGCTTCTAGCTCTTCATAATCTTTAATAGACATTACAACTACGGCGTCTTTGCTGTTTCTGCTAATTTTTACTGGCTCACGCTGGGCACTCAGAAGAAGTTCGCCAAAATTACGTTTCGCATCATTTGCTGTTAATGTGTGCATGATCAATCTCCAAATCTGGAATTACAGTAAGATTATAGTTGGTCGCATGAAATGGTCAATATAATTAAATCGTGCGATCTGTGTAAAAGGTAAACTAACAAATAAGGATAGGTGTCGCGCAGCCGACACCTTATCTGGGTGTTGAACAAGCCCGAAGCTGCTTATTATTGGAAATTGGTCGATATTAGTTTTCGGTAGGTATTTAATTTTGCTTTTCTTGAAACGAGTTTAACCCTGATAAAATTAAAACTTAATATTATCAATTGGTTAATCTTAATTTTGTTTCTTTCTTTGATTAACCATCCATTTTATACTGGTCGCCATTATCCTTATATTTTAGCCTTTCGGCTAACTCGTTCGACTGATCCCAACACATGACATTTCATGTTGACAGCAAGGACAAAGCCGAAAGGCTTTGCTCCGTAAAACACTCGATTTAGGTAATGATGAGATTAAATTAGGTATATACCCGTCGTACTTGAAGCTGCAGTTTTGTTGCCGGCGTTCATTCGCCCCAATCACATAGGCGAGCTATGCTCATGGGGCCTCATTCACTTGTCGCCTCACTGCAACTTCAATTACTTTGGGTATAAACAAAAGTTGGATTTTCATCCCACATGACGCCACCCCTTAACATCGAAATTAAAGTGACAACCATCTTTCTAACACAGGCAATAATAGCGACTTTTTTAGGTTTTCCTGCGTTTAAAAGACGCTGATAAGTGGCTTTTAAACGCAGGCTTGCATTGCATCGCTGACATACAGTTTCACCACTTAACGCGGCGTTGGTCATGGAGCTTGCTATACTCAAAGTGATAGAATAGTATCACTTTAGTATTCCTTCGGAGCAGCTCTCATGAAAGTAGAATTAGTCACATCACTCAAGCGTCAAGCAACTAAGATCCTCGCCGATCTCCGCGACACCAAAGAACCAGTGTTAATTACTGAGCATGGTAAGCCATCTGCGTATCTCGTTGATGTTGATGACTACGAGTTTATGCAAAATCGTTTAGCTATTCTTGAGGGTATTGCACGAGGTGAGCGTGCACTAGCTAACGGTAAAGTGGTAAGTCATGATGAAGCCAAGGACAAAATGTCAAAATGGCTGAAATAATCTGGACTGAGCCAGCGTTATCTGACCTCAACGATATCGCTGAATACATCGCACTTGAAAATATCGTAGCTGCAAAGCAATTAGTGCAAACGATCTTCTCCAAAGTCGAACGCCTACAAACTTTCCCAGAGTCAGGTCGTATTCCACCCGAGCTAGAACATTTAAGTTATCGTGAAGTTGTCGTTAATCCATGTCGAGTTTTCTATAAACAAGACGGTGACAAAGTGTTTATTCTGTTTGTTATGCGTGCAGAGAGAGATTTACGTAAGTTCTTGTTGAGTAAGCAATAACCCTTGGGAATGAGCGGCTAACAAACGAGTATGGCGTCAATAATTAAATTTTAGCTCTACTTTCATCCCACATGACGCCATCCCTTAACATCGAATTTAAAGTGACAACCATCTTTCTAACACAGGCAATAATTACGATTTTTTAGGTTTTCCTGCATTTAAAAGACGCTGATAAGTCGCTTTAAATACTGGATTAAATTGCATCGCTGACATCATCGCCATATAAAGACAAAAGAGGCGATGGAAAACCCAATAGTCTCGTTATGTCACAGGTGAATGTTACCCCCAGAGTATGAGAGAGTTTGTTATGAACGAGCAATATAATAGTGAAATATCAAAACATTATGCAGCTTATCGCCCACCTATACACAGCAAAATTTTAAAACAGGCTATATCTCATTGTGGAGACTTTGAATTCCAGTATGGGATAGATGTTGGTTGTGGTACTGGACTGTCTAGCAAAGCTTTATCTGAGTTTTGTACAGAAATCTTAGGCGTAGAGCCAAGTAGTGAAATGCTTTCTCAAGCAGATCCAAATGAAAATATCTCATATATCCAAACTACCGGGGAACACATTCCTATAGAGGAGCATTCATCGGATATCGTCACCTTTGCAGGTTCTTTGTCTTATGCGAAGTCAGATGCTCTGGTGACTGAACTCATTCGAGTTTGTCGTCCTGATTCTATTATCCTCGCTTATGACTTCAAGGTTCAGTTATCCGAGTTCATGTCCCTTCTACAAGTTGAAATTACGGCTAAGCCTTCAAGCTACAACCATGCTGAGAACTTTGAAGGCTACCATGAATTTGAAGAGTTAAAGGTATATCAAGGTGACTTGACCTTACCAATGACTTCCGAACAGTTGGCACATGTTTTGTTCTCGTCAATGAAATACTATGTAGCATTAATAGGTCGTTTCGGGGAAGCGGATGCATTTTCATCGGTAGTCAAAGCGCTAGGAGAGAATTTCATCCATCAAGTGAAAGTGGATACATATTATTCGGTATATAAAGTAAAAGTGACATAACAAGCCTTTGAGATTGATTCGTAACGCGTGGGACTTTCGTTTTGTAGGCATTTTAGTGTGTAACATCCAATTTTTAGTGGTACTCAAAGTTAGAGTTTTTCATTGCTGTGATTAAGCTTTATTGAAGGAGTAAAAATGAGTTCTGATAGCATAAAGAATGTAGTTTTTGATATCGGTAATGTTGTTGTTCGTTGGGCTCCTTTGGAGATAATTAGACTTACTTTTGGTGAGATAGATTCTCTCGAAGAACAAGAAAAATTAATATTTCAGTCTGAAACTTGGCGAAGTTTGAACAAGGGGCAAATAACTGAGAGTGATGCGAAATTCCAATATCAAAAAACAATAGGTTTAACTGAGTTAGAATGTGAACGTCTTTTCTATTATGTGAAACAGACACAGATCCTAATCTACGGCTCCGTAGAGCTTATTAAGCGTTGTAAATCTGCAGGTTATAAAGTATTGGCGCTAACAGATAATGTTCATGAAATTGTATCTCACTTAAAGGCAAGTTATACATTTTGGGATTTGTTCGATGGTGCAATCGTTTCTGCAGAAGTCGGTTTGCTGAAGCCTCAAACCGAAATTTACCATTCACTACTCTCTCAATATGATTTACAAGCTTCAGAAACCGTGTTCATTGATGATATGCCATATAACGTTAAAGGTGCAGAGGCAGTTGGTATCTCGGCGATTCAGTTTGTAAGTGCAGCTCAATGTGAACAAGCTTTAAAGTCACTTGGAGTTCGGCTCTAATGGCAGCATTTCCCATACAAACAATTCAAGAGGGGTTTTGCACGTGTGATATTTGGGGTGTGCGGCGGTTTTGGTGTTGAAGTGTCGTGCAGTAACATCAGTATTGTGTACTTCCTCCCTAATTAGGCATATACATTATACTCCACAATGCTTATCTTGATGTGTTTTTATTATCATTATAACATTATGTTTTTATTGAATTAGTTGGTGGTTAGTATGACAAAGTTTACAGAGTATAAAGTGGTTCATATTGTTGAAGGTGGCTGCGGTACAATTTTACTTGGGGCTAGTGGTTTGCCAGTACAGAAAATGGAAGCAGAGCTTAATAAATATGTGCAAAATGGCTGGCAGGTAGTGTTTCAAGTCGTTGAGCAGAAACGCTTTATGCTGTTTTGGAAACGAGAAGCAGTGATTATTACTCTGGGACGATAAGTTTGCTTAAGTACATCTCTATGAAATTGATTCATCGCTACCAAGCTAGCGGTGGATCGAAGCAGTTGTTGAACATTGAATGTAATTTTGAGCCTACGTGCTCTGAATATACAAAACAATGTATTGCAAAATATGGGGCTGTAAAAGGTTGGAAGCTTGGTTTAGCGAGAATTAAACGTTGTAATCAACCTGATCTCGTTGAAAAAATATATGATGAGGTGCCGTAGTGCGAATATTTGAGTCCACTGAACAGTTAGAAGAAAACGAAGAGTTGCTAAGAAAGCAGGTGAATTTGTTGCCTGAAGTACAGAAAAAAGAGTTTTATAATCGCCAGTCAAAAAAGCTCAAAGATCCTGATACCTATGCAGCGTTGAACTGGTTTTTCCTTGGCGGTTTACACCATTGTTATCTCGGAAAATATGCATTGTTTGCATTAGAGTTAACACTGTTATCAGTGAGTGTTGTGGGTTTTGTCTTAGGCCACTCTAGCGCACTTCTAATCCTCGCGTTACTAGTCATCTATGAATTACCACAATTGTTCTTTTCTCAAAAGATAGCTCGGCAACACAACTATAAATTATCTTGTGAAATTTTTAATGATATAAAACGAAGTTGAAATAAAACTTTTGCATAACAATGGGATATTGTTTCAATAATTAAATTTTAGCCTTCTATTATTATCCCACTCTCTTGTGTTCCGTTAGTCTAGCGTTTAGTTACACGAACTCATTAGCACAATAAGGAAGTTAAGTGTTTATTAATGAAGCATCTAAATTATCTGGGGCAACTCAAAGAGCAATGAGACTATACGAGTCTCTTGGGTTATTGAGTGTTGCTAGGTCGGGAAAATACCGAGTTTATAGCCAAGAAAATATAGATCAAATAAAGATGATTAGAGAGGCTCAAACACTTGGGATTACACTTTCAGATATGGTGGCTTTGAAAGATGGATCGAAAGAATTCGATTGGAACCTAGTCAGTCATTTCTTGATTCAGAGGCAACAAGAGGTTGAGAGCAATATAAAAGAGCTAGAGAGGTTAAAGCTGCGTATTCAACAGTATCGAACTTCGATAGAAAAGTGTATTCGGGTACTTGACTCTGACCTTTAGGTGAGAGTTTAAACTGCATGTCTTACCCAAAATGGAGATGTGAGTTTATGAAAAAAGTATTGGTGATCAATGGAAACCCTAAACCTAATAGTTTGTGCAAATCTTTGGCCGATCAATATACGTCTGTTGCGAATAACAAGCATAAAGTTCAGCAAGTTAATATTGGTGATTTGAATTTCAGAATCAGTTTAGACCAAGGATATGATAGGGTTGCCGTTTTGGAACCTGATTTAGTTGATTTTCAAAATAAAATTCAATGGGCAGAGCATATTGTTATTGTAAGTCCAGTTTGGTGGGGAACGATCCCAGCAAAGTTTAAAGGGGTGATTGATAGGGCTTTTTTGCCTGGCTTTGCATTTAAATATGTAGATGGAAAAACTATTCCTGACAAACTACTGAAAGGGCGTACATCCGAACTCATTATTACGCTTGATAGCCCTCCTTTTTGGTATAAATACATAAAAGGGAATGCGATATATAAGCAGTTAAATCACTCTATTTTGGCATTCTCAGGAATTAAAAATATTTCTTCGACATACTTCGGTCCGGTTATTAATTCAGATAACAATAATATTAAAGCCTGGTTGAACAAAGTCGCGCAATTAGCGAATATACCCAAGTGACTTCAAGATGAAAACTAGCCCTTTAAGCAGGGCTAGTAAATAGAGCTAGTTTTGTTCAATCTAAGGCTTACGATACCGTAAACTGCATCATCATTCCGGTATCTTCATGTTCTAAAATATGGCAGTGCGCCATGTATGGTGTTTCTTTTGAGGCTAAATGATTAAATTGAACCAAAAGTTCGGTTGTGCCCATAGGAAATACGCTGATGGTATCTTTCCAGCCACTTAAATGTTTTGGTGGCGGGTTGCCATTGATGGATAACACTCTAAAGCGGCAGCCATGAATATGGAAAGGATGCAGCATGTGATCTTTGCCTTGGCTAATCGTCCAGTGTTCTAACTCACCTTGCTTAGCATTAAAGTCAATGCGTTGCATATCAAATGGACGACCGTTGATGGTGTTGATGTGCAATAGTTGCTTTTTAGTGAAGGTCGAATCTGTTGTCGCCATACCTTTCATATCATGCTGCATGTCGTGTTTCATGTGCATACCGTGTGAATCATTCGAGCTAGACTTACTGTGTGCATTCATCATATCCATACGTTTTGCCATACCTGACATTTTCGGTTGTCTGGCCATCATGACTTGCATCGCTTGTCTATCTAACTCTTCCGGCATACCAAGCACTACGTCACGTTTTACTGTCGCTTGAGATGGTGTGAGAGCGGGAAGTACCGCCATTGTGGTTGGAAGTTCGCCTTTGCCTTTTTTGCCATTGGTTTGTACGCTCACCAGTGGGTAGGGTTGATTAAATGGCGCATGCATCATCCCCATTTGTTTTACAGGTAGAGTGACCCAATCAAACGGTTGGTTATTGTGTGTAGAGACTAAAATGTCGTAACGTTCACCTGCCGCCATATCAAGCTGTGCCATTTTAACTGGTTTATCAAGTAAGCCAGCATCAGAAGCAACAACATAGAATTCACGCTCATCGGAAGCGGTTAAACGGTAAGTACGAGCATTTGAACCATTGAGTAGATGAAACCTCACCCAACCGGAGTTGACCTCTGCTTGAGGATAGATTGCGCCGTTGATTAACACTTGGTTACCTGCATAACCCATTGCCACATTAACAATATCTAGAAGTTCATAATCAAATTCACCATTGTCTTTAAAACGACGGTCTTGAATGATAAGAGGGATTTGATCGGCTCCCCATTCTGAAGGGAGGTTAAGTGAACGACTTAATTCATCTTCAATTAAAATCATACCGGCAATGCCTTTAACGACATATTCGGCAGTGGTTGGATGTTGATGAGGGTGAAACCAACTTGTGGCAGCGGGTTGACGGATTGGTAAAGTCACCTCCCATGATTGATTGGGTTGGATTAACTGGTGCGGCCCACCATCTAGATCCCCGGGGATTTCTAAACCATGCCAGTGAAGAGTCATCGCTGTATTAAGCTGATTCGTAACTTTAATATCGGCACTTTTACCTGAGCGCATTTTTAATACTGGGCCAAGAAAAGCACCGTTAATTCCGCAGGTTGGCGTTGTTTTATTTTTTAAAAATTGGCTAGTACCGGATTGAATGGTTAGTTGTGTTTGACCTTTAGCGGTATCAATTAATTCGGGAATTGGTAAGGCTGGTTGCTGAGAGTTCAGACTAGGTTTAGCCAGTACGCTTGGAATACTCGGCAATGTTAACCCTGCTACACCTGCGGCAGAGCTTAATTTTAAAAATCGACGACGGTCCATGATTCTCTCCTTACAGAACAGTTGCTAAGAACATAAAGGTTCCAGTAAGGGGAGAGTCAATAAGTTTTCGGTCAATAAAATTAAGTCAGTTTATGAAATTCCATGGCCTGTATGGTTGTCTGATTTAGGTGGGCAAGTGGCTAACACTTCTCTGCGGCCAGAGTCTTTCACTTCTTCCAAAATAACATCGAAGCCCCATAAGCGGTGTAGGTGTTTTAATACTTCGGGATAGCCATCATTGAGTGGAATTCTGTCTTGTGGGACATGCTGCAAGGTGAGAGAACGGTCGCCACGCACATTCACATTCCATACCTGAATATTGGGCTCTAGGTTACTGAGATTATATTGTGATGCGAGCTTTTCACGGATCACTTGATAACCTAATTCATCATGAATGGCGCTTACTTGGATATAATTTTTTCTGTCGTCATCTAGCACTGAAAAGAGCTTAAAATCACGTATCACTTTTGGCGATAAATATTGGCTGATGAAGCTTTCATCTTTGAAGTTATGCATGGCAAAGTGAAGAGTGTCTAACCAGTCACTTCCTGCAATTTCAGGAAACCATTCTTTATCTTCTTCGGTTGGATGCTCACAGATACGACGAATATCTTGGAACATTGCAAAACCAAGTGCATAAGGGTTAATGCCACTGTAGTAACGGCTGTTGTATTCCGGCTGAGCCACGACACTAGTATGACTATGCAGGAATTCTAAAATGAAAGAATCAGTAACCACACCTTCATCATATAAGTGATTCAAAATGGTGTAGTGCCAAAATGTGGCCCAGCCTTCGTTCATCACTTGGGTTTGCTTTTGTGGGTAAAAGTATTGGCTTATCTTACGGACAATGCGCACGATTTCTCGTTGCCAAGGTTCTAGCAGTGGGGCGTGCTTTTCAATGAAATACAGTAAGTTTTCCTGAGGTTCGCTCGGAAAACGGGTTGCTTCGTGTTGTTCATCGTGGTTGGATTTTGGTACGGTGCGCCACAGCTCATTGACCTGTGATTGTAAGTAAGCCTCTCGTGATTCTTGGCGCGCTTTTTCTTCTAGAATTGAAATTTTTTCAGGGCGTTTATAGCGGTCAACACCGTAGTTCATTAAAGCGTGGCAAGAATCGAGAATATTCTCAACTTCACTGATGCCGTACTTTTCTTCACATTCAGTGATATAAGTACGGGCGAATAATAAGTAGTCAATAATTGAACTAGCATCGGTCCAAGATTGAAAGAGGTAATTGCCTTTGAAGAAAGAATTATGGCCATAACTCGCGTGTGCCATCACTAAGGCTTGCATGGTAATGGTGTTTTCTTCCATAAGGTAGGCAATACATGGATCGGAATTGATCACTATTTCATAGGCAAGCCCCATGTGGCCATGCTTATAGTTTTGCTCTGTTTGAATAAAACGTTTACCAAAAGACCAATGATTATAATTGATAGGCATTCCCACACTGGAGTAAGCATCCATCATTTGTTCTGCGGTGATCACTTCAATTTGGTTTGGGTAGGTATCAAGACGATAATGTTCCGCCACACGTTTGATTTCCGTATGGTAGAGTTCTAATAAATCGAAAGTCCAATCTGGGCCGGTTGGTAATGGATACCCCGGATGTGCATTTTGTTTTTCTAATGTTTGTTGTGTTTTACTCACCATAATGCATCCCCTTAAGATTGAGTTTGCTTTTGAAATAACTCGCGAAAAATTGGGAAAATATCGTCAACGGATTGAATGTTCTTCATGGCAAAATTATCAAAGGCTTCGTCAATTTTTTCGTATTCATTCCATAACGTTTGATGTGCCCGTTTGGTGATTTCGATATAAGAATAGTATTGGCAATCGGGCAGTAATTGTTTCACTAGCAATTCTTTACAGCGTGGCGAATCATCTGCCCAGTTATCGCCATCGGAAGCCTGTGCCGCATAAATGTTCCATTCATTCGTCGGGTAGCGTTCTTTGACGATGTCACTCATTAATTTTAGTGCACTGGAAACAATCGTGCCGCCGGTTTCTTGAGAATAGAAGAACTCATGCTCGTCGACTTCTTTGGCTTGAGTGTGGTGACGAATAAATACGACTTCTACATTTTCATACGTGCGAGTTAGAAACAGGTAAAGCAAAACATAAAAACGTTTCGCAATATCTTTAGTCGCTTGATCCATTGAACCTGAAACATCCATTAAGCAAAACATCACCGCTTGGCTCGATGGAATGGGTCTACGTTCATAATTTTTGTAGCGTAAATCAAAGGTATCAATAAAAGGAACGCTGGCGATTTTTTCTCGTAGTTCGGTGATTTCACTTTTTATTCGCGTCTCTTCTAATGGCTGAGCAGGCTCACTCATCATAACGTCATCAAGCATACTTTCTAATTCACGAATTTGACGACGTTTAGAAGCGGTCATCGCAGTACGTCTGGCTAGTGATTGCTGTAATGAACGGACTATCGCAATATTAGAAGGGATCCCCGCAGTTTGATAACCAGAGCGGTGGGTTTTCCATTCGGTGATTTTATTGACTTGGTTTTTTCTTAAATTGGGTAGCTCAAGATCTTCGAATAAGATATCAAGATATTCATCTTTGGATATTTGAAAAATGAAGTCGTCTTGGCCTTCACCATCATTACTTGCGTCACCTTGCCCTGAACCACCAGAACCGCCTGCTGGTGGGCGATCAATACGATCTCCAGTAATAAATTGATCATTACCTGGGTGAACACGTTCTTTCGTGCCGCCTTTGCCTTGATGGAAGGAAGGTTCATTAATGTCATGATTCGGAATAGATACATCTTCACCTGTTTCAGTATTGGTGATAGAACGTTTCTTTACCGCCTCAGCAACGGACTTTTTGATTTGTTCTTTATTACGGCGAATAAAGCGCTGCCGATTGACTGTGCTTTTATTTTTACCGTTTAAACGTCGATCAATAAACTGTGACATAGTGCCTCCCCAAGCAGTATCCTCAACATGTTTACCCTTCGTATTTGAAGTTGCAGCTTTGTTGACGGCGTCCATTCACCCCAATCGAATAGGCTGGCTATGCTCATGGGCTTCATCGACCTGTCGCCTCACTGCAACTCCAATTACTTTGGGTATTTACAGCGCGCAGTAGGGTTAACTTGATTTTGTGATAGTACAAGTTAACCAATACTAAATGCTGATTCAGTTATGAGGACTTACGTACGCGTAAATACCACTCAGCTAGTAAACGAACTTGTTTCTTGGTGTAGCCTTTCTCCATCATACGGGCAACAAAGTTATCGTGTTTTTTCTGATCATCAGTAGAGGTTTTCGCATTGAATGAAATAACAGGAAGTAGCTCTTCGGTATTCGAGAACATTTTCTTTTCAATTACAGTGCGAAGTTTTTCATAGCTCGTCCAAACTGGGTTTTGGCCGTTATTGTTGGCGCGAGCACGAAGCACAAAGTTAACGATTTCATTACGGAAATCTTTCGGGTTACTAATTCCGGCAGTTTTTTCTATTTTTTCTAGCTCATCGTTTAGCGCTGAGCGGTCAAATAATTGGCCAGTTTCTGGATCGCGATATTCTTGGTCTTGAATCCAGAAGTCAGCATAGGTGACATAACGGTCAAAGATGTTTTGTCCGTATTCTGAATAAGACTCTAAATAAGCGGTTTGAATTTCTTTGCCTATAAACTCGACATATTTAGGTACTAGGTAGCCTTTTAAGAACTCGAGGTAGCGATCTGCTGTTTCTTGTGGGAATTGTTCACGTTCAACTTGTTGCTCGATAACATAGAATAGGTGAACAGGGTTGGCTGCCACTTCAGTTTGATCAAAGTTAAACACGCGCGATAAAATCTTAAAGGCAAAACGGGTCGATAGCCCCGACATACCTTCGTCTACGCCAGCATAGTCACGATACTCTTGATAGCTCTTGGCTTTTGGATCAGTGTCTTTGAGGGTTTCGCCATCATAGACACGCATTTTGGAGAATATCGATGAGTTTTCTGGCTCTTTTAGGCGCGATAAAATACTGAATTGTGACAATATATCTAAGGTGCTAGGGGAACACGGTGCTTGTGATAGTTCACTGTTGAGTAGTAGCTTTTTATAAATTTTAATCTCTTCAGACACGCGTAAACAGTAGGGTACTTTGACAATATAAACACGGTCGAGGAAAGCTTCATTGTTCTTATTATTACGGAAGGTCTTCCACTCAGATTCATTGGAGTGAGCGAGAATCATACCGTCAAATGGGAGGGCTGATAGCCCCTCAGTACCGTTATAGTTACCTTCTTGTGTTGCAGTCAGTAGGGGATGTAAGACTTTAATTGGCGCTTTGAACATCTCAACAAATTCCATCACCCCTTGGTTGGCTTTACAGAGTGCACCTGAATAACTGTAGGCATCAGGATCATCTTGTGAGTAATGTTCTAATTTACGAATATCAACCTTACCAACTAGTGATGAAATATCTTGGTTGTTTTCATCACCTGGCTCAGTTTTGGCTATCGCGATTTGATTCAAAATAGACGGACGAACCTTAACTACTTTAAATTTGGTAATGTCGCCTCCAAACTCTTGTAAGCGTTTTGCAGCCCAAGGTGACATAATTGAACGTAAGTAGCGTTGATCAATACCGTATTCACTTTTTAATAGCTCTCCGTCTTCATCGACATTAAATAAGCAGAATGGATGATCGTTAACCGGACTACGAACGCCATTGGCTGAAAGTACATAAATTGGCATTTGTTGCATTAATGCTTTTAGTTTTTCGGCTAATGAAGATTTACCACCGCCCACAGGGCCGAGTAAGTAGAGAATTTGTTTACGTTCTTCTAAACCTTGAGCAGCATGTTTTAGGTAAGATACGATTTGCTCAATGGCTTCTTCCATACCATAAAAATGCTCGAAAGTTTTATAACGAGAAATAACTCGGTTAGAGAAAATCCGGCTTAACCTTGGGTCTTTCGAAGTGTCTATAATCTCTGGCTCACCTATTGCGAGTAACAGCCGTTCTGCTGCATTCGCATAAGCACTTTTGTCCTTTTGGCACAACGAAAGGAAGTCTTGGAGAGAAAGTTCTTCATCTTTAGAAGCTTCATAGCGTGATTGGTAGTGGTCAAAAATACTCATAGCGAATCCCCTTGAATATATTGAATGGTGAAATCTGCACACCCTATTATTAAGACTAGACTCGATTTTGGATTCTGCTTAACAATTATGTACTTATTTATGTCATCATTTGCTCGTTCATCATGGATCGCAATTCAAACAAATTAGACAATATCGAAGATAAAACAAATGACCGAAGGATTGACAGAATAGGGCTATAATTCAATGTGTCAGGTAAGAGATAAACAAAAGCGCGGCTAAATTCAGCCGCGCTTTGGGGATAGGTATAAAGAGAATCTTATGCGTTAAAGATTTGGGTCAGCTCTGTCGCCGATAAGTGATATTGACGAGGGCAATTACGCCATGTGCTAATCATGCGGCGATATTTGTCTAACATCGGCATCTGAGCATTGAAGTGGTGATCACCTTTATCAAACTGAGGGTACAGACCTTCTGAATCTGTTAGGAAACGAACATAGTTTACGGCTTGGTGCTCAGTGGCAATATCGAAGCCGAGGAATTGTAAGCGACGTTGGTCAACGTTCGCTTTATCCGCTTCAGAAAGCATGTTATTTGATTCTTGCATTGCATGATACATTTCCATGATATCGATGATTTCGCGGCAAGTATCTTCTTCCATGCGGCCAAAGTTTTTATCCAACTCACGCATTTGTAAGCCATAGCCACGCTCTACGATAGTTTGTAGACGCTTATATTTCTCTGCGTTATTTGGCTCTAGTTGCGCCATTAGGTTGTATTGGTTTGATAAGATCAAACGCTGTGCGTTAGTCATTTCCATGGTGAACCTCGATAAATTTAATTGAATTCGTTTAGCTTACTTTCCATTTCGCTAGTTATAACGTGATAAATGAAGAACACTTAAAACATCACGTTATCGTTATATTTGCTGAGTATTGCTACTATTTTTTCCATTGTCTCTTTTGACGGTGGTTCAACACCTTCAAGTGGGTAGTCATGCCCTAACGCTTCCCATTTATGAGCACCAAGCTTGTGGTATGGGAGCAGTTCAATTTTCTCAATGTTATCCATATTTTTGATGAATTCACCGAGCATTTCAGCGGCTTCGATATCGTCGGTGTAGCCTGGAACGATAACGTAACGTAACCAGGTTTTCTGACCAATTTTATGTAGATAACGAGCAAAATCTAAAGTGCGTCGATTTGATACGCCAATGAAATCATGATGAATCTCGTCTTTCATATGTTTGATATCGAGCATCACAAGGTCGGTCGCATCAAGAACTTCATCAATGACATCAGTATGTTTACGAATATAACCATTGGTATCTAGACAGGTATGAATGCCTTCGGCTTGTGCTGCGCGAAATAGGTCACGAACAAATTCAGGTTGTAACATTGCTTCGCCACCTGAACAGGTAATGCCGCCACCCGATGCATTCATAAAATGACGGTAAGATTTAGCTTCAGTAATGATTTCTTCTACAGTCACTTCTTTGCCGCCATGGGTATCCCATGTATCGCGGTTATGGCAATACATACAACGCATTAAACAGCCTTGCATGAATACGATGAAACGAATACCGGGGCCATCAACTGTGCCACAAGATTCATAAGAGTGAATACGACCAAGAGTAGACATAGGAAAATTCCTTAGCTTTTTTAATGCTTTTATTTTATTACAAAAGATAGGGTTAACCTAGCAGAAGCACGAGTTTTTTGTAGAGAGTTTGAAGTTATTTGGGTATAGATAAACAAAAGCCCCACTCAAGAGAGAGTAGGGCTTGGTCATTATTCTGAAAGCTCTAAAAGATTATAGAGATTCAGTAAATGTACGTGCGATTACGTCTTGTTGCTGTTCAGCAGTTAGAGAGTTGAATCGTACAGCGTATCCAGAAACACGGATAGTTAGCTGAGGATATTTCTCTGGGTGCTTAACGGCGTCTTCAAGCGTTTCGCGGTTAAGAACGTTTACGTTTAGGTGCTGACCACCTTCAACGCCTGCTTCATGGTGGAAGTAACCATCCATTAGACCCGCAAGGTTGGCTTTCTTCGCATCGTCAGTCTTACCTAGTGCGTTAGGTACGATAGAGAATGTGTAAGAGATACCATCTTGTGCATCAGCAAACGGTAGTTTCGCTACTGAAGTTAGAGAGGCTACAGCACCTTTCTCATCGCGACCGTGCATTGGGTTAGCACCAGGAGCGAATGGAGTACCGGCACGACGACCATCTGGAGTGTTACCCGTCTTCTTACCGTATACCACGTTTGAAGTGATAGTAAGGATAGATTGAGTAGGGATAGCGTCACGGTAAGTCTTAAGCTTACGGATTTTACCCATGAATACAGAAACAAGTTCACATGCGATGTCATCAACGCGAGCGTCATTGTTACCAAATTTAGGGTAGTCACCTTCGATTTCGAAATCGATCGCTAGACCGTCTTCGTCACGGATAGGCTTAACTTTTGCGTATTTGATTGCAGATAATGAGTCAGCTGCAACAGATAGACCTGCGATACCACAAGCCATTGTACGACGAACGTCACGGTCATGAAGAGCCATTAGAGACGCTTCGTAGCTGTATTTGTCGTGCATGTAGTGGATAGAGTTCAATGCGGTTACGTATTGTTTTGCTAACCAATCCATGAAGTGGTCCATTTTGTCCCACAACTCGTTGTAATCTAGGTATTCACCTTCGATTTTGTCCATTTTTGGACCAACTTGGATTTTCAGTTTCTCATCCACACCACCGTTAATGGTGTATAGCATCGTTTTTGCTAAGTTTGCACGAGCACCGAAGAACTGCATTTGCTTACCAACAACCATTGGAGATACACAACAAGCGATTGCGTAGTCATCAGATTGTAGGTCAGGACGCATTAGGTCATCATTTTCGTACTGGATAGAAGAAGTATCGATAGACACTTTCGCACAGAAGTGCTTAAAGCCAGCAGGTAGTTGCTCAGACCAAAGAACCGTGATGTTTGGCTCTGGGCTTGGACCCATAGTGTATAGGCTGTTTAGGAAACGGAAGTTAGTACGTGTAACTAGTGTACGGCCGTCAAGACCCATACCACCCATTGATTCTGTTGCCCAGATTGGGTCACCAGAGAACAACTCATCGTATTCAGGAGTACGTAGGAAACGAACCATACGTAGCTTCATTACGAAGTGGTCGATCATTTCTTGAGCTTGTTCTTCAGTGATGCGACCTGCAGCAATATCACGTTCGATGAAGATATCTAGGAAGCTTGAAGTACGACCAAGAGACATTGCCGCGCCGTTTTGTGATTTAACTGCTGCTAGATAGCCGAAGTAAGTCCATTGGATTGCTTCTTGTGCAGTTTCTGCAGGGCGAGAGATATCACAACCGTATTTTGCAGCCATTTCTTTGATTTGGCCTAGTGCACGGTGTTGCTCTGCGATTTCTTCACGAAGTTGCATTGTTGCAGTTAGGTCTTCGCCATTTTCAAAACGCTCTTGTAGAGACGTGAATTGAGCGAATTTGTCTTTCATTAGGTAATCAATACCGTATAGCGCTACGCGACGGTAGTCACCAATGATACGACCACGACCGTATGCATCTGGAAGACCAGTTAATACGCCAGATTTACGACATTTCATGATGTCTGGAGTATAGATATCGAAAACACCTTGGTTGTGTGTTTTACGTAGTTCTGAATAGATTTTAGATACTTGTGGATCTAAAGTACGACCGTAAGCTTTACAAGAACCTTCAACCATACGGATACCACCGTTAGGGATGATGGCACGCTTAAGTGGTGCTTCAGTCTGAAGACCGACAATCGTTTCAAGATCTTTGTTGATGTAACCTGCATCGTGTGCAGTGATGGTAGAAATAACAGACGTGTCAAAATCTAGAGGAGCAAGAGTTTTGTTCTCAATTTTGATACCTTCCATTACTTGAGCCCAAAGCTTATTCGTTGCTTCAGTACCCTCAGAAACTAGGAAAGATTCATCGCCTTCATATGGCGTGTAGTTCTTTTGAATGAAATCACGAACGTTTACTTCGTTTTGCCAATCACCGTTAGCAAAACCTTCCCAAGCTTTAGCAAATTGCTCTGCCATGACATACCTACCTTTTTAGTAGAAAAAATACGCACTGTTGTGAGAAATTAATGGGTTAACTACTCACGGCCCGGAGGTTCCAGTGCACTCTGATTAATAATACTGATGGATTAGAGTCTAACCCATTAGTATTAGTATTCTAAGTTGCCGTATCGTAACGCTGAGCAATCTAAAATACAAAGGAAATAACCATAATTAATCTAGTTCAATTCTAGAACATTCCAGTCAGATAAAGCCTAGTTTGTTCTTATCAAATCGCAAGAATTTGTCATTGCGTTTTAGTATCAACATTGGCAATTAATTTGCTATTTACCGTTCACAAACGTTAACAATACATAAGTTGGTCAGTGTTGATCTTGATCACTTTATGGCAATAATTTGGGCTAAATTAAAAAAAATTTTATAAATTATACAGGATTTGTTGAATTTTTTGTCAGCCTGACAAATTCCATGATGAGACCTATTTCTTTGTTGCTGATATTTTAGTCAATTGAAACGATGGCGAATATATTTACTTGATGTAAGTGGAAATGCCTATATTATGCATAAAAATTCAAAACAAACGTCTGTAGTAAGACTTTTAAGCAACTCGCTTTGTTTGCAAGCCTTAATCAGTGGTGTTAGGTTATTTTTAGCATCAGGAAGATGTGTATCAAAAATAAGGGAGTAGTAGCGCATGACGGATGTACCCGCGCTAAATATCAAAGACTTACATAAGACTTTTGGTCACAATGAAGTACTTAAAGGTATTTCATTATCGGCAAACAAAGGGGATGTGATCTCTATCATCGGATCGTCTGGATCTGGTAAGAGTACTTTTCTTCGTTGTATCAACTTGTTAGAGACACCTACTTCAGGAGAAGTTTGGGTGAATGGCGAATTGATTCAAATGAAAACCAACCGAAAAAACGAAGTTTCACCTGCCAACGATAAACAAGTTCAAAGAATTCGCTCACGTCTTGCTATGGTATTCCAAGGTTTTAACTTGTGGTCACATTTAACTGTGCTAGAAAATGTGATCGAAGCTCCAGTTCACGTATTAGGTGTGCCTAAAGCTCAAGCGATTGAAAATGCAGAATTGTTGCTTAAAAAAGTGGGCTTGTATGATCGCAAAGATTATTATCCAGGACACCTTTCTGGTGGTCAGCAACAACGTGCGGCAATAGCCAGAGCCTTGGCGGTTGATCCTGAAGTGATGTTATTTGATGAACCGACTTCCGCACTTGACCCAGAATTGGTCGGTGAAGTGTTGGGGGTTATGCGAGATTTGGCAGAAGAGGGGCGCACGATGTTGGTCGTGACTCACGAAATGGCTTTTGCCCGTGATGTGTCAAGCCACGTAATGTTTCTTCACCAAGGAAAGGTGGAAGAACAAGGCGCACCCGAAAAACTGTTTAATAACCCTGAATCGGAACGCTTTAAGCAGTTTATATCTTCGGTTTATTAATCCCATAATTAAAAGAAATCAACTAAAAGAATTCAGCAACAAACGGTATGTAAGTATGCTGATATAAGCTTTGTACCCTCACATTTTACTTAAAAACGTTAAAGGGTATGAAGTAAGCAACCAGAAAACACAACATAACAAAAGTCATAATCACAGGAGTATGGATATGAAAAAGTGGTTTTTAGCAGCAACAATTGCGGCTACAGCTTTATCTGGGGTGGCTCAAGCCAAGGATTGGAAAACAGTACGCTTTGCAACTGAGGGAGCTTATCCTCCATTTAACTACACGCAAGCCGATGGCACTCTAGCCGGCTTCGATATTGATCTTGCTAATGCTCTATGTAAAGAGATGGAAGCGAAGTGTCAGATCATCGCGCAAGATTGGGATGGTATTATTCCGGCATTACTTGCTCGTAAATATGATGCAATTATCGCAGGTATGTCAATTACTGAAGAGCGTAAAAAGAAAGTGGCATTCACTCATAAATACGCACTGATTCCTAACAAATTTATCGCGAAACAAGGCGCTGATATTACCTTTACTAAAGAAGGTCTAAAAGGCGTTAAAATTGGTGTTCAACGCTCAACCACTCATGACCAATACATTGAAGACAACTACAAAGGTATCGTAGATGTCTCACGTTACGGTACTTTTGATGAAGCTTACCTTGATTTAGAAGGTGGTCGTATTGATGCTGTATTTGGCGATGCGTCAGCACTGCAAAGCGGCATGCTAGATAAGAAAGAAGGTTATGAATTCACAGGCCCATCACTTACGGATGAAAAATGGTTTGGTGATGGTTTTGGTATCGCGGTTCGCAAACAAGATAAAGACCTAGCTGAACAGTTGAACAAAGCCATTGACTCACTACGTGAAAAAGGCATTTATCAGGAAATCGCCGCTAAGTACTTCTCGTATGATGTTTATGGCGAATAAGCCACTTTAAAATTAGAGGCAGTACCTGCTTAAACAAAAAGGACTGCCTCTCACAAAATTAGACCTTTATGATGTTAGATTTTTTACAAGGTTATGAACATACCATTTTACAAGGCGCTTTGGTTACGATCGAAGTCGCGTTGCTATCTTTGGTTGTGGCAGTGTTGCTTGGTATTTTAGGGGCATTGGCAAAACTTTCTCCTTATCGCTGGGCTCGCGTGATCGCGACAATTTATACCACCATTATTCGCGGTATTCCTGATCTCGTGTTGATGATGCTTATTTTCTTCGGTGGTCAGATTTTATTAAATAATTCTCTCTATTCATTGAATGAACAAATTAATGAATGGATGACCAGTTATAACGCAAGCCATGAATGGACGGCTTATCTTCCCAATTATATTGATGTTAGTCCATTTACTGCGGGTGTATTAACCATTGGGTTTATTTTTGGCGCTTACATGGCGGAAACTTTCCGCGGTGCGATTATGGCGGTCGATAAAGGCGAGTTAGAAGCCGCAAAAGCTTATGGTATGAGTAGTGTGATGTCTTTTCGTCGCATCTTGTTACCGCAAATGGTTCGTCACGCTATTCCGGGTTTTGGCAATAACTGGCTGGTTTTGCTTAAAACTACCGCTTTAGTTTCGATTATTGGTTTAGATGACATGGTGCGCGTTGGGGCTCTGGCTGCTGGCTCGACTAAGATGCCATTTACTTTTTACATGACGGTGTCGGTTATCTTCTTGTTTTTTACTAGCGTTTCTATTGGCCTACTTAGGTTGTTAGAGCGTAAATACACACTACATACGAGGTAAGCATGGATTTTTCAGTCATTATTGACAGCTTGCCTTTATATTTTGAAGGCCTGTGGACTACGTTTTGGTTGGTCGGTTTAGCATTAATTATTGGATTAGTGATTGCGATTCCTGCCGGTATTGCTCGTACTAGCTCTAATTATTTTATTAATTTTCCAGTGTGGTGCTATAGCTACTTTTTCCGAGGCACGCCGTTACTCGTTCAACTGTACTTGATTTATTACGGTAGTAACCAGTTTATGCAAGTACGAGATACGTTATGGGAACATGCTTGGTTCTGTGCTTTGGTTGCTTTTGTTCTGAATACAGGAGCATACACAGCAGAGATTTTTGCCGGTGCAATTAAAGGGCTTGATAAAGGTGAGATTGAAGCAGGGAAAGCTTATGGTATGTCTACATGGAAGATATATCGCCGGATCATTCTACCAAGCGCGTTGCGTCGAGCATTACCAGCTTATAGTAATGAAGTGATCTTTATGCTGCATGGCTCAGCTGTGGCAGGTATTGTTACGGTGATGGATATTACCGGTGTGGCACGCCTGGTCAATTCACGTACTTACGCACCATTTGAAGCTTTCTTTACCGCGGGTATTTTCTACATGATTTTAAGTATGTCGATTATCTACGCGTTTAAAGTGACCGAGAAGCGTTTGCTTGCTTATGCTAGACCACTGAGTTAATTTTTACTCGAACCTGAGGTTAAATAAAAGCGCCGTTAGTTCGCAACTAACGGCGCTTTTTTATGCTTAAGAAGGAGACTAGGTTATTTAAATTCAGACCAAATTGGTGCGTGATCGGATGGTTTTTCGATGCCGCGTAATTCGTAATCAATACCGGCATCGATACACTTAGCGGCAAGTGATGGTGTGGCTAAAATGACATCAATACGTAGACCTCGGTTATCATCAAAGCCACGTGAACGGTAATCAAACCACGAGAACTGATTATCGACAGTAGGGTGAAGATTACGGAAGGTATCCTCAAAGCCCCAATCTAACAGTGTTTTTAACCATTGACGCTCTTCTGGTTGAAATGAACATTTGCCGGTTTTTAGCCAGCGTTTTGCGTTTGGTTCACCGATCCCAATATCCAAGTCAATCGGGCTAATATTAATGTCGCCCATCACAATTACTTGCTCATCGCTGTTATGATGAGTGTCCAAATGCGTCATAAGATCTTTATAAAATTGGCGTTTGTATGGGAACTTAGTTTCATGGCTAATGTTGTCACCTTGCGGAAAGTAACCATTCATCACGGTCGTTTTCTGGCCACCTTCATCTTCAAATGTTGCCATGATCATACGTTTTTGATGTTCTTCGGTATCCGTTGAAAAGCCTTTTTGTACTGAGATAGGCTCCTGCTTACATAACATGGCCACGCCGTAATGCGCTTTTTGACCGTGGAAATAAACGTGATATCCCATGGCTTCTACGTCTGCAAGTGGAAATGCTTCATCATGGACTTTGATTTCTTGTAAGCCAATCACATCTGGTTGATGTTTATCGATGATAGCTTGCAATTGATGAAGTCGCGCGCGTAGGCCATTTATATTAAAGCTGATTACTTTCATAGTAGGTCATCCAATCCGTGAGTATTGATTATCGAACTATCATACAGAGCATTTTATCGATAGGGTATGTTAACGTGATTGATTGTTGGATTTGTATTCAATAAATAACCTCAGTTGCGATTAAATTGAAATGGTAATGAAAAAGGCGCTGAATGAAAGTTCATTTAGCGCCTTGGATCTTACTAGTAAGTTGGTTACAGCGTAAATTATTCGTAGAACCAGTAACCTTTATTCATCAATTCAGTTAATAGAGTGATGGCTGCAGGGATGCTAGTTAATGATGATAATGTTTGAGGCTCGATTTCATCATAGTTACATAAGATGTTGGCTAAAGGTTCTAATCCGGCTTCAAGCTCAAATACTTCACCATTGATGAATAAAGTATTTGGATGATTTTCATGGTATATCGCCCGTAGACCAGCCACTTTATATATTGGCTGTTCAGTTTGGATGTGCTGCATCACATCATCCATAGTGAGAGGTTCTTCCGGTACGATAATGTTTAACTGATGGCGTGATTGACTTAACATACAACCTAAGAAATCTTCAATTCTAGCAGGCTCTTCAAAGGCTTTTTTCAGCATTCCTGTGAGTAGTTGCATATCGGTAGTTTGGATCATACCGGAACCTGATTGTATTTTTTGCTCTGGGTTATGTAAGTGAACATCACCAATATCATGCGCTAAAATATAATCAGCAAAATTGCTTAATAGTTCTTGCTCTTTTGGTGAGCGAAAGCCAACCGAGTAGCTCATTGATGCTTCTAATGCATAGCCATCATGTGGGAAGCCAGGCGGAATATATAAGATGTCGCCCGGCTCGAGTACATCATCAATAATCGCATCAAAACTTTTGATTTGACGTAGTGCTTGTGCTTGGACCACTTCTTCATATTGACCTTCATCTTTTGCTCCGACACGCCAATGACGCTTGCCTAGACCTTGGCAGATGAAGACATCATATTGATCAATATGTGGACCTACGCCACCATTTTCGACTGCAAAGCTGATCATCAAATCATCAAATAACCACCCCGGCATAACTTTGAACGGTTCAACTAATTGAGCGGCTTCTGGGTGCCAATGGTTAGCTGCTTGTACGATCAAAGACCAATGACTTTCTGGTAGTTGGGCGAACTTAGCTTCGTCAAACGGGCCATGCTCAGCACCCCATTGCTTATTTTTGTTAGATACAAAACGTGAATCAATAACTTCTTCCATAGAAAGCCCGGCTAGCTCGTCTGGAGTCAGTGGGTCAACGAAACCGTTTTCTAGAGATCCGGTAAATAGGCCACCTTTAATGATGGTTGGTTTTTTTTGCCAGTATTCGGCTAAGAATTCTTCTAGAGAAAAAGAAAGTTGATACATGAGGTGCCTACACTTGAGTTGAAACTGAACAGGGCGCAGAGTGTAACAGAAAGCACGGATTAAAGGGAAATGTAGAGAAGTGGTTGTGCTGATTTTGAGTATCAAAAGAAAAGGGCTAGCCGAAGCTAACCCTTGATACGTCACCCTGAATAACGACGAAGGAGTGTAGTTCAGGATCTCCTAAAGCTATCGACTTCATAGCTTAAAGTAGGAGATTCCAAACAGTTCGTTCCTCACTTTTGGAATGACGAATGTTGTTCTTTCGTGTAATTAACGGCGTCTATTTCAACAAATCTGTCAGTTTAACCGCATCACCGATGTAGTTTGCTGGCGTCATTTGCTTCAAACGATCTTTTTCTTCTTGCGGAATTTCAAGACCATCAATAAATGTACGCATGCCTTCACCATCAACACGCTTACCACGAGTTAATTCTTTGAGTTTCTCGTATGGTTTTTCGATGCCGTAACGACGCATAACGGTTTGTACTGGCTCAGCCAATACTTCCCAGTTTTTGTCTAGTTCAGCTTCTAGTGCTGCCTGGTTAACTTCCAGTTTGCTGATACCGCGCATAACGGAAGAGTATGCGATCATTGCATAACCACAGCCAACACCTAAGTTACGAAGAACGGTTGAGTCAGTGAGATCACGTTGCCAGCGAGAGATAGGCAGCTTTTGTGCAAGATGACCAAAGATAGCATTGGCTAAACCTAAGTTACCTTCAGAGTTTTCGAAGTCAATAGGGTTCACTTTATGTGGCATTGTCGAAGAACCAATTTCTCCAGCAATGGTTTTTTGCTTGAAGTGGCCGAGTGCAATGTAGCCCCAAATATCACGATCGAAGTCGATTAAGATGGTGTTGAAACGCGCAATCGCATCGAACAATTCTGCAATGTAGTCATGTGGTTCGATTTGGGTAGTGTATGGGTTCCAATCTACGCCAAGTGACTTAGTGATGAACTCTTCACTGAATGCATGCCAATCTAGTTCAGGGTAAGCCGATAGGTGAGCGTTGTAGTTTCCTACTGCACCGTTGATTTTCGCTAGAATTTCAACGTTAGCGATTTGCTTATATTGACGCTCCATACGGTACGCCACATTTGCCATTTCTTTACCCATAGTGGATGGAGACGCTGGTTGGCCGTGAGTACGAGAAAGAAGAGGGATATCACGGTATTCAATGGCTAGCGCTTTAATCGCATCAATGATTTCACGGATGGCAGGAAGAATAACATCATCACGTGCTTCTTTAAGCATAAGAGCGTGAGAGGTGTTGTTGATATCTTCAGAAGTACAAGCAAAGTGAATGAATTCGCTTACGGCGTGTAATTCAGGCAGTGCCTCTACTTTTTCTTTCAGGAAATACTCAACCGCTTTTACATCGTGGTTGGTAGTACGTTCAATCGTTTTGATGCGGTTGGCATCATCTTCGCTGAAGTTAGTCGCAATCTCATTAAGATATTGGTTTGCTTCGTCACTGAATGCAGGCACTTCTGCAATTGCAGCTGTCTCTGCAAGCTTCTGTAACCAACGAATTTCAACGATCGTACGGTACTTTAGTAGACCGTACTCACTGAAGATGCTGCGTAACGCAATCGTTTTACTTCCGTAGCGGCCGTCTACCGGTGAAACAGCAGTCAATGCTGACAGTTCCATGTGTATCTCCTGAATTAAATTGAGTTAGATTGAAATGGGATAAAAAGGTTTAGCATGTCGCTTATTATTAGGTGCATGTTATTAGGCACGTGCAAGTAAGATTTTTGCTTGTTCAAGTATCTTCTTACGGCCAAACAATAAGTGGCGACGTTTACCACCAACCTGGCGCCATAGCACAGCACAACGAACGCCGGCTAATAGTAAGGCACGAACTTTGTGTTGGTTAGTCGTTTGTTGTAATACGGTTGGTGTGCCAGAAACTTGAATGCGTGGGCCAACAGGACTAATGACATCGAGATAAACACTGGCAAGGTTGCTGATCATTTGATCTTCAAGTAAGTCATAATGTTCAGTTTGACGTTCGATGGTAGTTAGGCGATCACCGAGTTGAGACATGGAATCAGGGCGAGCATTGAGTTTGCGCTCCAATGACATAATGCTGATGATATAACGAGTTGCTTCGCTGCCAGTTGGAGAGCCATCTATGCCGTTAATTAAGGTTTCAAGACCAAGTTTAAGGTTTGATTCATCACCAAATACATCCAATGTATTACGTGGATTCATATTGACTATGGTCTTTAACGTTGTTTCAAGAGCCGCAGAATCACAATGTCCGTTTCGCGCGACCTGTTGAACAAGTGCAACCGCTTGGCAGATGCCAGCAAAAGCGATGGTACGGTCATAAAGAGTGTTTGCCACGTTAACTTCTCCTAAAAACAAACTTAATTGAGTTGATACAGTTTACTATAAACGAAAGGGCCACGAAGAGCCCTTTAAATGTTAATGATCCATTAGATTCTTGCCTCAATAATACCGCCACCTAGGCAGACATCTTGCGAGTAGAATACTGCAGATTGTCCTGGAGTCACAGCGACTTGAGGCTCATCAAACATCACTTTAATATTGTTTTCATCGATAGGTTCAATCGTGCATGGAATATCTTGTTGGCGATAACGAGTTTTGACTGTACAGCGTAGAGGCTCAGTAATCGTTTGGCGATCAACCCAATGCAGTTGTGATGCTATTAAACCAGCAGATTTCAGCAGTGGATGCTCACCACCTTGTACTGCAATAAGTACATTGCGGTTAAGATCTTTTTCAGCAACGTACCATGGGTCTTCATTACCACCGCCACCTTTTTGGCCACCAATATGTAAGCCTTTACGCTGACCTAAAGTGTGGTACATCAGACCTTGGTGTTCACCGATAACCTTGCCTTCTGGCGTTTCGATGTTGCCCGGTTGAGCAGGTAAATAGCGTGATAAGAAATCAGTAAATTTACGCTCACCGATGAAACAAATACCGGTTGAATCTTTTTTCTTCGCGGTGATTAAATCTTGCTCTTCCGCAATACGGCGAACTTCAGGTTTTTCCAAATCACCGACAGGGAATAAACTTCTAGCTACTTGCTTATGGCTTAGCGTGTATAAGAAATAACTTTGGTCTTTATTGCTATCTAAACCACGAAGCATTTGAGGCAATTCACCAGCCTCGATTTGCTCAGCGGTAGGGAAGGTACGACGAACGTAGTGACCCATTGCGATGTAATCTGCGTCAAGCACTTCATCAGCAAACTCTAAGAAAGCTTTAAATTTGATTTCTTTGTTACACAGAATATCAGGGTTTGGTGTTCGGCCTGCTTTATATTCCGCTAAAAAATATTCAAAAACATTGTCCCAGTATTCAGAAGCAAAGTTAATGGTATGCAGTTCAATGCCTAGCTTGTCGCACACAGCTTGCGCATCAGCAAGATCTTCAGCTGCGGTACAATATTCTTCGTTGTCATCTTCTTCCCAGTTTTTCATGAAAAGGCCTTCAACTTGATACCCTTGCTGCTGGAGCAAGTAAGCTGAAACGGAAGAATCAACACCGCCGGACATTCCAACGATTACTTTTTTATTAGCATTTTCTAGCTTTTGGCTGTTATCTGACATGCAATGAATACCACAAAATTAATCTGGCACGGATTCTAACAGAAAGTTATCACTGGTGACAGATCCTAGAGGGGGAGAAATAACGCATACTGTACTGTTTGCTTAAACTTTAATAATTTTGTAATTACCAGGCTGTAAATCACCTAAAGACCAATCACCAATTGAGTAACGAATCAATCTTAATGTTGGGAAACCAATATGAGCCGTCATGCGTCTGACTTGGCGATTGCGACCTTCAATAATAGTAATAGATAGCCAAGTTGTTGGGATGTTGGCGCGAAAGCGAACTGGGGGATTGCGAGGCCATATTACAGGCTCGGGCATAATTTCTACTTTGGCGGGGAGTGTCATGCCATCTTTGAGCTCAACACCACGGCGCAGTTGTTCTAAATCGTCTTCAGAAGGGGACCCATCAACTTGTACCCAATATGTTTTTGGTGCTTTGGATGCTGGTTGAGTGATTTTGGCTTGTAGAATGCCATCGTTGGTTAACACCATCAGACCTTCACTGTCTCGATCTAGTCTGCCAGCGGCATAAACATCTTTTACATCAATATAGTCGGCTAGGGTTTTACGCTTCTCACCGTCGGTGAATTGGCTAAGCGTATCGTATGGTTTATTAAACAAAAGGACGATGCGGTTTTCTGCGGTTACACGAGGTGAATTGTGTGTATTTTTGGATTTAGGGCGCTTAGTGAAACGATGCGATGAGCTGCCTTTTCTGCCTCTTACTTTGGTCGGATCTGTTTGAAACTTACGACCTGATTGAGCCTTTTTAGAGGGAGTGTTTGAACTCGACATGTTAAGTTCCTTGCAAAAATGTAAACAAATTAAGAGGCTAAGTTTTAATAATTTTAGAATTGATCTAGTATGGTGCCGCTAAAAGAAGAAGATAATAGACTATTAGCTCGAATTTGTTTAATTCATTCTCGAATTTCTTACCCAAGAGAGTTTTGGTGGAATGTTAAACAATATCCCTATCATTAAGTTATCGTTGAATAATTTTTAACGTGACATTGAAAGGGTATAAGTGAATCAATGCGGCTGTGCTAACAACTATCTGGTATAGCTCACATCTATTGTCTACCAACATAGAGAAAGGTCGAATGATATGACCGTTTTCTTGAGCCACACAGCCAATCTCATCTATTAAGGCTGTTCGATATATATATAGGGAAATTCAATGCCTACAACTGATCAAATGCAAAATAAGCAGCCAACTATTATTTACACTATCACTGATGAAGCGCCAGCGTTGGCAACTTACTCACTATTGCCAATTATTCGTGCTTATACCGCTTCTTCAGGTATCAATGTAGACACTCGTGATATTTCATTAGCGGGTCGTATTATTGCGAACTTTCCTGAATACCTAACAGAAGAACAACGAATTGGTGATGCGCTTTCTGAGTTAGGTGATCTGGCTAATACTCCAGATGCAAATATCATTAAACTTCCAAATATTTCTGCTTCTATCCCTCAATTACGTGCAGCGATTAAAGAGCTTCAAGCGAAAGGATATGCGTTACCTAACTATCCTGATGAGCCAAAAACAGATGAAGAGCGCGCAATTAAAGAAACGTATGACAAAATTAAGGGTAGTGCAGTAAACCCAGTTTTACGTGAAGGTAACTCTGACCGTCGTGCTCCGCTTTCTGTTAAGAATTATGCGAAGAAAAATCCGCATTCAATGGGCGCGTGGGATGCTAATTCAGCGTCACATGTTGCGAGCATGTCTGAGCAAGACTTCTACGGTAGCGAAAAATCAGTCACGATTGATAGTGCACGCAATGTACGCATTGAACATGTGGATGCTGGTGGTTCGGTTGAAGTACTAAAAGCGCCATTTGCGCTACAAGATAAAGAAATTATTGATGCCGCTGTGCTTAATAAAGCGGCTTTAGTCGAGTTCTTTGAAAAGCAAATTGATGATGCTAAAGAGCAAGGGATCTTGTTATCTCTGCACTTAAAAGCAACCATGATGAAGGTTTCTGATCCAGTCATTTTCGGCTATGCAGTTAAAGTGTTCTATAAAGATGTATTCGCTAAATACGGTAACCTGTTTGAAGAGTTAGGCGTTGATGTGAATAACGGCATTGGCGATGTATATAGCAAGATTGAAAACTTACCAGCTGATCAAAAACAAGAAATTGAACAAGCACTAGATGCCGTTTATGCCACTCGTCCTTCATTGGCGATGGTAGATTCTGATCGTGGTATCACTAACTTGCACGTACCAAGTGATGTCATTGTTGATGCATCAATGCCTGCAATGTTGCGTTCTTCAGGTAAAATGTGGAACAGCGATGGTCAGCTACAAGATACTAAAGCAATGATCCCAGATCGTTCATATGCAGGTGTTTATCAAGCTGTTATCGACTTCTGTAAGAAGAATGGTGCGTTTGATCCAACCACAATGGGTAGTGTTCCAAACGTAGGTTTGATGGCACAAAAAGCAGAAGAATACGGTTCGCATGATAAAACTTTCGTAGCGAAAAAAGCTGGCGTTGTACGTGTGATTGATGAAAACGATACGGTTTTACTTGAGCAAGATGTTCAAGAAGGTGATTTATTCCGTATGTGCCAGGTTAAAGATGCTCCAATTCAAGATTGGGTGAAACTAGCCGTTACTCGCGCACGTGATGCAGGTGTGCCGGCGGTGTTCTGGTTAGATGAGAATCGTGCTCATGATGCTGAGTTGATTAAAAAGGTCAATGCTTACTTGCCACAACATGATACTAACGGTCTTGAAATTAAGATTTTAGATCCAGTATCGGCAACCAACTATTCTCTTGAGCGTATCAAAGACGGTCTAGATACCATTTCGGTAACAGGTAACGTACTACGTGACTACCTAACGGACTTATTCCCAATTCTTGAGCTAGGAACATCAGCGAAAATGCTGTCAATTGTTCCTCTTATGAATGGTGGTGGTTTATTTGAAACTGGCGCGGGCGGTTCTGCTCCTAAGCACGTTCAACAAGTTGAAAAAGAAAACCACTTACGCTGGGATTCCTTAGGTGAGTTCCTTGCTTTAGCGGCTTCTCTTGAGCACCTAAGTACAGTTGCTAATAATCCTAAAGCAAAAGTATTGGCTGAAACATTAGATAAAGCAACTGGTCAATTCTTAGATGAAAACAAGTCACCATCACGTAAAGTTGGTGAATTGGATAACCGTGGTAGCCATTTCTATTTAGCGGCGTATTGGGCGAAAGCATTGGCTGAACAGTCAAAAGATGCTGAACTTGCCCAACAGTTTGCACCTATTGCAGCCGAGCTTGCTGAGAAAGAACAGCAGATCGTGGCTGAGTTAAACCAAGCGCAAGGTATTGTGGGTGATCTTGGTGGATATTACTCATTTGATGAAGACAAAGTTGCTGCACTGATGCGTCCAAGTGAGACTTTAAATAAAGTTTTATCTACACTTAATTAATCATAAGTTTTAATAAATAACTTCAAAATGCTAGCTGTGTAATATGGCTAGCATTTTTATTTTTAGCAATGCACGTTGTAAGGCGTGTTATAGCCATTTATACCTGTCGTACTTGAAGCTGCAGCTTTGTTGCCAGCATTCATTCACCCCCCTATCTCTTTATTAAAGAAAGTCATAGACGAGCTAATGCTCATTGGGCCTCATTCACTTGTCGCCTCACTGCAACTCCAATTACTTTGGGTATAACTCAAAGGTGACAGTGCCTCTAATCTTCAGTTAATCGATATTAATATTATTAATTGTCTAAATAATTATCTTTTATTTGATGTCATTCCTCTTTTTTTCTATGTTAAACAATATGTTGATTATGGTTGTTCTGCTTTTATTTAGCCATACTCGTGATGTTCTCAAACGATAAAAGATAATGATGATATGAATGAAGAATTGCACTTTGATAATTGCCTTATTGTGGGCAATGACCTGTCAAGTTCTGGGGTAATGCTTAACCTAGTTGAATCGCTCGGCTTATTTGAAAATATTGATGTTAGCAGTAGTAATAATGCTCTTCTTTACTTACAAGCTAATATTGTCGATTTGCTCATTATTCGTGGCAGTTGTTGTAATGTTGCAGATGTAATCTCTCAAGCGAGACTTTTTGGGTTTTCAGGTAAAGTAGTTATCACTTTTCAAGAGCAGGGCATTAGCTTTAATAATACTATTAAGTCTATTGCTGACGGCTATATAGATGAACATTGCGCACATGAGGTTATTCGTAGTTGCATAAAAGCAATTTTACAGGGTTACTCAGTATACCCAATTGACGATGATCGGAAAGAAATAGCAGCGTAAGTTATCATCATTAGAATTAGACTTATGCTGCTGAGGTAGGTAACGAAAAGATAAATGAGAAGTTTGTTATCTACTCTACTATTTGCTTTGATCGCCATCTAGTGGCATGACAAGACTAGCATGAGAGCCTTTAGGCCCTTTTTCAACTTCGTAGGATACTTGTTGTCCTGCTTTTAACGTTCTATACCCATCCATTTGAATTGTCGAGTAGTGAGCGAAAATATCACCTTCTTCTCCTTCTGGACAAATGAAACCAAATCCTTTGGCATTGTTAAACCATTTAACGGTACCTGTAGCCATGCTTTACATCCCTCATGCTTTTTAACGATATAACGGTTAGTTTTTTAACCACTCTCAGAACACAATTTAGACAATCAGGGCTAACAGTCAATAGTTGTTGGTAATAATTATCGGTTAAATAACAAAAATAGCGATGTGAGTTTAACTTTTACTTAACATTGAGTTTTCTCATTTACATCGTTTAATGGTAGTTTGAGAGTGGATTGCTTTCTTTTTAAGCTGTTAGTCTGCAAGTGTAACGGAATAGCAATCTTTTATTTGCAGGGATACAATTGGTGGATTAGTCTCTAAATAAGAAGGCAGGTTGATAGGTTTGTTTTCTATCAATGTTGGTCATAAAGTAGAATTAAACATGAATAAGCAATACCAATGGACTTCACCAGATATTGATCTTCTGGAAGATGAGAAGACCAAATTGAAGCCACCGGCGATGTATCATGTGATACTTAATAATGATGATTACACGCCGATGGATTTTGTAATTGAAATACTTAGTCGTTTTTTCTCTATGGATTTGGAGAGTGCGACTCAAGTAATGTTAAAAGTGCATTTTGAGGGTAAAGCAAGTTGTGGCACATTTACGGCTGAAGTTGCTGAAACAAAAGTGATGCAAGTCACTATGTATGCTCGTGAAAATGAACATCCCTTACTATGTACAATGGAACAGGTGTAATGCCTTTTATTCTGATTGGTATCACCTAGATGACTGAAGCTTTAGCTGGATATGAACATAGTAATTGTTCTTTGGGGAGGTAGCTATGCTAAATAAAGAACTAGAAATGAGCTTGAATAGCGCATTCATGCGTGCCAGAGAGAAACGTCATGAGTTTATGACTGTTGAGCACCTTTTATTAGCGCTGCTTGATAATGATTCGGCTCATGAAGCTTTATCGGCTTGCCAAGCAGATATTGATACATTACGTCAAGAACTCGATGCTTTTATTGAGCAAACGACCCCTTTGATCCCAACCGCTGATGAAGAGCGTGAAACTCAGCCAACTCTAAGCTTTCAACGAGTATTGCAACGTGCAGTATTCCATGTTCAATCTTCTGGCCGTAGTGAAGTTGCAGGTGCCAACGTACTTGTTGCCATCTTTAGTGAGCAAGAATCACACGCCGCCTATCTTCTAAAGAAAAATGACGTTAGTCGACTTGATATCGTTAATTTTATTTCTCATGGCATCCGCAAATCAGGTGGTGATGTAGATGGTAGCCAAAGTGATATCACTGGCGAGCAACCGCAAGAGAATAGTTCTGAAGAGCGTCTAGATAGTTTTGCTACAAACCTAAACGAAGTGGCTAAAAAAGGACAAATCGATCCTCTGATTGGTCGTGATGTTGAACTTGAGCGTACCATTCAAGTGTTATGTCGCCGTCGTAAGAATAACCCATTATTAGTAGGTGAGGCCGGTGTCGGTAAAACGGCAATAGCGGAAGGTTTAGCTTGGCGTATTGTTGAAGGTAACGTGCCTGATGTCATTAAAGATAGTGTAATTTATTCACTGGATATCGGTTCGTTATTAGCGGGCACCAAATATCGTGGTGACTTTGAAAAACGTTTTAAAACCATTTTGAAGCAGCTCGAAAAAGAGAAAGATACTATTCTCTTTATTGATGAAATTCATACCATTATCGGTGCAGGAGCTGCCTCTGGTGGGCAGGTAGATGCGGCGAACCTTATTAAACCGCTACTCAGTAACGGTAAGCTACGTTGTATCGGCTCAACGACTTATCAAGAATATAGTAGCATTTTTGAGAAAGAGCGCGCGCTGGCTCGACGTTTCCAAAAAATTGATATCTTAGAGCCTTCAATTGACGATACGACGAAAATTCTTATCGGCCTTAAGAGCAAGTATGAAGAGCACCATCAGGTTCGTTTTAGTAATAAAGCGCTACGTGCAGCCGTGGAGCTTTCTGCTAAATATATTAATGAACGTCATCTGCCAGATAAAGCGATCGATGTTATTGATGAAGCGGGCGCACATTGTCGATTAGCACCTGTGAGTAAGCGTAAGAAAACTGTCAATGTAGCTGATATTGAAGCGATAGTGGCTAAGATTGCTCGGATCCCAGAAAAGTCAGTATCTTCTTCAGATAAAGAAGTTTTGTCTCGCTTGGATAGCCGACTTAAGTTATTGGTATTTGGACAAGATCCAGCTATTGAAGTGTTATGTGAGGCAATTAAGTTAACTCGAGCGGGTTTAGGCCACGATAACAAACCGGTTGGTTCATTCTTGTTTGCAGGCCCGACCGGGGTCGGTAAAACAGAAGTGACGGTGCAATTATCTAAGCTACTAGGAGTTGAACTACTACGTTTTGACATGTCGGAATATGGTGAGCGTCATTCAGTTAGTCGCTTAATTGGAGCACCTCCGGGTTATGTTGGTTATGACCAAGGTGGCTTATTAACAGATGCGGTGATTAAACATCCTCATTCAGTTGTCCTACTTGATGAAATTGAAAAAGCACATGGAGATATCTTCAACTTGTTATTGCAAGTGATGGATAACGGGACACTGACCGATAACAATGGTCGTAAAGCCGATTTCAGAAATGTAATCTTAGTGATGACAACCAATGCGGGTGTTCAAGAAACTGAGAAGCAATCTATGGGCTTGATTCAGCAAGATAATAGCCATGATGCAATGGCTGAAATCAAGAAAGTCTTTACACCTGAATTCAGAAACCGTTTAGATAATATCATTTGGTTTAACAGCTTGAGCGAAGAGATGATTCACCAAGTGGTGGATAAATTCATTGTTGAGTTGCAAGCGCAACTTGATGGTCGTGGTGTTTCAATGGAAGTCTCAGAAGAAGCTCGTCATTGGTTAGCGAAAAAAGGCTACGATAAAACCATGGGGGCAAGACCTATGGGGCGTGTCATTCAGGATAAATTGAAAAAACCACTGGCTAATGAGTTGTTGTTTGGGTCTTTAGTTGATGGCGGCACAGTAAAAGTAACGCTCAATCGAAAAGGTGATGAACTGGAATTCACTTACTTAAATCAAGAAGAAGCCGTTCATTAATCTCATATAGAGATGTGTGATAGTCTTATGAATGATATGGAAAGCTCTTACCTGAAAAGGTAGGGGCTTTTTTGTTGTGGTCGATTCCTGATAGAGAAAGAAATACTTATACCCAAGTAACTTCAAGATGCGAGTATCAGCAAGAATAAAACAAACTTTAGGCAAGGCAAATTGAATATGATCATTATTCTATATCTGTTCAATTTAACGCGGCATAAAGGTTTGGATGATAGCTCTGAATTCTGCATCTTGAAGTCACTTGGGTATATACCAATCAAATTCATTAGGTGACCAAAATGGTTATTTAGGACATAAAAAAACCGAAGCCTGAGCCTCGGTTTTGAATTTAGATTTAAATGGACATCATAACCATTTAAACATTTAATTTATTAACGTGCGCGGAAGACGATACGGCCTTTAGATAAATCGTATGGAGTCATTTCTACAGTCACTTTATCACCCGTTAGGATACGGATGTAGTTTTTACGCATTTTGCCAGAAATGTGTGCCGTTACTACGTGACCATTTTCTAATTCTACGCGGAACATAGTGTTTGGTAATGTGTCAAGGACAGTGCCTTGCATCTCGATTACGTCTTCTTTTGCCATTTAATCCTCTTACCGAAATTTGGCTTATTCTTAACCGCTAGATTGAGCAGTCAATTTAGGGGTAATAATGCTCCAACAATGAATAAATATATGCAGGAGTTTAAAGTTGTTGCGTATTCTACCCTTGCCAACGCTGATTTACTAGCTTTTGATGACGTTGAAAGCGAACTTTGTAGTTCATTGCTGGACAATCATCAATTTGATAACCCAAGTAAAGCCATTGTTTATGCATTCTCTCACATTGCTTTAATTGTAATAGAACACACAGGGTACCTAGTGATAGTGGGTGCTCAGGCTCATAAAAGGTATAGAATGCACTTAGAGAGTTAGGTAGGCAATCTGTGACCGCTACCGCGATGAGCGTATCGTTTTCATAAACATGTAAGAACTGAGGTTGAATCCAGTCAGCAAGAATAAAGCTTTCAAAGATGTCTTTATTGGCTGGGAACATACTGCCATTTTGGTGTCTCGTTTCAATATACCGTTCGTATAAATTAAACCAATTTTCATCAAGTTGTGGTTTTAATTCCCATAAAAGTTGATCCGCTTTATTGAGTAATCGTCTCTGACTTTTTGAGTATTGAATATCTGGGATTGATACACGAATAGGTTGGCAAGCCTGACATGTATCGCAATGAGGTCGATAGATCATTTTGCCACTGCGACGAAAGCCATTCGCAAGAAAAACTTCATATTGACTAGGAGTATGTAAGCCTTCGTCTAAAATAACCGCGACACGTTCTTGCTGATTTTCTAAATAACTACATTGACTAGAAGGGGTTAGGCCGATTTTGATTTGGTTCGATTCCATCTTTTTTACCCTTCGATGAGCTCAAGTGTACATGGCGTAAAGTCAGTGTTTATTGGTTTACTTTGTAATTGCTTTATTAGCGATATGAAGTCGGACCGTGCGACTTCGCTGACACCTAATTTTTTTAAGTGAGGATTCATTATTTGGCAGTCTATGAGTTGTCCCCCAACATGAGCAAAGTGATTACATAGATACCAGAAGGCAACTTTAGAAGCATTGCTTTCAAGTGAAAACATCGATTCACCGCAAAATAGTTGACCTAATTTAATTCCATATAAACCACCAATTAAAGTGTCATTGCGCCAAACCTCAACTGAATGACAATGACCTAATTTGGTTAATTCGATATAAGCATTAATCATTTCTTGCGTGATCCAGGTTTCCTCGATAGGCCGAGTGCTAGCGCATAGCGTAATTACTTGTTCGGTTGCTTGATTTAAAGTGACGGTTAAATTATTACGACGAATATGCTTTCTTAGACTTTTGGAAGGGGAAAATTGATTAGCTTCTATCACAGCTCTCGTCGCTGGGCTCCACCACAAAATGGGGTCTTGTTCTGAAAACCAGGGAAATATGCCACTTCTATAAGCCTTGATAATTCTCTCTGGGCTGAGATCACCGCCGAAAGCTAATAACCCATCTGGTTCAGTGAGTGCTGATTCCACATCAGGAAAAGTCTCTTTATAGTCATCTAAGCAAGGCAAGTAGATAGTCACGGCAAGCATTCTATTTATTAATCAATTAATTATACTCAAGTGACTTCAAGGTGCAGAATTCAGAGCTATCATCCAAGTCTTTAAACAAGGAAGATTCGAGTAGGAATGTAAGCACCTTTCAAACGAATCTGACGTAGTGTAAAGCCTTGCCTAAAGCTTGTTTTATTCTTGCTGAAACTTGCATCGTGAAGTTACTTGAGTATAAATGATAGCAAGATTTACACTAGCACTAAATCTTGTTTTTCGTTAATCTCAAAAGCATTAACAGCTTATTAGCAAGGAATATGAAAACCAATGGAAAGCCTTACTCTTCAACCTATCTCAAAAATCTCCGGTGAAATTAACCTTCCGGGGTCAAAAAGTGTTTCAAATCGGGCTTTATTATTGGCCGCTTTGGCGACAGGCACAACACGCTTAACCAATCTGCTAGACAGTGATGATATTCGACACATGCTGAACGCTCTGACCAAACTAGGTGTCGCATTCCAATTGTCTGAAAATAAAACCGTGTGTGAAGTGCAAGGTATCGGTGGTGCTTTTACCTTAGATACGTCACTTGAACTATTTCTCGGTAATGCTGGTACAGCAATGCGTCCTCTAGCAGCGGCGTTGTGCTTAGGTAAAGGGGAGTTTGTATTAACCGGTGAACCTCGGATGAAAGAGCGTCCAATTGGCCATTTAGTTGATGCACTACAACAAGCTGGAGCTTCGATTGAATATTTAGAAAATGAAAATTATCCACCAATCAAAATAACGGGTACAGGGTTGAAATCTGGTTCAGTGACAATCGATGGTTCTATTTCAAGCCAATTTCTAACCGCTTTCCTCATGTCTGCGCCCCTTGCAGATGGTGATATTACCATTCACATTGAAGGTGAATTGGTCTCTAAGCCATATATCGATATTACTTTAGACATCATGGCTAAGTTTGGCGTTAATGTCATTAATGAAAATTATCAAACATTTACTATTCTTGCTGGTCAAACTTATCAGAGTCCAGGTCAATTTTTAGTCGAAGGTGATGCGTCTTCAGCTTCTTATTTTCTTGCGGCTGCCGCGATTAAAGGCGGAGAAATTAAAGTAACGGGTATTGGTAAAAACAGCATTCAAGGTGATATTCAATTTGCAAACGCTTTGGAAAAAATGGGTGCGGAAATTGAATGGGGCGAGGATTATGTACTTTGTCGTAAAGGGCAGTTGAATGCGATCGATATGGATTTTAACCACATTCCAGATGCGGCAATGACTATTGCAACGGCGGCATTATTCGCAAAGGGCACAACATCCATTCGTAACGTATATAATTGGCGAGTAAAAGAAACTGACCGTTTATCTGCAATGGCAACTGAATTAAGAAAAGTTGGCGCAGAAGTCGAAGAAGGGCAAGATTACATTACTATTACTCCTCCAACGCAACTAAAGCATGCCGCGATAGATACTTACGATGATCACCGTATGGCAATGTGCTTTTCTCTTGTAGCACTCAGTGATACAGCTGTGACTATTAACGATCCAAATTGTACTTCTAAGACTTTTCCAAATTACTTTACAAAATTTAGTGAATTAAGCCAGTTGGTCTAATATTAAATCTTTCAATTTCTTTTGCCTAAAGGTTTGGATGATAGCTCTGAATTCTGCACCTTGAAGTCACTTGGATATAAGTAGAATATTTATTCAGCCTCACTTAACGTGGGGCTTTTTTAGGTTGGGATAAAATTTCAGTTGGTTTGATTATTATTGGATATATTGACTAATAATCCATGCATAGATGAGCTAATTTCGCTATAATTTTGCGCTTAAAATACGTCATGTTTCTTGAGCATAGTTTGCTCACATAGATCCCGGAGAAAATGTATGTCACCTCAAAGCCCGATTATCACCGTAGATGGGCCAAGTGGCGCAGGGAAAGGTACCCTGTGTATGATGCTTGCGGATAAGTTGAATTATCATTTACTTGATTCAGGCGCAATCTATCGTGTATTGGCGTTAGCTGCCATTCATCATGGTGTAGATACAGAATCAGAAGATGCATTAGTACCACTAGCGAATCACCTTGATGTGCAATTTATGGCGGAAGGTGACTTGGTACGAGTCATTTTAGAGGGTGAAGACGTATCGAAAGAATTACGTAAGGAAGAAACAGGTACTGCTGCCTCAAAAGTCGCTTCTTTACCGAGAGTACGTGAAGCATTGCTACGTCGCCAACGCGCATTTAGTGCAGAGCCAGGCTTAGTTGCCGATGGTCGAGATATGGGAACGGTTGTTTTCCCGGATGCTGAAGCAAAAATTTTCTTGGATGCAAGTGCCGAAGAAAGGGCACAACGCCGCTTGAATCAGTTGCAACTAAAGGGCTTAAGTGGTAAATTCGACCAACTTTTATGCGATATTCAGGAACGTGACGATCGTGACCGCAACCGTGCTGTTGCTCCTTTACGTCCAGCTGATGATGCATTAGTGATTGATTCTACATCACTTTCTATTGATGAAGTGGTAGAAATCGCGCTAAAATTTATAGAATCTAAACTCACTAAGTAAGCGTTCGTTTTTAGGAACAACGATATTTAGTGATAAGGACTGTCGGTCGCAAGGATGATGACTGGCTAATTTATCAACCCCATGCGGTAGGATACCCATGGACGTTTAATTAATTGAAGATCATATATAATGACTGAATCTTTTGCTCAACTCTTTGAAGAGTCGCTAAACGAACTAGAATTCCGCCCAGGTACTATTGTTAAAGGTACTGTTGTTGCAATCGAGAACGGCTTCGTTCTTGTTGACGCAGGCCTAAAATCTGAATCTGCTATTCCAGCTGAACAATTCAAGAACGCCGCTGGCGAACTTGAAGTTGAAGTTGGTGCTGAAGTAGATGTAGCACTTGACGCGGTAGAAGATGGCTTCGGTGAAACTCAACTTTCTCGTGAGAAAGCTAAGCGCCACGAAGCTTGGATTGTACTTGAGAAAGCATGTGAAGAAGCTGAAACTGTTGTTGGTATCATCAACGGTAAAGTTAAAGGCGGTTTCACCGTTGAACTTAACGGTATCCGTGCATTCCTACCTGGTTCTCTAGTAGACGTACGTCCAATTCGTGACACAGCTCACCTAGAAAACAAAGAGCTAGAGTTCAAAGTAATCAAGCTTGATCAGAAACGTAACAACGTTGTTGTTTCTCGTCGTGCTGTTATCGAATCAGAAAACAGTGTTGAGCGTGACGAACTTCTTGAAACTCTACAAGAAGGTACTGAAGTTAAAGGTATCGTTAAGAACCTTACTGACTACGGTGCATTCGTTGACCTTGGCGGTGTAGACGGCCTACTTCACATCACAGATATGGCTTGGAAGCGTGTTAAGCACCCATCTGAGATCGTAAACGTTGGTGACGAAATCCTAGTTAAAGTTCTTAAGTTTGACCGTGAGCGCACTCGTGTTTCTCTAGGTCTTAAGCAACTTGGCGAAGATCCATGGGTAGCAATCGCTAAGCGTTACCCAGAAGGTCACAAACTAACTGGTCGTGTAACTAACCTAACTGATTACGGTTGCTTCGTAGAAATCGAAGAAGGCGTTGAAGGTCTAGTACACGTTTCAGAAATGGATTGGACTAACAAAAATATCCACCCATCTAAAGTTGTTAACGTTGGTGATGAAGTTGAAGTTATGGTTCTTGATATCGACGAAGAGCGTCGTCGTATCTCTCTAGGCCTAAAACAATGTAAAGCTAACCCTTGGCAGACTTTCGCTGAAGCGCAAGCTAAAGGCGACAAAGTTACTGGTAAGATCAAGTCTATCACTGACTTTGGTATCTTCATCGGTCTTGACGGTGGTATCGACGGTCTAGTTCACCTATCTGACATTTCTTGGAATGCTCAAGGTGAAGAAGCGGTTCGTGACTACAAGAAAGGCGACGAAATCTCTGCAGTTGTTCTAGCAGTAGACGCTGATCGTGAGCGTATTTCTCTTGGCGTTAAGCAAATGGAAAACGACCCGTTCAATAGCTACGTTGCTGACAACAAGAAAGGTACTCTTGTAAATGGTACTGTAACTGCAGTTGACGCGAAAGGTGCTACAATTGAATTACAAGAAG
Organism: Vibrio algivorus; assembly: GCF_030161215.1. Taxonomy (NCBI): domain Bacteria; kingdom Pseudomonadati; phylum Pseudomonadota; class Gammaproteobacteria; order Vibrionales; family Vibrionaceae; genus Vibrio; species Vibrio algivorus. Next base: position 240,005 of record NZ_BSPV01000004.1, read on the forward strand.
GTGTTGAAGGTTACATCCGTGCTTCTGAAGCAGCACGTGACCGTATCGAAGATGCATCTCTAGTATTCAGTGTTGGTGACAGTGTTGAAGCGAAATTTACTGGTGTAGACCGTAAGAATCGCGTAATCAACCTATCTATCAAAGCTAAAGATGAAGCTGAAGAGCAAGAAGCAATGGCTACTCTAAACAAAGCTGATGAAGCTTCGTTTGGTAATGCTATGGCTGACGCATTCAAGGCTGCTAAAGGCGAATAATTTTTTGCCTATAGAAGGGGGCCTGAAAGGGCTCCCTTTTTTCGATAAGAAAGAGAAAAGTGAGGGAATCACCTATGACTAAGTCAGAACTAATTGAAAGACTTTGTGCTCAGCAAACCCATTTATCAGCAAAAGAAGTAGAGGATGCCGTAAAAGATATCCTTGAACATATGGCTTCTAAGTTGGAAGAGGGCGATCGTATTGAAATTCGTGGTTTCGGCAGTTTTTCTCTACATTATCGTGAACCACGTATTGGTCGTAACCCTAAATCAGGTGAAAAAGTGGATTTGGAAGGCAAATATGTTCCTCACTTTAAACCAGGGAAAGAACTACGTGAGCGTGTGAATAACAGCATTGCGTAAGTAATGTCATGTTATGAAGCCACATGATTAGAATTTAAAGAAAGCGGCATTCGTTAGATTGCCGTTTTTTTATGAGTAAAATTCAAACGGCTGACAATTTTATTAAGAATATCTCCACCTTTCAATCAATTGGCAATGGAGTGTCAGGCAAATTTACTGCATAATCTAAGAATCGTTTCGCTGTATGGAAAGGTGGTAATTATGAAAATTATAAAAATTATACTGGTTATCGCACTTTTTCTGATTGCTTTAGCGTTAGGCGCACAGAATCAAGAAACAGTGACATTTAATTATCTCATTGCTCAAAACGAACTGCCGCTCTCTTTGTTGCTCGGCATTGTTTTTGTGGTTGCTTTTGCGATTGCCTGGTTGATTTTTGGTAGCTTGTACTTGAAATCAAAATTCACCGTGCTTCGTTTACGCAAACAATTGAATAAAGCACAGGCATCTTCTACAAAGCCATCAGAGCAACTCCCTGAAATTAAAGGATAGGTTTATTCGTTAATGCTAGAGCTACTCTTTCTACTATTGCCCATCGCTGCTGCTTATGGCTGGTATATGGGTAATCGTAGTGCTCGACATGATAAGCAAGAACAATCTCATCAGATCTCTCGGCAATATGTCAGAGGTCTAAACCTCCTATTGTCTGAACAATCAGATAAAGCTGTTGACCACTTTATCGAACTACTTCAAGTTGATGACGAAACGATTGATACTCACTTAGCATTGGGTAACCTGTTTCGCTCTCGTGGTGAAGTAGATCGCGCTATTCGCATACACCAAAACTTAATTTCTCGCGAAGGTCTTACTGTTGACCAAAAAAATCTTGCCTTACAACAGCTAGCAAAAGATTACATGGTTTCGGGTTTTTTTGACCGCGCAGAAAAAATCTTTGAGCAATTGATTGAAGAACCGGAACATAGAGAACAAGCCCTTCAGCAACTTGTCACCATCTATCAGCAAACTCGTGAATGGAATAAAGCGATCAAATATGGTGATGATTTAGTCGCGATGGGGCGTAAGAAAATGCGCCGTGACATTGCTCATTATTGGTGCGAAATAGCCATGCATGAATTGAGCTTAACTAACACATCAAAAGCAATTCTCTATTTTAAGCGTGCGTTAACTGAAGATCCAAAATGTGTTCGCGCCAATATAGCTTTAGGTAATATTTATCTGGAGTCGGATAACTATAAACAAACGATTCAATGCCTAGAACAGGTTATTGAACAAGACATTGATTACATCTCTGAAATTCTCCCAACCTTAGCCGATTGTTATTATCAAATCGGTCAAGAGCCTGGGATGTTAGAGTTTTTGAAAAAGTGTATCGCTAAGAAAGCTGGAGTATCTGCGGAGCTTATGTTGGCTCAAATGGTCGCCCAGCATGAAGGTATTGCTGCTGCACAAACCTTATTAACTCAGCAATTAATAAAGAACCCAACGATGAAGGGGTTCTATCGACTGATTGATTACCATATTGCCGAAGCTGAAGAAGGGCGAGCGAAAGACAGTTTGACGACCTTACAAGAGATGGTCGGGGTGCAAATGAAAGCGAAGCCTCATTATCAGTGTCGTCAGTGTGGATTTGCTACCCATTCCATTTATTGGCACTGTCCATCTTGTAAAGGATGGGGAACCATTAAGCCGATACGTGGTTTAGATGGTGAGTAGTAATTAAAAACTAACTATTTTCATTCAGAATTTTTCCACGAGCCACCAAATTTTTATTTATAGAGGAAGACCAATGTTAGACCCAAAAGTGATTGTTGCCTTAGATTATGAAAATCAAAATGATGCATTAGCTTTCGTGGATAATATTGATCCTAGCCAATGCCGTTTAAAAGTCGGCAAAGAAATGTTTACTCTATTTGGCCCTGACTTTGTTCGTGAATTACACAAACGTGGCTTTTCAGTCTTTCTAGACCTTAAATTCCATGATATCCCGAATACCTGTTCAAAAGCGGTTAAAGCGGCAGCAGAAATGGGCGTTTGGATGGTCAATGTTCACGCCAGTGGTGGTGAGCGTATGATGGCGGCTTCTCGTGAAATCTTAGAGCCTTATGGTCAAGACCGTCCATTACTAATTGGGGTGACGGTGTTAACTAGTATGGAGCAATCGGATCTGGCTGGTATTGGGTTGGACATTACTCCACAAGAACAAGTGAAACGCCTTGCTAAGTTGACTCAGCAAAGTGGTTTAGATGGTGTTGTATGTTCAGCACATGAATCTTCAATTTTAAAGGCTGAATTAGGTCAAGAGTTTAAATTAGTGACTCCAGGTATCCGCCCAGTAGGCAGTGTGGCTGGTGATCAACGTCGTATAATGACTCCAGCTGAAGCAATGAGTGCTGGTTCAGATTACTTAGTTATCGGTCGCCCGATTACTCAAGCAGAAGAGCCAAACCAAGTGTTAATAGATATCAACGCTTCTTTGAATGTGTAATCAATATTAAGTTCATGTACGCACCTCATTCCCTTATACAATAAAATACAAGAGCCAGTGCCTACTTTGACACTGGCTTTTTTGTCGCTTTATAAATCGTTATTTCGCTCACTTGGAATATCTGTCAAATACTCTACAAACTCAACTTCAAACCCTGCAGGGTCGACGAAGTAGACGTTTTTCCTAAATGGATTCTCTGCTCCAGGTTTAGCTATTTCATATCCATTACTGATTAGCCTTTCTACTATGCTATCGAGGTTGTCTACCGAATAAGCAAAGTGCGCTAAACCGACTTGGTAACCATCTAGATCACGGTTTTGTCCTTCACCGTGGTTACTGATAGCAAGATATTGGTAATCATCACCTAAATGTAACCAATGCCTTGGTTTTCCATGCCATTCGTCATCACCTTCACTACGGATAGTCCAATGAGGGAACGCAGTTTGATAAAAGTGAATCATGGCGGGAACATCACTAACGACTAAATTTACATGTTCTAGGTACATACACATTCCTTTGAGTTATTGTATTGGGTTATTTTTATAAAAGGATAAAACCTCAAGTTAACATGAGGTAAAGTGTTTTTTGCAACATAAACTCACATAATAGAGCTTAGTAAAAAAACGCAGAGATAAGGCTTGGTGTGGTACAATCGATAGATAAATTTTAACTATAAGACGTAGTATTTTTATTATGACAAAAGAGCTTTTGTTTCATAAAACATATTTGCATCCAACTAGCCAAGAATGGGTTGTATTCGTTCATGGTGCTGGCGGCAGCTCGTCTCTATGGTTCAAACAAATTAAAGATTACCGTCAGCATTACAACCTACTTTTGATTGATTTAAGAGGACATGGGCGTTCAAATCAATTATTGAAGAACATCATTTCAAAGCACTATTCATTCCAAGATGTAACAACTGACATTCTTAATGTATTAGAGCACCTCAATATTGAAAAAGCGCATTTTATCGGTATGTCTTTAGGTACGATCTTAGTGCGAAACTTAGCTGAAATGGCACCAGAGAAAGTTCAAAGTATGGTGCTTGGTGGAGCAGTAACACGACTTGATGTCCGTTCACAACTTTTGGTTAAGGTAGGTTATTGGAGCAAAAATATTATTCCTTATATGTGGCTCTATAAGCTATTTGCTTACATTATTATGCCGCAGCGTGGGCAAAAAGAATCCCGCCATTTATTTATTCGAGAAGCCAAGAAACTTTGTCAGAAAGAGTTTAAACGTTGGTTTAAGTTGTCGGTTGATGTTAATCCTATGATGCGTTACTTCAGAGATCGTGAGTTACCGATTCCAACTCTGTATTTGATGGGAGAGATGGACTACATGTTTATCCGCCCAGTGAAAGAGATGGTGAAGCAGCATAAATTCAGTCGTTTGCTTGAGATTCCTGGCTGCGGGCATGTTTGCAATGTTGAAAAGCCGGTTGAGTTTAATCAACATTCTTTAGCTTTCATCCAACAAAACAGTCAGGTTTAAATTAGTAAATTTAACAGGCCTTATTTAACAGACCTTAGTGGCTAAGCTGTTTGATCTTGTGATGGATTCGCTTGACCACAATTCCAACAAACGGCGAATTGAGCTTCAATACTTTCCCCGCATTGTTGGCAATCCCAATTTGGTCTCAACTCTTCTTTTTCATAATCTCGTATTAACTGCTTTGCTCTTTCTTCATCTTGTTCATCAAGTAACCATACATAAGGGTCAGTATCACTGGTTAAAGGAACTTCTCCTTTTAAGCTGAAAATCTCACCTGAATGAACTTTTGCCTCAATGCGGTGGCTTTTGAGTAATTCACAAACAATGTGTGCTTCAACAGGATTGCCTGCGCTGAATATCTTCATAAATTATCCTTTTTTATACTGTGATTACTGAGTTTCTGATGATTGAATGGTGCGATAACCTGCCCAAATTCTATTTATTGTGGTTATAAAACATAGCGCTGCAAAGATGGCAGCAAGTTGGGGGAAAAGAGCTGGCCAGAGACAAAATGCGATAAAAAAACCAATCGTCTCAGTCCCTTCCGTTATGCCTGACATGTAATATAAAGATTTGTGTTGATAAACTGGGTTGGTGATATTTCGTTTTCCAGCAATAGAGGCAAATGCTAAGAAGCTACTACCTGTGCCAACAAAACTGACAATTAATAATGCTGCCCAAAGTGTGTTTTGTTCTGGATTGGCTAGGATAAAGCCAAATGGGATCAGAGCATAAAATATGAAATCCAAGCAAATATCAAGAAAACCACCTGCGTCAGAGGTTTGTGTTTGCCTCGCAATCGCACCATCAAGACCATCACCAATGCGGTTTAATACAATCAATAATAAAGCCAAAAGGTAATGTTCCCCCCATAATGCAGGGATAGCCAAGAGACCAATAAGAAAGCTTGCCAAAGTGACATGATCAGCTTTGATATGACGTTGAACGCACTGCTTTGCTAAGGAGTTTAATGGGTGCTTTATTAATGGAATGACATATCTATCAAGCATGGGAATTCTCCGTGCTAAATTGCTCCCAGTGCATGATTTTTCCGTTGGTTGGAGCATCTGCTTTATCGTGTGTGACCATCAAAGTTGGCACTTGAGCTACAGCGAGTTGTTTAAATACCCAATCTCGAAAGTTAACTCGTAATTCGGGATCCAATTTACTGAATGGTTCATCGAGTAAAACAGCCTTAGGTTGTGCGCTTAACATTCTAATAAGACTGACTCGGGCTCTTTGTCCACCTGAAATTTGATGTGGCATAGAGTAGGCAATAGCAAGTAATCCAACGTTATCTAAGGCTGCTAGAGCTTCCAACTTTCTTTCTTTAGCTTTGATATTATTTGGCAAAGCAAATGCAATATTTTCCCAAACATTCAAATGTGGGAAAAGTAAGTCATCTTGAAATAAGATGCCGATAGAACGTTTGTGAGGATCGCTAGCTTGGATCTCTTCATTATTTAATATTATTTTACCGTCATAGTAAAACTCTTGGCTGAGGTGGCCAGCAATTACATTAAGTAATGTTGACTTTCCACAACCACTTGGGCCCATTAATGTAAGTACTGTACCATGTGAAATGGTTAAATTGAGGTTACTAACCAGTGGTGTTTTTTTCGAATCAGATGTTTTTGATATCTGATGATAAATGGATAGCTGCTCTAATGACAAACTCATAATGAAGGTGACTCCTGCTTATAGGTCGCTTTACTCCGGCTCTGAAAAATACGGTTACCGATAAGCGCTAAGCTGAAAAAAGCAAAGGGTAGAATGGCCTGCCATAAAGCATAAAGAGCAACGACTCTACGATCATGGCCACTGGATAATGCAACGGCTTCTGTCGTCAATGTGACAACTCTTCCAGAGCCTAACATTAACGTTGGTAAATATTGCGCTAGGCTCACGCTCATACCCATCGCCCAAGCAAATAATATTCCGCTGACTAATGTACGCAACTTTATGGCGAAAAAGACTTTAACGGGTGAAACACCGAGGCTTACCGCAGTTTGGGATAGTCGGTTAGGGTAGCTTTTCCATGGCCCATCCAAAGATAGGTAGACATAGGGAAAAACAAAAAATGTATGCGCCCAAATTACCCATAGCCAATAATGTTCCTGATTAATCCAAAGGGTGGTGATTTGTAAGCCAAATAGTAAAGAGAGCTGAGGGATCAACATAGGTAAGGCAATCACATACATAGGAATATGATAACGAAAATGCTGGCGATACTCATGAGCAATGAGAGCAAGAACAAGAGCCATTCCTGCGCTGAATAAAGCTAGCCAAACACTGGTTAAAATGGTGTCTTGAATATATGGCCATTCATTTAACCAAAACCGAGTGCTCCAAAAGGTAGGGAGTAGATTTGGATAAGACCAGCGTAAGGCAAATGTCCAAATGATCATTACCGGAATAGTCAATAAGCTAATGCTTGCGATGAGGTGAAAGAAATAAGGCCTGACACCCAAGGAAGCATTTCGGCCAGAGGTTAACCAAGTTCGGTATCCCCCTAGTACTAAGCGTTCTGTTAGCCAAATTAAGCCAATTAAAATAGAACACAAAATAAACAAGAGAAAAGCACCCGCTGCCGCCCTTGGAAGTTGAGATAAATCTGGATCGTTAAACCATTGCCATACTAACACTGCAAATGTAGGAGGGTGAGTTGGGCCTAAAATCAAACTAACATCAACCACCGAGCAGGAATAAGCCATGATAGCGAAAAGAGGAAAACGCATGTGGCGTAGCCATTGGGGAAAAATCGCTTTCCACCATGATTGAGCAACAGAGTATCCCAAACCTTGTGTTACTTGCAGTGTTTGTTTGACTTTTAAGTTATTCAGTATTGCGACACTCATTAATAACAAAAAAGGCGTTTCTTTGATTGCTAATGCAAGGGCTAGACTAATACCAATATTGTCTTGTAGTGAGTAAATCCAAGTAAACCATACATGGGGAACCCCTGAAGTATCACTAACCATGAAGCTAAAAAGACGGGCTAACCAACCAGTATCAGAAAATAAGAATAAGAAACCAACCGCAAAAGCGACATGAGGTAATGCGAGTATAGGGGATAAAAGTTTTTCAATTCGCTGCCATGAATGGCTTCCCCAATAGGCTTGCAAAATAGCAAAGGTCATTATGACGGCAATCACTGTACTGACAACCGCGATCATTATGGTTTGTAAGAGAGAACGCTCAACCCCCGGCCAACTGATAGCTGAAATAAATCCATCCAAGGTAAAGATATTTAGACCAAGCGGCGGAATGAAACCAAAAGCAGGGATTACCATGCCTAACACCCCCGGAAAAAGGGGGAGAAAGCAGATCAAAATCACCAGTAAATAACCGATGCTTAGCATACGTCTTTGCTTGCTTTGCATGAGCGCCCTTAATTCGTTGTTATTGGCTATATCGCTCAATCCAAGCCTGTTCTAGTGCGGTTTGCCAACTAGGGTGAGGCTCTTCAATTGAGGGAAATAACATCGTTTTTTGAGCACTGCCTGTTAAGTATTTGGTTTGCAATACTGATGGGTCTCCCCAGACATTGATATCACCTTTACGTGATTGTGCTTGAGGGTTGAGTAGAAAGTTAATTACGACTAATGCCCCTTCTTTTGCATTAGCGTTCCATGGGATGGCAAGAAAATGAATGTTAGACAATGCGCCATTTTTCCATGCATAGGTTTTCGTTGTTGGGGCTAACTTACCGCTTGCTTGGGCTGAAAAAACTTCATTTGGGTTGAAGGTAAGAGCAATATCAATTTGATCATCATCGAGCAATTGCAGCATTTCAGGTTGAGTGGTTGGGAATTGGCGGCCTTGTTGCCATAAATAAGGTTGAATAGCATCTAAGTAATCCCATAAAGGTTGAGTTACTTGAGTAAATGAGTCTTCATCAACGGGCTTAGATAGCGCGCTCTTTTCATCAGAAAGTTCGATAAGTAAGGCTTTTAAAAAGCTAGTGCCATGAAACTGAGGTGGCTTAGGGTAGGTAATACGCCCAGGGTGGTGTTTTGCATAATCGAATAATTGTTGTGCTGACTGTGGGGGTGTCGGTAACTTTTTCTGATCATGAATATAGACTAATTGACCCACCCCCCACGGCGCTTCTAATCCTTCTGTTGGTTCAGAAAAATCATTAGTGACAGGGAGACTAGAGTCGACTTTTTTCCAATTTGGCAAGCTTGAAACGAAAGGGCCGTAGAGTAATTGGTTATTCTTCATTGATTTGAAATTTTCACCATTGATCCACACCATATCGACACTACCACCAGAATGTTTTCCAGCAGTTTTTTCAGCGAGCAGGCGAGTGGTGGTTTCGGAAATATCAGTGACCTTAACGTGGTGAAGTTCAATGCCATACTTTTGTTTTACTTGCTTTGCTACCCAACGAAGATAGTCATTAATCTCTTGGCTACCACCCCAAGCATTAAAGTAAACATCTTGTCCTTTTGCTCGTTGTTCAACTTGTTGCCAATCTAACTGGCTAATGGAGATATCTTTAGCAGAAGAAAGCAGTGGCAGAGTGATCAAAATGAAGCTAAGTAGCAGACGTTTCATGTATATCCTTATACAAAGTTAGGTATATCAATATAGACAGATGATCCGCCTAAAAAATTTCAATAAAAAAACCAACGACATCAGCGCTGGTTTAGTTATTCGTTACTCGGCTAAGAATACTACTATTTCAATGTTTTTACCGAAGAGCGTTCAATAATCTCAGGGAACATCTCAAATGTCTGCTTAGCATGATTTTTATCTTTAATACGCTCTAATAAAATCTCTACCGCATTCTTACCTAGACGACGTTTTGGCTGGTGAACTGTCGTTAAAGGTGGTGAGAAGTAAGGTGAAATATCAATGTTATCGTAACCAATAACCGAAATATCTTCTGGTACTTTCATGCCTTTTTCTTGTAAGCGGCTCATTAAGCCGAGTGCCATAATATCGTTAAAGCAGAAAACGGCGGTTGGTTTTTTCTCCATAGCAAGAATTTTATCTGCAGCGATCACGGCGGTATCACACTCAAAGTTACCTTCAAGTAACCACTCTTCTGGAAGCGTTAAACCGTCTTCCGCTAATGCGCGTTTGCAGCCAGAGATGCGTTCTTTACAGGCAACTTTTTCGAAGTGACCACTTAGACAAGCAATATCTTTGTGACCTTGAGCCATGAGGTAACGAGTTGCTAAATAGCCACCTTCTTCAGAGTTATCGATGATCTTATCTGCTTGAGAGCTTTCTGGGCCCCAATCCATGACGACCTTAGGAATATCTGGGTGACCATCTAGCATCTCTTGTAAATCAGCATCTAAGTCTGAACACATCACTAAAAGGCCATCAACACGTTTGCCAGCTAACATACGAATATAATCACGTTGTTTATCTGCACGGCCACCAGTATTACAAAGGATCAGAGTGTAACCTTTGCGGTAACAATAGCTTTCTACGCCATCTACTACTTCGGCAAAAAATGGATTAGTTGACTGCGTTACTAACATACCAATGGTGCTAGTGGTATTGCATTTCAGACTACGGGCAACAGCGCTTGGGGCATAATTCAGTTCTTTCACTGCGGCCATGACTTTTTCTTGAGTTGCTTCTGCAACAAAACGAGTCTTATTGATGACATGTGACACTGTGGTGGTAGAAACACCTGCAATACGTGCGACATCTTTAATTGTAGCCATAGTGAATTTCCTTTATGCCGACGTCTTCGCCGGATTTATTCTAATCTAAAAAGATAAAAGTCGCCTTTAATCAGCGACTTAATTTTATTCTGTATTTTATGAACTACGATTTTAGTCTTAAATGCCATGACTGACAATCAGATATGGCATTTTTATGACAAAACAAATACCGCACGTTAGCAGCAACGTTATCGATTGCTCGCGTATTATCTCGTTACTCTAACGTTGTAGCCGTACCGGAATTCTTCTGGTTACTTAGTGTGTCGCGTAAAGAAGACCACCATCGACCAAGCTGCTCATACCAATAACGTTCACTTTGCTCTAGATATTTCGCTTGTGGAGAATATTTATCCCATGGCTGTTTAATATCATCAAAAGCTAAGTAATTGGTCGGTGCAGGGATAGGTTCAAGTCCTGCTTTGTTAAACTCACCAATAGCACGTTTCATGTGACTGGCAGAGGTGATCAGTACCATACGTTTATCAGCAACAAAACCTGCCGCTTGATGCGCTTCATCCCAAGTATCTTGAGCACTTTCTAATAGAATGATATCGGATTTTGCTACGCCTAATGAAACAGCAACATTCGCCATCATTCGTGCATTACTTACCGATGTGCCACCGTTATAACCAGACAAAATTAATTTTGCTCCAGGGTAGAGGTGTAAAATACGAATACCTTCCGCAAGACGCATCAAACCATTGCGAGATAGTTCCGAAGTTGCTGGAATATCGTTATCAACAATATGGCCACTTCCTAATACCATGACATAGTCAATGGCGCCATCTACTGGCACAAAAGCTTTATAAGCACGCTCAGTTGGTTTCAATAATGAGGTCGAAATGGGTTGGAAAGAAAATAGAAAGATCCCCATTAAAGAAACAAAAGTGAATAAGCACCCTAAGCCGCGTTTGTAGGTGAACATAATAAGAAATAAGCCAATAAAACCTATAATCAACAAGGCAGGCAAAGGCATAAGCAGAGCACCAATTAATTTTTTCAATTCAAACATTTTAAATAGTCCAAAAATTCATCATTCAGCAGGTAAAACGGAGTAATTGCTTTATTCCTGTAATTGCTGTGACAGAATACACGCAAAATTCAGTTATCTTAAATGAAAAAAAATGGACAATGATCGAAATTTCGATGATATCGCGCATAAATTCGCCAAAAACATCTATGGTTCCGATAAAGGCGATATTCGTCAAGTGATCCTTTGGCAAGATATTGAGCAAGCTTTAGACCGTTTACAACAGAAAAAAGACGTTCTATCTGTATTAGATGCAGGAGGCGGTTTAGCTCAAATGTCGCAAAAAATTGCTCAGTTAGGGCATCAAGTCACGTTGTGTGATATTTCCAGTGAAATGTTGGCGTTAGCTAAGCAAAATATTGATAATAATGGATTATATTCACAATTTCGCTTTGTTCATTCTGCTATTCAACATCTCGATGAACACTTAAGTGAGAAGTCGGATTTAGTGTTATTTCATGCTGTGATGGAATGGTTGGAAAATCCGCAGCAAGTATTAGCAAGCTTACTTGAAAAGGTAAAGCCGGGCGGCATCATTTCAGTGATGTTTTATAATCACCACGGTTTGGTTTTGAAAAATGTAACTTGTGGTAATATTCCTCACATTTTGCAGGGAATGCCACATCGTAAGCGCTTTAAGTTGCAGCCTCAACATGGCTTATTACCCGAAGAGGTCTATCAATGGATAGAATCTGCAGGCTTCGACATTTGTGGTAAATCAGGTATCCGATGTTTTAACGACTATATCGGAAACCAACAATACATGGGCGAGTATGGGCCAGAAGATGTGTTGGCATTAGAACAGCAGTTATGCCGCACAGAGCCTTATCTTTCTCTTGGGCGCTATATTCATGTGTGGGCGCAAAAGCCTCAGGCTGCCGAATAGTCTGAGAGTCATTAGTAAATACAGGAATGATAATGAGTGAAATAACTCAATCTTCACTTCAACCGTTGACAAGTAGACAACCGCTTGAGGGCAAAACGATAGGTGAACAACCAATCGATGAGCTGGTCAGCTGGGTGAAGCAACATGACTTTTCATTGAACCTTTCTTCTGAGCGATTAGCTTTTTTGATTGCGATTGCCGTATTAAGCAATGAAAAGTTCGATGAAGAGCTTGGCGAGGGTGAATTGCATGATGCATTCAAAATCGTCACTAACATGTTTGATGAAACCGGTGAGGCTTCGGCATTTCGTGCCAACAATGCGATCAATGAATTGGTCTCCCAAAGGTTAATGAGCCGCTTTGTCAGTGAGCTCAATGACGGGGCAAGCATTTATCGCATGTCGCCACTAGGCGTTTCTATTACCGATTACTACGTCCGACATCGTGAATTCTCAAAGCTTAAGTTATCCATTCAGTTGTCTATGGTTGCCGATGAAATGTCGAAAGCCGTCGAGGCCGCTAATCAAGCTTCCGATGTTACGCAATGGCAAAAGCATGTTTATGGCGTGCTGAAATATTCGGTAAATGAAATTTTTGATCGTATCGATTTAAATCAGCGTGTTATGGATGATCAGCAAGTGGAAATTAAAAACCAAATTGCTGAACTACTAAACCAAGACTGGCGTGATGCGATCAGCAGTTGTGAAAGCTTACTGACTGAAACGTCGACGACTCTGAATGAACTGCAAGATACACTACAAGCGGCTGGGGATGAACTACAAACTCAGCTTCTTGATATTCAACAGCTTATCTATGGTCAAGAAGGTTTAGATTTCATTGATGCTATTTTGTTTTCACTGCAAACCAAACTCGACCGTATTGTTAGTTGGGGCCAGCAAGCGATAGATTTATGGATTGGTTATGATCGCCACGTACATAAATTTATTCGTACTGCTATCGATATGGATCAAAACCGAGCCTTTAGTCAGCGCTTACGTCAGTCTGTGACGGATTACTTTGATATGCCGTGGTATTTGACCTACGCCGATGCAGAACGTCTGAGAGATATGCGTGATGAAGCCATGTTATTACGTGATGACGAAGTGACGGGGACGATTCCAGATGAAGTGGAATATGAAGAATTAACGACTGTTGATGATGAGCTGAGCGAGCGTGTCGCCGCCATGCTTCAACAACACAAAGAAACTGGCCAACCTATTGATTTAGGCTCGGTATTACGAGATTACCTTGCGCAGCATTCTCACGCGCAACATTTTGATTTAGCCAGAATGGTGATCGACCAAGCGGTAAGAATGGGGTATTCCGAATCGGATTACCAAGCCATTCAACCGGATTGGAAAGCGATAAACGATTTTGGAGCAAAGGTACAAGCGAATGTCATCGATCAATACTAATTACGAAGCGCACAGCGCAGATCTGTCTCAAAATACCAGCTATTCACAAGAGACCGACAACTCTCAAGATGCTTACATGCCAGAACAATTGGTGAAAGCATTATCTAATCCGTTATTCCCAGCGCTTGATAGCCAACTACGTGCGGGCCGCCATATCTCAAGTGATGATATGGATAACTACGCTTTTTTAAGTGATTTTGATGGTGATCTCGGCGCTTTTTATCAGCGTTATAATGTTGAGCTTGTCCGCGCACCAGAAGGTTTCTTTTATCTACGTCCGCGTTCAACCTCTTTTATTGGTCGCAGTGTGTTATCGGAACTCGATATGCTGGTGGGTAAAATCTTGTGCTTTTTATATTTAAGCCCTGAGCGTCTAGCGCATGAAGGTATCTTTACAAATCAAGAACTATACGAAGAACTGTTAAATCTTGCCGATGAAAAGAAATTGATGCGACTAGTAACTAACCGTGCAACCGGTTCGGATCTGGATAAAGAAAAGCTGTTTGAAAAAGTGCGTACTTCGCTGCGTCGTTTACGTCGCATCGGTATGGTATTGCCAGTTGGTGACGATGAGAAATTTAGAATCAGTGAAGCAGCATTCCGTTTTGGCGCGGACGTGCGTGTCGGTGATGATGTTCGTGAAGCGCAACTACGCTTGATCCGTGATGGTGAAGCCGTGCTTGACCCTGAAGCCGTTGACCCAAACAAAGCAAATGATACTCAAGATAAGCAAGATGCTTCTGATGAACAATTAGAAGACTTTGCCGAGCAAGAACAAGCAGAACAAGAACAGAAAGCAGGTGACCTATGATCACGCAAGAAAATATGATCGAAAGAGGTAAATATCAATCGCTAACTATGATCAACTGGAACGGCTTCTTTGCTCGTACTTTTGATATTGATGGGTTAGTGACCACGCTTTCTGGTGGTAATGGTGCGGGTAAGTCGACGACGATGGCCGCTTTCATCACCGCATTAATTCCAGACCAAAGCTTACTGCATTTCCGTAACACCACCGAGGCTGGTAGTTCACAAGCGTCTCGAGATAAAGGCTTATTCGGTAAATTGCAACCAGGTACTTGTTACTCTGTGCTTGATGTTGTTAATTCACGTCATCAACGCTTGTTGTTTACTGTAAAACTGCAACAAGTCGCAGGTCGTGATAAGAAAGTGGATATCAAACCGATTCTTATCCAAGGTTTGCCAAGTAATGTAAAACCGACCGATGTATTAATTGAAAGCTTAGAAAACGGCCAAGCTCGTGTTCGTACTTACAATGAGCTAAAAGATAAAGTCGCTGAATATGAAGGCGTGCAAATTAAAGCCTTTTCGTCAGTGGCTGATTACCACAGCGTGATGTTTGAAATGGGTGTATTACCGAAGAAACTGCGCAACACTGGTGACCGCTCTAAGTTCTATCGTTTAATTGAAGCATCTTTATATGGCGGTATTTCAAGTGCGATCACTCGTTCATTGCGTGACTACCTATTGCCACAAAATGGAGGAGTGAAGAAAGCCTTCCAAGATATGGAATCTGCGCTGCGTGAAAACCGCATGACGCTAGAAGCCATCAAAACGACTCAAGCTGATCGTGATCTATTCAAGCATTTAATTACAGAATCGACCAATTACGTGGCAGCAGACTACATGCGCCATGCCAATGACCGCCGTATAAAGCTTGACCAAGCGTTAGCACTGCGCAGTGAGTTGAATCAATCGAGCAGTACTCTAACTTCTCAAATGCAATTGATGACGCAAGTACAAGCAGAACTTGAGCAATTAGTTGAGCAAGAGTCTGGCTTAGAGCAAGACCACCAAGCGGCTGCCGATCACTTGCAACTCGTTCAAACGGCAATTCGTCAACAAGAAAAAATTGAACGTTATCAAGAAGATTTGGAAGAGCTAAGTGAACGCTTAGAAGAACAAATCATGGTCGTGGAAGAAGCGGCAGAGCAAGTCGCGATCGCAGAAGAGCAAGCAGAAGTTTCTGAACAAGAAGTTGATAGCTTGAAGTCGCAATTAGCCGATTACCAACAAGCATTAGATGTACAGCAGACTCGCGCGTTGCAATATCAACAAGCCGTGCAAGCGTTAGAAAAAGCGCAACAGCTTACAGATAACGATAACTTGACCGCTGATAATGCTCAGACTCAACTATCGGAATTGAAGCAACAAGAGTCGGAGAATACTTCTGCATTATTGTCGTTAAAACATAGATTAGACATGTCTTCTGCCGCAGCAGAGCAGTTTGAGCAAGCATTAGCGTTAGTAAAAAGTATTGTCGGTGATGTGGCTCGCACCGAAGCGCTGTCACATGCAAAAGAGGCGATACAGAAATCTCAACAGGCTCAGCAATGGCTACAAAATGAATCACAATGGCGTGCACAGCAGCGAGATCTTGAGCGTAACTTAAATGAGCAGCGTCAAGCCTCTGAGCTCGTTGAACAATACCAATCACAACACCAAGTTCGCCTTGATGATGAAATGGTATTAGAGCAAGAACGTGAACGTCACCTAGAGCAACTTGATGTCCTTACTGGTGAACAAGAAGAACTGCGTGATTTACGTGGTGACTTACGCCGCTCTCAACAAGATTCTGAAGCACAAATTCAAGCCCTGCAAAAGCAAGCGCCAGCCTGGATTGCGGCTAGTGAAGCACTAGAAAAACTGCAATCACAAACAGAAGCTGAGCTAACCGATAGCCACTCAGTAATGGCACAAATGCAACAAGTGCTTGAGCAAGATAAACAGCAATCAATGGCGAAAGAGCGTTTGTCGACTCGCCGTGATGAATTAGACAGTGATATCGAACGTCTAGCGTCACCATCAGGCTCTAATGACCCTCGCCTAAAAGGCTTAGCGGATAGTCTAGGCGGCGTGTTGTTATCTGAAATTTACGATGACATCACCATTGAAGATGCACCTTATTTTAGCGCGATGTACGGACCATCTCGTCATGCTATCGTCGTGTCTGATCTTGATGGCATTAAAGAAAAGTTGGTGGATTTAGACGATTGCCCAGAAGATCTTTACATCATTGAAGGCGATGTTGATGCGTTTGATGACAGTACTTTTAATGCCGATGAGCTTGATGGCGCGGTATGCGTTCAGCTAAACGACCGTCAGTTACGTTATTCTCGTTTACCTTCTATTCCATTATTTGGTCGTGCCGCTCGTGAGCAACGTTTAGAGTTGTTACGTGCTGAGCGTGAACAAGTAGCAGAAGAGTACGCCAAAGCCGCATTTGATTCGCAGAAGCTACAACGCTTATATCAAAGCTATAACGAATTTGTTTCTAAACACATTCACATTGCGTTTAATGACGACCCAGAACAACAACTCGTTGACGTTCGTGATGGTTTAAACCAAGTGATTCGTCAATTGGCATCACTGGATGAAAAAGATCAACAACAACGCAGTCAAATGCAAACGGCTAAGCAAGCCTTAGCTCAGCTAGATAAACTGGCTAACCTGATGCATTTAATTGAAGATGAAAGCCTAGCAGAGCGTTTAGAAGAAATTAACGACAAGCTTGAGCAACTTACTCAATACAAATCATTTACTCAGCAACATGGTAAAGCAGCCGATAAACTGTCGAGCATGGTATCTGCGCTAGAAGCGGATCCTGAGCAATTTGATGCGCTACAAGCACAGTATCAACAAGCAGATCAAAACTTACAAACATTGAAAACTCAAATGTTTGCCCTGGCAGATCTACATGAACGTCGCCATTACTTTGCTTACTCTGATTCCGTTTCCTTACTTGATCAAAGTAGCGAATTAAACGAACAGCTCAAACGTAAACTTGAACAAGCGGAACAGGCTAAAGTACGTAGCCGTGAAGGTTTAAAACAAGCGCAAGGTCAGATGAACCAATACAACCAATTATTGGCTTCATTGAAATCTTCGCACCAAGCCAAACTGGAAACGGTACAAGAGTTCAAACAAGAGCTGCAAGAATATGGTGTAACGGCTGATATCGGTGCAGTAGAGCGTGCAGAAACACGTAAAAACGAACTTTATGAACGTCTACACCTATCTCGTCAACGTAAGAGTGAATTTGAACGTACTCTTACCGCAACCGATATGGAAATGAAAACGCTAACCAAGCGCGTGAAGAAAATTGAAAAAGACTACAAAGACTTACGTAAGTTTGTGGTTAACGCTAAAGCGGGTTGGTGCTCGGTTTTACGTTTAGCACGTTTGAATGATGTTGAACGTCGCTTGCATCGTCGTGAGTTGGCATACCTTTCTGATAACGAACTACGTTCAATGTCGGATAAATCTCTGGGCGCCTTGCGCTTAGCAGTTGCTAATAATGAAACACTACGTGATGCGCTACGCGGCTCAGAAGATAATGCTCGTCCTGAAGGCAAAGTCTTGTTCTATATCGCGGTTTACCAACATCTACGTGAGCGTATTCGCCAAGATATTATTCACACTAGCGACCCAGTTGAAGCCATTGAAGAGATGGAAGTAGAGTTAGCTCGCCTAACTGAAGAGCTCACCCAACGTGAAAACCGTCTGGCAATTAGTTCAGGCTCAGTGGCAAATATCATTAAGAAGACTATTCAGCGTGAGCAAAACCGTATTCGTATGCTAAACCAAGGTTTGTCTAACATTGCCTTTGGTCAGGTACGTGGCGTGCGCTTAAATGTTGGTATTCGTGAAAGCCATGAAATGCTATTAGCAGGCCTGGCAGAGCAGCAAGACCAGCATCAAGATTTGTTTGATAACCCACGCTTAACTTTCTCAGAAGCGATGGCGAAATTGTTCCAACGCGTGAACCCACATATCGATATGGGTCAACGCTCACCGCAAATCTTGGGCGAAGAGTTACTGGACTACCGTAACTACTTAGAGCTGAGTATTGAAGTAAACCGTGGTTCAGAAGGTTGGCTACAAGCGGAATCTGGCGCGTTATCCACTGGTGAAGCGATTGGTACCGGTCAATCAATTTTGTTGATGGTTATCCAAAGCTGGGAAGAAGAATCTCGCCGCCTGCGCAGTAAAGATATTGTGCCGTGTCGCTTATTGTTCTTGGATGAAGCCGCACGTTTGGATACCAAATCCATCAATACGTTATTTGAGCTATGTGACCGCCTAGATATGCAATTATTGATTGCTGCACCGGAAAACATCAGCCCAGAAAAAGGCACCACCTACAAACTAGTACGTAAAGTGTTTAAAGATCACGAACACGTGCACGTCGTCGGCTTACGTGGCTTTGGCAATGGCCCGAAAGAAAAAACCGACCAATTACAAGAGCTTGAGACGGTAGAGTAGATTTACTCGCTAAGCTAGCTATGAAACGCCTCACTTTGTTATGAAGTGGGGCGTTTTTATATTAGTTGTCATTCTGAACAGTGAGGCACGAACGTGATTCAGAATCTCCTGCCACACATGACAGCCTTTGAGACTCAACTCACTGTGGGAGATTCCGATCTTCTTCGCTGAGGCTCATGTACGGAATGACGGCCTAAAGAAGTTAAACACTTTCGTCATTCTGAAAAGCGAGGGACGAGCGCAGTTCAGAATCTCCTTCCATATATCGTGTATTAAAATTGCACACATAGGATTTATTAAATCAGTGAGCTGAACTGACAGTTTCCGTATAAATTTAGATGTTTAGCTTGTTGGATGGATAAATGAATGGAATGATAGGTGGAAAGTCTAGGTGAGATTTTTCTGTCTATTAAATTGTAGTGGTCAGTAAAGTCTAATGATTGGTAACTTACTTCTTGAGTACGAAAACATATTTTTTTATGTTTGGCTCGGAACCACTAGAAATTAGTAAAATGAACAACAAAAAAAGAAAAAAGGATTCCCCATCATTTATCTATATCGGAGTCGATTCGAGAGATAGCAATGAGTCCAAAGTAGGGAGGACAATAAGAGATACTAAAATGCGAGAAAGTGAAACGACTAACCCATACTATCGTATTGTGGAACAATTCCCATTGAATGTAACTAATGGTGCATTAAATAAAATCGAGACAGATATTCATTATCGCCTCACTAAAAAATATAGTCGCATAAAGCACTCTTCATCGGGAAAAATTCAGAGTGGTTCACTTGCAGCCCAGAAGAAGCTAAAATGGTTATTCAAAACTATTTAACAACGTTACCGAATAGTCAAGTTGGGGGCTCTAAGAGGGAATTTCGAGATAACAAAGTCTCGGATATTACGGCACAAGTAATTAAGGATTGCGTTAATCGAAATAGTGATAAAAATAATTTAGAGTATAGATATGCAGATCTCTATTTTAGATGCCCTGAATGCAAGACTGTCACCAAGCAAAACTCTACCACATTGTGTACTTGTTCTGTATGTACGTTCAATATTGTGAAATTTCTTCATCTAGATGAAGTCTCGATGTTGCTAGGAGAATTAGAAAATACAACCTCTATGAACTCGAAACAAGCGGTCTTGTTTGACATTTATAATGCGGTATTTGATCATCAAGTTCGACAAATGAATTTTGCGTTCGAGAAAAAGAAAGCAACTCAAATCCATGCTAGTGCGATACAACATCCTCAGCAAACAATGCTTTCTCAGGAAAGAGTACGTACTGAAAATCGTTCTACTTCAAATAAGCCCTATAAACAGTTGTCAGTGTGTATTTTATTTTTATTTGGGGTTGCCCTAGATAACTAACCCATATATTTTTTAACTCATTGACTTAATTTATTTAATCGACTCTTTGGATTGCTGTTATTAAACCTCCATTCACATTCTTTTAAATACAGATATAAATGCTCTTTTGTTACACCATGTATCGGTATAAACAATGCTATCTGGCTTCATCACTTTTTCTCTTATGATGGAGGTAAGTGTTTCAGCTTTAGCTATTGTAACCATCCTAGATTATTTCTATTACCTCGGACAGCTCCTTTTATTTTTATCGGAAACTGACATTTGAGAACAAGGAGCTAGTTCATGGGGCGGATACATTGTAGTAGCTTATTTAAACAAAAAAACAGAGCCTCAAACGAAGAAGCTCTGCTTTTATAGAAGCTTAGCATTAAAAATTAGCGGAATCTTTACGCCTTAGAAGACAACACATTCAATACTTTCAATGCGTGCTCGGCAAGTTCAATCCCTTCGCTTGTCAGGTAACCGCCGTCTGGTAGGGTGCATAGATTCTTATCAAACAAACTCTTTGCTGCTGCTTGCAGTTCTGGCGCAGCGTCGTTATGCACTTTAATACCAGTTTGTAGGCTAGTTGGGTCGAATTGAAGTAACAGGTTTAACTCAGCAATATGATCTACAGTAAATTTCATTGTGATTCCTTACCTTTAAAATAATCTTAGAAACACAATAGGTTGCATTTGTCAGATCTGACAAGCAATAAACGACAGTTTTGATGCCTTGTTCACTATTACTGTCGATAACTGCTGCTAATTGCAGCAAAAAAAGGTTTTAATTTTTTAAACATAAATTTGTAGTGGATATTTGATTATTAAATTGTCACTTGAGCAATGACAAATTTTGAAAATCAGGTAAAGTATCGGGCAAAATATTTCCGCTAGAATCACGGGAATATCCTAAGTATAAATAGTCGTAATAGGAAAACACATGATCCAAGTAGTCGGTCACAAAAACCCAGATAGTGATAGCATTTGTAGTGCATTGGTTGCCACTGAGCTTTTAAAAGCCCGTGGTCTTGAAGCAAAACCAGTTCGTCAAGGTGAACTAAACCGTGAAACTCAGTATATTCTTGAGCAAGCGGGGGTTGAGCAACCTGAAATGTGTACCGGTGTTGCAGGGCAAAAAATCTGGTTAGTGGATTATACTGATATTTCTCAAGCACCAGATGATATCGCTGAAGCTGAAATTGTTGGTATTGTCGATCACCACCGTCTAGGTGATGTGATGACAGTCAATCCACTAGAAGCTTGGATCTGGCCGGTAGGCTGTACTTGTACGATTTTGTTCAACTTATTCAAAATGGAAGAAACAAAAATCGAGAAGCCTTATGCGATTCTTATGATGTCAGCAATCTTATCTGACACCGTTGGCTTTGCTTCTCCAACTTGTACGCCAAAAGATGAGGCGGCAGTGAAAGAGTTAGCGGAAATCGCTGGTATCGAAAATCTAGACGAATTTATCAAGAACTTGTTGATTGCGAAAACAGATATTCAAGGTCTAAGCGCAGCTCAACTAGTTGAGAAAGATTTAAAAGCTTATCCATTCAATGGCCGTGATGTAGTCGTAGGCCAAGTAGAGCTTGCGACAATGGAGCAAATTGACGGCATGATTGATGACTTGAACTCGGACCTTGAGCGTCGTTGTCAAGAAGACGGTTTAGCTTTTGCAGCGCTTATGCTTACTGACATCACAACCAGCACGACTGAGCTGCTATTCAAAGGCGAATGGTCTGCTAAGCTTGAGAAACATGTTAAAGATGGCTCTCTAACCATGGAAAACACCTTAAGCCGTAAGAAGCAAGGTTGGCCGTGGTTGCAAACCGAACTGGCTAAGTAATTTATATACTATACCCAAGTCACTTGGGTATAGTGATGTTCGACGAAGATTAATTAAGAGGGCGGGTGGATAACTCGCCTTTTTTATTTTAAGGGCAAAATATGACACAAGTACTGAGTGATGAACGCGTTCAAGAAATTTTAAGTTTTGATAGCGAAAAGCGATTTACATACTGCATTAAAGAAGTGGTTGCCAATCGTCAGATCTGGATTCTAGTGGATGAAGATGGCTGTGTGATGTTGAACACCGAAGATGAAGATTGTGTACCCGTTTGGCCAAATGAAGAGTTTGCTCAAGCATGGGCGAATGGTGATTGGGAAAACTGTAAGCCAGAAGCGATTTCATTGAACAAGTGGCACAGCCGTTGGACTAGCGGTTTAGAAGATGACGAGTTATCTGTAGTGATATTCCCTAATGCTGAGCAAGAGGGCGTAATTGTCTTCCCTGATGAGTTTGATTTTGAGCTAAAGAAACAAGCTCAAAAGCGCTAAAATAACACGCTATGTAAAAGTGAAAGGCAGCCGAGAAGCTGCCTTTTTGCATCTTGAAGTTACTTGGGTATAGTCACATAATCAATAACGCAAAGGCAATAACGCACAAATCATTGATCTAGTTCTATATTAAGAATGCATAGTCGGTAGATTATGGAGGGAGACCTTAGCAGTAGAGTAAAGATTATGCGTTTGAATCTTCGCTATTTATTACCAATTGTGATCCCTTTGATCATCTTGTTCCTACCACTTTCAGCTTTTCCATTTGAAGGCATGACGATTATTCAGCAACGCGTGGCGGCGATTTTTTTATTTGCGGCACTCAGTTGGATATTAGAACCGATTCCAATCTATGCTACTTCAGTGGCTATTATTTGTTTTGAGCTATTGTTGATTTCCGATAAATCCATTGTGTGGTTTACCGGTCAACAAACATCAGATAATTACGGTGTTATTCTTAATCACACCGATATTATGGCGACCTTCGCGAACCCTATTATTATGCTGTTCTTGGGAGGGTTCTTTTTAGCGATTGCAGCGACTAAATACCGTTTAGATATCAACTTAGCCCGAGTGTTGTTAAAGCCTTTTGGTGAACAGCCACGCTTTATGATCTTAGGGTTAATGCTCATTACAGCCATGTTTTCAATGTTTATGTCCAATACAGCGACAACGGCAATGATGCTATCTATTTTGGCGCCTGTAATGGTGCTATTGAAACCAGATGATCCGAGTCGTACTGCATTTGCGTTATGTATACCGCTTGCGGCGAATATTGGCGGAATAGGTACTCCAATTGGTACTCCACCGAATGCAATTGCATTGAAGTATTTACAATCGACGACCACAATTTCTTTTGGTGAATGGATGGCGTTTGCAGTGCCGTTTGTGATTGTGTTAATGGCGATTGCATGGATGTTGATTCTGGTATTATTTCCAGCTAAGCAGCGCAGCATTACATTAGATATCAAAGGCAAGTTCCTCAAAACACCTCAAGCAATTATTGTGTATGTCACATTCATTGTAACGATTGTGCTATGGCTGATGGGCAGTAGTCACGGTATGAATTCTTATACGGTTGCCATGATTCCTGTAACGGTTTTTTTAGTCACAGGTATTATCACCAAAGAAGACTTAAAGAAGATTTCATGGGATGTGCTTTGGTTGGTTTCTGGCGGTATCGCTCTCGGCCTTGCCTTAGATAAAAGTGGTCTAGCTGCTTTGGTGGTATATAGCATTCCGTTTGGTGAATTCTCACCTTATGCGGTATTAGGGGGCGCGGCATTATTGAGCTTATTGATGGCTAACTTTATGTCGAATACGGCAACTGCGAATTTATTAATGCCAATTATGGCAGCGTTAGGAGCCACGATGGCAAGCTTAGAGGTATTAGGTGGCCAAGCGATGTTGATTTTAGTTGTTACTTTTGCAGCCTCGCTTGGTATGGCACTGCCGATTAGTACGCCACCTAATGCGTTAGCTCATGCAACGGGGCATATTAAAACTCAGCACATGGCTAAGGTTGGGGTGATCGTTGGCTTGGTCGGTGTTGTGCTGAGCTTTGTATTAGTCGCGGTTTTAAATGTAATTTATTAGTGAGATTAACATGGAAAAGTTTCATATTATTTGCGTGGATGATCAGCCGGAAGTGTTATTTCAATTAGCACATGACTTGGCTGAATTCACCGATTGGGTAAAAATTAAAATTTGTTCAGATGCTGAGAGTGCCCAAGAGTACTTAGAAAAGTTAGATCAAGATGGCCGCTATGCCTGTGTGATTTTATCCGATCAAAATATGCCGACTCAAAATGGCGTTGATTGGCTACAAAACTTAGCGAAAGACCGACGTTTTCACCATACCAAAAAAGTCATGTTGTCTCAGCGGCCAACTCAACAAGTGTTTATTGATGCGATTAATCTTGCTCAGGTAGACCGTTTCTTTATCAAACCTTGGGATGAACAAGAGTTAGTCAATGAAGTGCGAGTTTTGCTAACAGAATATATCTTTGATAAAGGAATTGATTATGCGCCTTTGCAGCAGCGCCTTGACCAAGATACTGTACTGAAACGTTTACGTGGGTAATATTCAAGTGTAGGTCGTCGCCCTCTTGCTGAAACTCGCACCTTGAAGAGACTTGAGTATAAACAAGAGGGAAGCGTTATTATTTCAAGTGACTCATTTCAAATGGCTAGGTGTTTTATGGAAATGGTTTTCAATCAACTTCTGACTGATGCTATGTTGGGGGTGGGCAATCACTTGCTGAGTGTCTCCCGATTCCACTACTTTACCTTCGTGCATCACGATTAATTTGTCTGTGATGTGCTTAACGACACCAATATGTTGAGAAACATAGACAAACGATAAGCCCATTTCTTCTTGTAGCTCTAAGAATAGGTTAATGATCTGTGAGCGCATCGCCATATCAAGCCCGTTAAGCGCCTCATCTGCGACAATGACCGAAGGTTGAAGTACTAAGGCTCTTGCAAGGCAAACACGCTGCTTTTGACCTGTGGCAAGCATTTGAGGGTAGAAGTAAGCATGCTCTGGCAATAAACCAACACGGATGAGCGTTTCTTTAACTCGATGCGTTCGCGCTTCTGGTGACATTTGAGTATTACGCTTGAGTGGTTCTTCCAAGATACGACCAATCTGAATACGAGGATTTAACGAGGTATTAGGATCTTGGAAAATCATTCGAATTAATTTACAGCGAGTCGAGTAGTCTTTATCAAACATCTGCTCGCCATTGACGAATATTTTGCCGTGGCTTGGCTCGGTCACGCCAGCTAGCATTTTAGCAAGTGTCGATTTACCTGAACCATTTTGTCCGATAATACCTAAGGTTTGTCCTGGCTCTAGGGTAAATGAAATGGGCTTAACGGCTTGATGAACACGCTTACGAAAAAAACCTGAGCGCGTGACAAAGTTTTTCGATAAATCGATGACTTCTAATAACGCACTCATACGTGTTTCTCCGTTTTTGCTTTTTTCTCTAACGTTGAACGTTTTTCCATATTAAGAGGGAAATGGCAGCTGAATTTATGGTTTTTAATTTTCTTTCTAACTGGTACGTGAACACATTTAGTTTGCGCATAAGGACAACGAGGCCCAAGGCGACAACCAATTGGTAAGTGTTGCAACGGTGGGATAGAACCTGGTAGAGAAGGTAAGCGGCTCTTATGCGGGATCCACTCATTAAAGTCAGGCATTGCATGCAATAACGCTACGGTATAAGGGTGCTTTGGTTCAGCCAGAATATGTTTGGTATTAGCCGATTCGACAGATTGACCACAATACATCACCGTAATGCGGGTTGCCCATTGGGTAATGGTTGTGAGGTCGTGCCCAATCAACATAATGGTAGTGTTGTTGACTTGATTTAAACGACTTAACAATCTCAATATTTGTGACTGGGTAATTGGGTCAAGGTCATTGGTTGGCTCATCAGCGATTAGTAACTTAGGCTTGGAGGCAATCGCCATTGCAATCATGATTTTTTGACACTGACCGTCGGTTAATTCATATGGGTAACAACTCATGATTTGGCGGTGATCTTTAATCCCGACCTTATGAAGGAGCGCTTTTGCCAGTTTGTGGCGCCAGTGCCAGCGTTGCCACCATTTCCCTTCAAATGATGATGAAGGAATCGACTCACGTAATTGATGGCCAATTTGTTCTGATGGATCGAGGCAACTACTCGGCTCTTGGAAAATCACCGCAATATCACGAGCAATTACGCGGCGACGTTCTTTCGGTGTGAGTTGTAGAAGATCAATACTACCAAGGCGCATTCGGTCGGCTGAGATTTTCCAAGTATCTTTGGTTAATCCTACAATGGCCTTAGCGACTAAGCTTTTACCTGAGCCAGATTCACCTACTAAACCACGAATTTCGCCTTCATTTAAAGTCAGACTCATACGCTCAACCGCTTTGACGGTGCCGTGTGGTGTTTCGATTTCAATGGTTAAATTGCGAATATCGAGTAATGGCATTATTCGGTCCCCGCACTGAGAGAATGACGCACGCCTTCACCTACTAAATTGATAATGATGACCGAAAACATAATGAATAATCCCGGTAGCGTGACAGTCCAAGGGGCTAGATAAATCAAATCCACTGAATCACCAAGCATGGTTCCCCATTCAGGAGTAGGGGCTTGAGCGCCCAATTCTAAAAAACCTAGTGCACTAATGTCTAAAATTGCCATTGAAGCTGCGAGTGTCATTTCAGCGGCAATCACGGTAGATAAGTTAGGCAAGATGGAGCTCCACAATAAGTGAAAATTATTTGCGCCATCTAAACGAGCAGCTATGTTGTAATCTTTTTCCATCTCTGCATTTACTGCAATATAGACTGAGCGAATAAAGCGGGGAATCAGTGCCAAACAAATCGCCAGTAAAATATTAAACTCGCCAGTACCAAGAAACGCCACAAAAATAATTGCCAGTAAGATCGATGGAATAGACATTACGGTATCAAGCAGGTGGTTTAAGGTACTAGATAGCAAGCCTTTGGTCATGCCCGCAAAAATACCAATCGTACAACCAATAAGAGTAGCGATCAGCATAACTAATAGGCCAGAACCAAAGGTCAATTGCGTACCAATAATTAGGCGAGAAAGAATATCGCGGCCAATATCATCGGTGCCTAGGAAGTATTCGACACTCCCTTCTGGGTGCCAAGATGGCGGCTGTAGACGATGTACGCTTTGCATTAAAGGATCATGCGGCGCTAGCCATTGAGCACTGAGAGTCACAAGCAATAAAATAGCGAAGCACCATAAACCAAACATCGCAAGACTGTTTGCTCGGTAGCTGCGCCAAAAGCGTTCAAATTGACCTGGAATACGGTCTTCTTGATAGATATTATTTGACAGCATACCACTGCTTCCTTACCAAAGGGTTAACCATTGCGCCAATTAGATCAGACAGAATGTTGACGATTAAAACGAAGGTCGCGACGGTAATAACGCCTGCTTGAATTGAGACATAATCTTTATCGGCTAAAGCATCGAGTAACCAACGGCCAATTCCCGGCCAGTTAAAGATGGATTCAGTAATAATCGCATAGGTCAGCATAGTAGAAAGTTGAACACCTACCTTGGGAATAATCGGCGGAATGGCATTACGCAATACATGCTGGAAGATGATTTCATAGGTAGATAAGCCACGGATACGGGCCGCACGAATGTAGTTTTGTTTACGTACTTCAGCTACCGATGAACGCATCATGCGAATCACTTCGGTGGTCGGTGCTAATGCTAAAACTATACATGGTAAAAGTAGATGCATCATCACGCTATGAATCAATTCTAAGCGATTCGCTTCATCAGTTATGAAAGCATCAATCGTGGCAAAGCCGGTGATATAAGGTACTTCGAGTAATAAATCATGTCTTCCAGAAACTGGCGTATAACCTAGATTCAAAGAAAAGAACATAATCATCATTAGTGCAATCCAAAAAATTGGAATGGAATAACCGACCATTGAAGTAAATGAGATAAAGGTATCAACCCACTTACCCTGACGCATTCCGGCAATCGTACCTATCGGAATACCGATGATCAATGAGATGATCATGGCAAAAAAGCACAGCTCTAAAGTCGCAGGGAATACCAATTTGATCTCGTCAATAATTGGATCGCCATGCAAATTAATACCAAGGTTGAATTGGCTCAATTGGCCTAAGTAAGTGAACCAACCTTGAAAGAAATCTTGAATAGCCCATGGCGAAAGAGGCTCTAAACGTAAAATGCTATAGCCAATGAGCGTTAAAATTAACAAGGTAATGATGAATAAGTTTATGCGGCGCAGGGTGTAAACCAGCATTATTTTTCCCTTACAACGTGTTCAAAGCTACCCGAATTAAAAGGGTTTAATGCAAAGCCACTTAATGAGCTGTGATGTACTTGATATTGTACGCCATGAGCGATTGGAATTATTGGTAATTCTTGAGTGAGCATAGTTTGTGCTTGATGATATAAGTTTAACCGGTGACGAGTTTGCTCGCTTTCACGTGCTAACGTCAATAAAAAATCAAAATCAGTGTCACACCACATTGAAATATTTAAGCTGGCTCGTTGTGCCTCACAAGATAATTGAGGCCTTAATAAGCTATCTGGTTCACCAGTATTAGCTGCCCAACCAGTGAGGACTAAATCAGTATTCGGTTGCTGAGTGAGTGTATTCCGTCGACCAAACTTTTCCGTTAAGATCGAAAGCGTTACTCCTATATCAGCAAAATTAGCCTGAAGTAGTTCCGCGGTTTTGTGCGGATTTGGGTTATAAGATTGTGCCGCCAGTGGAACCCACATAGTAAGCGTCAATCCATCCTCAAAACCAGCTTGTTTCAATAAGGCTTTTGCGTATTGACGATCATAACGAATTTGAACGCTGTTGTCTTGATATGCCCATGAATCTGAGGGTAATAATGAAGTAGCGATGTAACCTTGACCAAAATAGACCGCATCAATGATGTTTTTCCGGTTAATCGCAAAACTTAATGCCTGGCGAACGCGAACATCATTAAGTGCAAAGTGCTGCGTGTTAAGCGAAAGAAATGCAACATTCATTGCTTTACTAATGTTGGAATGAATGTCGGTGTTGTCATTGATAAGAGTCAGCTGGCTAGAAATAGGGTCGGTCATCACATCACATTCTTGAGTTAATAATTTGGCGAGAGATCCCGTTCCACGATGACTAAAATCAAACACGACTTGTTGCATGTTAGCGGGGTGATGCCAGTAGTTAGAGTGTTTAGTTAAACGAACCAATTCATTGTGTTGAGATTTTTCTAATCGAAATGGTCCAGTACCAATTGGAAGTTCATCAAGTTGTGATTTTTCATCTTTGGAAG
Source organism: Vibrio algivorus (assembly GCF_030161215.1). Lineage (NCBI taxonomy): Bacteria > Pseudomonadati > Pseudomonadota > Gammaproteobacteria > Vibrionales > Vibrionaceae > Vibrio > Vibrio algivorus. The sequence goes on from NZ_BSPV01000004.1 coordinate 269,417, forward strand.
CAAGTTGATGCGCATACTCCTGAGAGTGAATTGCAGCAAAAACCGTTGAGATGTTATCGAGAAATGTGTTGTCAGGATAAGAAAGAGTAAATTGAACGTGTTGTTCATCAATGGCTTTAACATCTTTTACTAGGCGAGAAAAACCGATGCTCTGAAACCAAGGATAGTGGCCTCCGTTGACATAATGATAAGGATTAGATGAATCAATAATACGTTTAAAGCTGAATACAACATCGTCAGCATTCATTGGTCGAGAAGGTTGAAACCACGAAGTCTGATGAAATTGAACATTGGTTCGTAAAGTAAAGGTATATTGAGTTTTATCCTCATTTACTTGCCATTTGATTGCGAGATTCGGTTTAGGTTTAAAACTCAATGGATCGAGTGTTAGCAGAGAGTCGAACAATTGAGGCCCAATTGATTTAATGTTATCGCCACCATCGGAAAGCTGCGGGTTCAAAAACTGCGGGTGAGTAGTGCCGCAATAGACAAAACCATTCATTCGAGTTTGTGGGCTTTTTTCTGGATCATTACACCCTGCGAGCGTTAACACCGCACATAATGAAAGCAACAAATAGCGTAATGATTTTGGCATTGAATTTTTCCCTAAATTCTAAACGAGCGATGTTGGCTAACCTTGTTAATTTTTTCCTATCATGTCGTATTTTCTGAGCATTCCCCTAAATTGATGGTAGCTCAAGCCTAAAAGTTTAGCCGCATTTCTTTGGTGGTACTTAGCTTGCTTTAAACTCTGCTTTAATAGCTGAATATCTTGCTCTTGTTGCCATTGTTTATAGTCTAGCGGTAACGCTAAAGTGTTTTCTGAATGAGTGACTGGTGCAGTGTTTGTATTAATATCGGTGACAATGTCACTTTTCACTTCGTTTGATGAGGCAAGTGGCGAAGCAGTAGGTGAAACTTCTGGGTTTGAATTAATAATGGGAGATTGAAAAGGATTAAACTCAATCTCATCGATTTTACCTTGTTGAGTACCATGACGATATACCGCGCGTTCAACGACATTCTTTAACTCTCGAACATTACCCGGCCAAGCATAATCACACAGCTCATTTAAGGCTCTAGTACTAAAACCGGTAAAGAATGGTAAGCTGAGTTCTTGGCACATTTGAATTGCGTAGTGCTCAGCAAGCAGTGGAATGTCTTCTTGGCGTTGTCTTAGTGGTGGAAGGTGAATCACATCAAAGGCTAGGCGATCTAATAAATCGGCTCGAAATAAACCTTGTTGTGCCATTTGTGGTAAATCGGCATTAGTTGCACACACCAGACGAACATTAGCTTGTAAAGTTTTATGGCCGCCTACGCGTTCATATTCGCCATATTCAATCACTCTCAATAACTTTTCTTGTACCGAGAATGGTGCGGTCGCCAGTTCATCTAAAAACAAAGTGCCATTTTCAGCGCGTTCAAATCGTCCTTTGTGTTGACCTTTAGAGCCAGTAAAAGAGCCAGATTCATGGCCAAATAATTCTGAATCGATTAATCCTTCACTGAGTGTCGAGCAGTTTAAGCTGATTAAAGGGTGTTGCCAGCGTTTAGATAAATAATGCAGTCGCTGAGCAATTAACTCTTTACCGGTCCCTCTTTCGCCAACAATTAGAATCGGGCGCTCAATAGCGGCGAGTTGCGATGTTTTGTCTAACGCTGCAAGAAAAGCCGCAGATTGCCCGATGATATTTTGTGCTTTCATACTCATCCTGTACGGTGTTGGCTTAATTTACCAATAATTAGCTAAAATAGTCATTTTATGCAAGGTGTTTTCAGTGCTGTGAATTATTTTTATTTAATATCAGTGAGTTAAAAGTTGGCACGCTTCATGTATTAGTGTGGAGTAAGTATAGTATTTATTACACGACACCTTAAGAAGGAATCGAATATGGGTATTTTTTCTCGTTTTGCCGACATCGTTAATTCAAATATCAGCTCTTTATTAGATAAAGCGGAAGATCCTGAAAAAATGATCCGCCTTATTATTCAAGAAATGGAAGATACATTGGTAGAGGTGAGAACACACTCAGCCAAAGCGTTAGCCGATAATAAAGAGCTAACTCGTCGTATTGAGTTTCTTGAAGAGCAAGTTGAAGACTGGAAAAACAAAGCGTCTTTAGCGATTCAAAAACAGCGTGAAGACTTGGCACGTGGCGCGTTAATTGAAAAACAGAAAGCCGAAGAACAGCTTAAAAACTTACGCAATGAAAAAACACTGCTTACTGAGTCTATTGAAAAGCTAGCTGGTGAAATTAGTAAGCTAGAAACTAAGATTATTGAAACTCGTGCTAAGCAGAAGTCGATTGTGATGCGTCGTCAAGCAGCAGGGCATCGTCGTGATATCAAAAAGCAATTGCACACAGGTAAAACTGAAGAAGCAATGTCTAAGTTTGAGCAATATGAACGTAAAATTGATGAACTAGAAGCTGAAGCCGATAGTTATGATTTAGGCGGAAAAGGCAAAGATCTGAATCAAGAGTTTGCTGAGTTACAGGCAGATGATGAAATTGAACAAGAGCTAGAAAAGCTTAAGAAAAGTCTGCAAGATAAGTAATGTTCACTATTTTAATAACAATAATTAGGAGCCGTTCATGAGTAGTTTTTTCGTGGCACCGCTGATTGTATTTTTAATTTTTGTTGCGCCGTTGTGGCTGCTGCTCCATTACCGTAGTAAGCGTAAAGTGGCGCACGGTTTGTCGAGCGATGAGCTTGAACAGCTAAAGTCGCTAGCAGAGCGAGCGGAAAGCGTGCAGCAACGAGTAAAAACGTTAGAAAAAATCTTAGACGCTGAGGCGCCAAATTGGAGGCGTGACCATGGCTAAAGGAATGGATAAAGAAGCGTTATATCGGGACCCTAAGAATGGTAAGTTAGCCGGAGTGTGTGCCGGGTTAGGTCGTTACTTTGGCATGGAAGCGTGGTGGGTACGAATTATTGCGGTATCGGCCTTTTTGCTCGGCGGTGGAATTTTAGTATTGTTTGCCTACTTTGGTTTATGGTTGATGTTAGAAAAGCGTCCAGATAGCTTAACCGCCGCGGATGAGTTCGATTTCGATCATACTATTAAGAGTAAGCCTTGGCAGACTGGTCAGTTACCAGCGGAACTATTGGCCGACCTCGATAAAGAGTATGCGCTATTAGAAAATAAAATTCGTGATATGGAAGCCTATGTGACTTCTGATGCATATAAGGTTAATAAGGCATTTAGCAAGTTATAGTATTTTAATGCGCGTGTTTTAATTTATACCTAAGCCATTGGGCGAATGAATGCTGTCACAAAGTTGCTGCTTCAAGTATGAAGGGTATACTTGAAATCGATCAATATTGAAATCATTACCTCTGATTCAGCTATGCTGTGTCAGAGGTTTTTTCGTTATTTATCCATATTAGAGAAATTAGGAAGTTTTATGACACAACAAGTGGATACAACATGTGGTTGGGCAATGAAGCATGATAATGAACGCGAATATCACGATCAAGAGTGGGGCGTTCCGGTGTTCGATGACACTAAGTTATTTGAATTTATTTGTTTAGAGGGTGCGCAAGCTGGGTTGAGTTGGCGAACCATTTTAAATAAACGTGCTGGATATACTGCGGCATTCGAAGGCTTTGATATTGACAAACTGAGCCAGTATGACGAAACACGAGTGTCATACATTATTGATAACTTTGATGTAGTTAAACATAAAGGAAAAATCGCCTCTGTGTATTCTAATGCTCGAGCGGCCAAAGCACTGCAAAAAGAATATGGTTCGTTAAGTAAAGCGCTGTGGCAGTTTGTGGGTGGTGAGCCTGTTCAAAATGGTTGGACAGATATGTCTCAAGTTCCTGCAGTGACTGAACAATCAAAGGCGATGAGTAAATTTTTAAAGAAAAACGGCTTTAAATTTATGGGTGAGACAATTTGCTATGCTTTTATGCAGGCGGTTGGAATGGTTAACGATCATGTTGTCGATTGCCCACGTTATAGTCAATGCCAAAAGTAGAGGAAATAAAACAATCACTGTGTTTATGGATCTTTTATAACCATTTGTCTTAAAAATAAAAACATGTAATTTTTAGTTCGTTATTTAAACAATAAACTTAAATTTTGTGCGTTTGGGTAGAATTTATATAAATCCATTGTAAAACTATGGATATTTGCTTTTTCTGTTTGTATTCTGCAATAAATGTTAAAGGCTTGTTTTTGGTATGTTGTGATGGCTGTAGGAGCAGTTGAGCCCGTTTACCAAACAGATAAATAAAATTGAAATTGAATAGGAGAAACACATGGATGTTTCAGCGACTAAACGGAAATCAACAGTGTTAATTCCCGTTTTTATACCCGCCGTTATCGTTATTGCTTTAGTGGTAATTGGAACGATATCAAACCCAGAGAGAGCTGGTGCTTTTTTTTCTGAATTATTGTCGGATGTCACGACTAACTTTGGTTGGTTTTACATGTTGGCGGTGGCGATATTTTTAGTCTTCATTGTGACTGTTGCAATCAGTAAATGGGGCGAAATAAAACTTGGCCCTGATCATGCGGAACCTGAATATAGTTTTACCGAATGGTTTGCGATGCTTTTTTCTGCTGGTTACGGTATTGCCTTATTATTCTTTGGTGTTGCGGAACCGGTTCTACACTACGCTGCTCCGCCAACCGCTGCACCAGAAACGATTGATGCAGCACGTGAAGCGATGCAAATTGCTTTCTTCCATTGGGGTTTCCACATTTGGGCTATTTATGGCTTAGTCGGTTTATCTCTGGCATATTTTGCTTTCCGTCATGGTCTTCCTCTTTCTATGCGTTCTACGCTTTACCCATTGATCGGTGATAAAATCCACGGCCCAATTGGCCACACGGTAGATGTATTTGCAATCTTAGGGACTTTGTTTGGTATTGCGACGACGCTAGGTTTGTCAGTCACTCAGATCAACACAGGTTTGCACTACCTATGGCCTGAGATTCCAATTAATAGCACCGTACAAATCATTGCTATTACTTTAATCACTTTATGTGCATTGGCTTCGGTACTGGCGGGCATGGATAAAGGGGTGAAAAACTTATCTCTATTGAATATTGGCCTTGCAGTTCTATTGATGTTGTTTGTGTTTGTTGCAGGCCCAACTCTATTTATCTTAAATACCTTTATGCAAAATACAGGTAACTATTTAAGTAACATTGTTGAGCGCACTTTCAACCTCCAAGCTTATGTATCAAGTGATTGGATTGGTAACTGGACCTTGTTTATCTTCGGTTGGACGATTGCATGGGCGCCATTTGTTGGTTTGTTCATCGCGAAAATCAGCCGTGGTCGTACCATTCGCCAATTCGTTGTGGGCGTAATGGTTGTTCCTACAATTTTTACGTTCTTATGGTTCTCAGTGTTTGGCGATACTGCACTGCATATGATCATGACGGATGGTTATCATCACATCATTCAAGAAGTACAAGATAATAATGCCATTGCTTTATTCAAATTGTTTGAACGCCTGCCAATGACATCGATCATTTCGTTTATTACCGTTATTTTGATTATTACTTTCTTCGTAACTTCATCGGATTCAGGCTCATTAGTTATTGATTCATTAGCTTCTGGTGGCGTGCAAGAGACGCCAGCATGGCAACGTACCTTCTGGGTTGCAACCGAAGGGATTGTCGCGTCAGTTCTACTACTCGCTGGTGGCTTAGGTGCGTTACAAACTGCGAGTGTGGTGAGTGCGTTACCATTTGCCATAATCATGTTGATTGCGATGGTGGGGATGATTAAAGCTCTGCGTATTGAAGGGCACCATGAAGATAGCCAACAACAATATATGCAGACTCAGCAATCAAACACTAGCCCTGTAGGCAAAGGTTTGTGGAAAAAACGCTTAGCAAACTTAGTAGATTTTCCTGTTCGCTCTGATGTTGAAAAGTTCATTAGTGTGACTGCGCTAAATAGCATGAAGCGCGTTGAACAAGAATTAGAAGAGCAAGACTGGGAAGCGGAAGTCACCTTCGATGAAGAACTATGTCGCGCGCACTTTGAAGTCTTCAAAGAAGGCCAAGTTGAGTTCATTTATGAAATCCGTCTACGTGGCTATGACTTACCAGAATTTGCTTATGATGAAGGTGAAGAGCCGGAAGACAAGTACTACTACCGTGCAGAAGTTTTCTTACGCCGTGGTGGTCAAGCTTATGATGTGTATAACTACGAGCAACAAGATATTATTAACGACATCTTGAACCAGTTCGAACGTTATCTACACTTCATTCATATTTCACCTGGAATTCTACCTTGGAATATGGAAGAGCATGATGACGATGTGCCACCTGAACAACCAGAGCCATCTAAGTCATAATCTTTAAAAAGTAACTATTAAAGCCTTATCAATTCGTTGGTAAGGCTTTTTTGATCTTAGTAGTGAATAAAATAATGGTTCATTTGGTGTTGGATTTGACTTGTGAGCTTTTTGGGTTCATTATGATCTTTCCCTAACACCAAATGAGCTTTTTGGCGTTGGTTATTTTGAACCCAATGACGGAAAAAAACATGACTCAAACAAAAATAATTGGTTATTTACGTGTATCGCCAAAAGTGGAAGATATTGATAATCGCATTGATGTTATGACGAACGAAACACAAGCCGCTTTGTATATAGAGCGAGGTGTTCGAGGTAATGTTACTTTAGAGGATAGGCCGGAATTTCAAAAAGCCTATGCGCAGTTAAAAGCAGGCGATACTTTGCTTATCTGGTGGATGACAGATATCAGTCTTGGGTTCAAATTGGCTTATGATGCAATAACCGATTTATTAAGTAACGGTATTTGCGTAAGAACCTATCATCAAAACCTTATTTTTAAGCCGAACGATCCGTCAACCGAGGCGATGTTACGTTTGATTAAGGGATATGAGGAAATTGAAACCTATCAGCGTTTAATGGCGGCAGAGTTAGGTCGGAGAAAGCTAAAAGGTAACCCGAGCGAGTGGCAAGCTAAATTCAAAGGTCGTCGTGCTAACCATAAGCTACACCAGAAGATTGCTCAGTTACTTACTAGTGATAAAACCATGCAAGCGATCGCTGATGAAACCGGAGCCAGTATCTCGACAGTAAAACGCGTTAAAGCTAAGTTGCAGAATAAAGCTAATCATTAGTTGCTGATAGAAAAAAGGAATAGACATGAAACCAAACAGAAAACTTAAACTTGCTACTGTTGTGAACACTTTTGAACTATCAGAAAATATGCAGCGCGTAGTGTTACAGGGCGAAGATTTTAAATCGTTACAAACTACAGACCTAGGCGGTTATATCAAGTTAATGTTTCATCCTGAAGGACATACGGATATTTCGACTCTTGGGGAAGGTGAACGTCCAGTAATGCGCACTTATACTATTAGTGAACTAGATCTTGATAATGGTCAGTTTGCGGTTGATTTTGTAAAGCACCAAGTGGGTGGGAAACAGAATATCATCACTCAAGAACAAGGTGGCTACGCGATTTATTGGGCGATGAAAGCAAAAGTCGGTGATACTATTTCCATTGGTGGTCCAGGTAATAGCCCAATAATTGATCTTAATGCTGAGCAAGTATTTATGGTGGCAGATATGACTGCGATTCCTGCCATAACCGAAAAATTGAACACTCTTAACCAGAGCACCACTGGTCATGCGGTTGTGCAACTAAGTTCAGCACAAGATAATCCTAATTGGAATCTACCAACCGGTATGCAACTACACACCGTTGTTGGCCATCAACCAAGCCAATTAAGTGATGCGGTTACTCAGTTATCTATTGAGAATGCAGATGTCGCCATTTGGTGTGCTTGTGAATTTACTGCAATGAAAGCAATTCGCACTCACTTTAATCAACATGACGCGATACAACGTGAAAAGAGTTACTTTAGTAGTTACTGGAAACAAGGCGTAACAGAAGATGGTCACAAAGTGATTAAACGTGAAGATGCAGAGAGTTTGGGGTAAGTTTTTAGTGCTGTTAATTTGAATAAAGTGCGTTAAGTTTATAGACCTAACGCACTTTTTATTAAAAAGCTAATTGATTAAATAAGTTAGTTAGCCATTTAACACTGCATTATAAGCTGCAAAACCACGCTCTAAATCTTCAATCAGATCTTCTACATTTTCTAAGCCGATGTGTAATCGAACAAGTGTACCTTCAAAGTGTGGATTAGACACGGTACGCATGTTATCGAAACTACTTGGTTCATTGGCGAGAATTAAGCTTTCATAGCCGCCCCAAGAGTAGCCCATGCTGAAGTGTTCTACGGTATCAAGTAGGGCTGTGGTTGCTTTCTTATTGCTGGTTTTTAGTACAAATGAAAATAGGCCATTAGACCCCGTAAAATCACGGATGAAGTACTCATGACCCGGACAAGATGGTAGGGCTGGATGACGGACATGATCAACTTCAGGGCGAGTTTCTAACCATTTCGCAATCGCAATACTATTTTGTTCATGCTGTTTTAAACGAACGCTTAAAGTACGCAAGCCACGTAAACCAGTATAAGCATCATCAGGTGATACGCACTGACCAAGTAGGTAACTCTGTTCGCGTAATTGTGGCCAGTATTTTTCATTGGCTACCGCAGTACCTAACATGACATCCGAGTGACCGACAATGTATTTTGTTGCGGCTTGAATCGACACATCAACACCATGCTCAAACGGTGAAAAGTTAACACCAGCCCCCCAAGTATTGTCGAGCATTACGATGATGTCGTGCTCATGAGCAATGCGAGAAAGGGTTGGTACATCTTGTACTTCCATCGTGTAAGAGCCCGGAGATTCGGTAAATAGGATTTTGGTATTTGGGCGAATTAAATCACGGATGCCTTCGCCAATACTTGGCTCATAGTAAGTGGTTTCTATACCCATTTTTTTGAGAATGATATTGCAGAAGTCACGGGTTGGCTCATAACAACTATCAACCATTAAAACGTGATCGCCATGCTCGACGAAAGACAAGATTGAGTTAGTAATAGCTGCAGCACCGCAAGGGTAGAGGGCACAACCTGCACCACCTTCGATTTGGGTCATAGCTTCTTGAAAGGCGAAATGAGTTTCGGTACCGCGACGACCATAAAATAAGGTATGACCTTGGCGTTTTATGGTCGCTTCATTTTTCTCAGCAACCGTATTAAATACTACCGTCGAAGCGCGTTGTACTGGTGGGTTTACTACGCCGTGAGTCCATTTTTTATTGCGTCCTGCATTGACCAGTTTGGTTTCATACTTCTCTGACATTTTATATCCTTATATTCGGTGTTTTTCTTATAGCAAAGGGTTAAATAGGTAGAAGACCCTTTCTAGCATTCGATGGCCAAAATTACGTTGTTTCCACCTTTCTTTTGAAACTAAGGTAGATTGTTTTAAGTAATTTTCTTGGACCCAATATAATTCTTTTGTGAATTCATAATCATCGACAGCTAGGGTTAATTCAAAGTTAAGCCACAAGCTTCTCATATCTAGGTTAACGCTACCTACTAGGCAGTATTGTTGATCAATGACGACTGATTTTGTGTGTAATAGGCCAGCATCAAATTGATAAATGTGTACACCCGCTTCGAGTAATTCGCTAAAGAAAGACTTGGAAGCCCAGTTTACTAATAGAGAATCATTCTTTTTCGGTATCAATAATTCAACGGTAACGCCACGTTGAGCGGTCATTTTTATCACTTGCATTAAGTTGTCACTAGGGACGAAATAAGGCGTAGTAATACGAACCGATTGTTTTGCTTGGTTTATCGCAAGTGTCAAAACTTGTTGAATGAGATTTTCAGGCATACCTGGGCCAGATGGGACCACTTGAATTGGGTGTAATGCTCCTGTGTTTTCTATCGTACAAACAGGGAAGGTAGGTAGATGACGTTCTCCAGTTTCAACTTCCCAGTCCCAAGCATGAATGGCGGCAAGTACGTTAACCGTAGGACCGGTAACTCGAACCATTATGTCAATCCATTCGCCTACACCCGCATCTTTTTTGAAGAACTCAGGGTCAACCATATTCATTGAGCCGGTATACGCAATTTCATCATCAATGGTGATAATTTTACGGTGTAGTCGTAGATCTAATCGGCGGAAGAATACACGGAAGGCATTCACTTCTAATGCCTGACGAATATCAATGCCAGCTTCCAGCATTAACTTATGCCAGTGGCTACGAAAGAATTTAGGGCTACCTGCTGAGTCGATTAGAATCTGAATATTGACGCCTCGTTTGGCCGCTTGAATCAGCGCAGCATTGACTGAATCGATTAATCCACCACTCTGCCAGATATAAAATTCCATTCGAATGTTGGTTTGTGCTTGCTCTATATCAACAATAATTGAATGCAGGATTTTATCCGGTGTGTCCTGTAGTGATAGGGTATTTCCACACAATGCAGGAATAGCGGTGCGATTGGTACAAAGGTCATGAATTTGCGCCAGTTGTAAATTGAGTAAAGTCGGTTGGTGAGCTTGGCATTCATGCAATTGAGTAAACCATTCACCATAAGGGGCAAACATACTTTGCGATCGTTCTGCGCGCTTGCGCCCGAGGTTGAGTTCGCCAAAAAGGAAATAAAATAGAACACCAACAAAAGGAATGATGTAAATGATCATTAGCCAAGCAAGCGAGACACTCACAGCACGACGCTTAATCACAACACGAATGGTAACCCCTGCCACGAGAAGCCAGTAGCTAATCACACCTGCTAACGCAACAATTTGATAGAACTTTTCCATTTATTCCTTTGATATCACCGACTTCATAGACCTCGATACTACCATCCTTTAGCCTGATATTTGAATCATATTCTTATCGAATGAAAAGAAGAAATAATCTCAGTATTGATTGAAGAATAAAATAATTTGGAGAGTCAAAATCATCAATGTCAATGAAGTTACTTGGATATAGGCTTTCTTAATCAAACCTGAGGCTAAATAGTATCAGTCAGATGCGTAGGAGATCTGAAAATGAATGGACGGATAGATTTCTCCAAAGAAAGAAAACTAACCATTGGTTTAAATTCTGAGATGTTATGAATTTTTGATGCTTTTATGCTCAGATGTAGCCTTATTTTCATTTTTAATGCTGTTTTAACTTCAAATCCACCACATAAACTGCTTTACTTGCAACCCTATTGATAAAATTCATTTTGGCCGTCTGTATATTAAACTTTACACGGCTGTAAATTATAAATAAGTATGGGTTTTTCTCGTACATACAACGGAAAGTATTATGGCGTCAGGTTCACGTGCTCAGTTTAGTTCTAAATTGGGTTTTATTATGGCCGCAGCGGGATCGGCTGTTGGATTAGGAAATGTTTGGGGCTTTCCAACACAGGCAGCAAGTAACGGTGGGGCAGTCTTTTTGATTGTTTACTTGTTGATGGTAGTGGTTCTTGCTTTGCCGATGTTGATTGCGGAATTAACGATTGGCCGTCATGGACAAGCCAGCCCGTTACGTTCGATTGCGAGTATTTGGCCTAAGCGCAGTAAAGTACCTGTCGGCTTTGGTTTGCTTGGCTTGTTAACTGCTTTAATGATCTTGAGCTTTTATTCTATTATTGCTGGTTGGTTAGCTGGTTACTTAGTGAGTCCGATACTAGATTTAATTGGCCTACATACTGCTGCAAATTGGTTAGAATCATTTAGCCTTGAAAGAAACTTAGTGCTTGCCTTGGTGTTTATTGGTTTAACCATGAAGGTTGTGATGAGTGGTGTAACCGATGGTATTGAGCGTTGGTCATCTCGTCTAATGCCAGTTTTGGTTGGTTTATTCGTTGTCATGATCATCTATATTTTGACTCAAGATGGCGCAATGGATGGGTTAAAAATGTACCTTGTTCCTGATATGTCCCACTTCAGTGCTGATTTAGTGGTTGGTGCAATGGGGCAAGCTTTCTTTTCGTTATCACTTGGTGTGACCGTAATGATGGTCTATGGCTCATATTTACCAAAAGACATTAATATTCCCAAAACGGCGGCACAAGTGGCAGCAATTGATACAGGGATTGCGTTTGGTGCGGGTTTGCTCATTCTACCGGCGATGTTTGTCGCGCAAAAACATGGCGTACAAATTTATGATCAAGCAGGACATTTATTGAATTCAGATACCTTGGTGTTCACCGTTCTTCCTGCCATGTTCGATACGATGGGAAGTGTCGGTGTTATTGTCGGTATTTTATTCTTCGCATTAATGCTGATTGCAGCACTAACGTCATCGATTTCAATGCTAGAAGTACCGGTTTCGTGCGCTATTGAAGAGCTTGGTCATTCTCGTAAAAAAGCGGTTTGGTGGATTGGTGGTGTTGCTATAGCACTTGCGGCGGCAATTGTTTTTAACTTCGGTACTTTATTTGGTCTTGTCATTACCATTTCAACGGTTTATTTACAGCCTTTATTGGGGCTTGTTTGGGCAATCTGTGCAGGTTGGGTATGGCATCGTGCTGGTTTACTTGAAGAAATTCGCCAGGGTAATCCAGAGGTTGCGAATAGTCTTTTCTGGAAAGTGTGGCCAAACTACTTGCGCTATGTGTGTCCAATTCTAATGGGTTTGGTATTTTGGGTGACAATCTAACTTACTCTCCTTCTTATTGAGTTAAGTGCCTCGTTTTTACGGGGCATTTTTTATGGGGAATTTTTTGTCTGCCGGATAGGGCTGTCATTTAGTATTGAGACAAGGCAAGGTATACTTCAGCCTCTCTTTATCCGGTAGGGTTTTTATGTTCGATATTCTGTATCAAAATGCCGATTTTTTAGTCATTAATAAGCACCCGAATGTCAGTGTGCATAAAGATGATGGTGAGACTTCTTTATTAATTGAAGTGGCTAAATCCGAAATGGTTGAGTTAGTCACGGATCAAAAACTGTATCTAGTCCATCGCTTAGATAAAATGACATCAGGAATTCTACTACTGGCCAAACATCAACAAGCAGCCAGTGAGTTATCACAATGTTTTGCTAATCGTATGGTGAGTAAATTTTACCTTGCGATTGGGGTGAAAAAACCAAAGAAAAAACAAGGGTTGGTTTCTGGTGATATGGAGCGTTCTAGACGTGCTAGTTGGAAACTATTAAAAAGCCAAAATAATCCTGCTAAAACGCAGTTTTTTTCATTGGCTGGAGAGAGTGGGCAACGTTTGTTTTTATGTAAACCACATACCGGTAAAACCCATCAAATTCGAGTGGCGCTTAATTCCATTGGTTCCTCTATAGTTGGCGATGATATCTATACCTCAAGCAGCAAGGCTGACCGTGGATATTTGCACGCCTACGGTTTGTCATTTGAATATCAAGGGCAACGGTATGAGTTTATTTGCGATCCAAGCCAATATGAACATTTGGGTCAGGAGTGGAAAACCGAAGCCGCCAAGAAAGCCATTGAGAAATGGAGAACACCATCTAGCCTCAATTGGCCAACAATTAAATAATTTATAAGTGAATCGATAATGGAAATCACACAGTTAGACATTTTTTTTAAACGCATTAAAGAGCAATTACCAGTTTGCGAAGGAGAGATGCGTCGTTTATTTCACGGTCGTGGTCAAACTTTTCAAGGCTTAGAACAGATCACCGCAGACTGGGTTGGCAAGCAGCTGATCGTGACGTTATTTAAGCCAGTTGAAGATGACTTTAATCAAGTGTTGAAATTAGGATTAACGGAGCTATTTGCTAGTGATGTCTGGCAATCGGCTGGTGGTATAGGGATCGGATTACAACACCGATATCAATATGGTGCGCCATTTGAAACGATTGCTGGCGAGATTAAAGAAAACACTATTGGTATTGAGAATGGTCTTAAATATCAGCTTGTACTCGGTAAAAACCAGAATATGGGTATTTTTCTAGATATGCGTTTAGGTCGTCAGTGGGTGCAAGAACGCTCGCAAGGTAAGCGCGTATTGAATCTGTTTGCTTATACCTGTGGCTTTTCAGTTGCAGCGAAAGCCGGTGGTGCCGATCAAGTGGTCAATGTAGATATGGCAAAAGGTGCGTTATCTCGAGGTCGAGATAATCATAGACTAAATGAACATGATATGTCGGATGTGACTTTCATGGGCTACGATATATTTCGTTCTTGGGGGAAAATTACCAAATATGGCCCTTATGATTTAGTGATTATCGATCCACCATCTTTTCAAAAGGGAAGCTTTGCTTTAACCAAAGATTACAAACGAATCTTACGTAAACTACCTACGTTATTGAATGAAGGTGGTGAAGTGTTTGCGTGTGTGAACTCTCCGGTAGTGAGTGAAGATTTTTTGATTGATTCAATGGCAGAAGAAGCACCAGAATTGAGGTTTGTTGAGCGATTAGCAAATCCAGAAGAATTTGCAGATGTTGATGAGCAAGCCAGTTTGAAGGTAATGATATTTTCATCAAAACCTGAAAGTTAACCGGCTGAATTTTGGGTGAATTCTTACTGGTAATATTTTTAAAATGAGGCATGATTAAAAGAAAACAATATGAATCAAGGAAGATAACCTATGCCATTAGCTCAATGCCCTATATGTGAGAAATCGATATCAAAACGAGCGTATGCTTGCCCTGGTTGTGGTGAGCCTGATCCATTTCATCGCCGAGTTAAATTTAAGGCATTGTCGACAGTATTGTGGATTGCAGCAATTGTCGGCGGGCTATACCTGTTTTGGGTCTACGGCCTACCTATGCTGATTGATTTGGCTCATAAGTTATAAAATTAATCCCCTAATGAAAAAATCGTTAGGGGGTTAATTATACTTGGTTATTCACTCGAGTTTCGATTAACTTTTATTTTCTACTTGCTGACAAGTTTGTTCGCTAATACTTTCCTCAACGAGCATTTGTCCTCGTTCGCTACGAATGGTGACCTTATAAATCACACCTTTTTTCAAAACAGAACGGACTTCATTACTTTTACAGTAAGTTTTTATACTTGCGTCGACTAAAGCAGTTGGTGAAACAGTCCCTGAACTGTTGTAAATCATCAGTAGTTCAACAACATTTTTATTTGATTTTGCACTCATTACATTCAGTGGGCCGATTTTGTATGGTAGGCCAGCTTCAATTACGCTAGCTCGATGGTCAGCCATCATTTCTACTTCACTTGGCGTTGACGAACAACCAAGCAATAGAGTGGCACTGAGTAGAGCGAGTAGGGGTGTTTTCAAAGACATCTTCATGATGGTAATACTTTCTTAAATGGTTTGACGATAACTTTGTTATAAACGCCAGCTTCGATATAAGGGTCAGCGTCTGCCCATGATTTAGCATCATCAAGAGAATTAAATTCTGCAATCACAGTTGAACCGGTAAAGCCTGCTTCACCTGGATTATCTGAGTCAATCGCAGGCATTGGACCAGCCACTAATAAGCGACCTTCTTCTTGTAATTGAACTAGGCGAGCTAAGTGACGATCACGAACACTCATTCTCTTTTCTAATGAGTTCTCAACATCCTGAGAAAAAATAACATACCACATGGGAAGAGTCCTTTATGTTGAAATTCAAGGTAAGGGGTTAATATACGCGGCTCAAAAAAATAAGGCTACCATTTGGCAGTAAAACTGCGCTTGATAGCCTTATTTTGTGTTGTATACCCAAGTAGCGTCAGGGATAAACAGGTTAATGTTATTCCGGTTTTACTGCGCGAGGCTTACCATCTGCATCAATAGCAACGTAGTTAAAGGTGGCTTCACAAACTTTATTCTTTTCACCTACACCATCTAGGCCAACAGATTTAACCCATACTTCTAGTGCGATAGACATTGAAGTACGACCAACCTTGATGCATTCACCATAACAGCAAACTACATCCCCGACTTTTACTGGTTGCTTGAAAGTGATACTAGAAACAGAAACTGTCACGACGCGGCTGTTGGAAAGTTCTTTGGCTAAAATAGCGCCGGCTAAATCGAGTTGAGACATGATCCAGCCACCAAAAATATCACCATTGGCATTGGTATCGGCAGGCATTGCAAGAGTACGAAGTACCATAGAACCACGAGGGGGCTGAGGTTGAGAGCTCATAATATGTCCTAAATAAAAAATTCCATTACTGTTATACCCAATTCACTTGGGAGTATAAATTATGACAGTAATGGAATTACAATCAACTAATCATCAGGCTATATGCCTATAGTTTACTCAGCTTTCTTCTTTATTTTCTTTAGGCATATGCTTGTAAACATAAATACCTGAAAGAATGGTGAAAGCGAAAGTGGCGATTAACAGGCCAAAGACTTTAAAGTTTACCCATACATCAAGTGGTAATTCGTAAGCAACGTAGATATTTAACGCTGCACATACTGCAAAGAAGCCAATCCAAGCAAGGTTCACTCGTTTCCATACGCTATTTGGGACGGTGATTTCTTTGCTTAGCATGCCTTTAATCACAGGTTTACCTAGGTAATCCATTACAAATAAACCAATCGCGAATAAGGCATAAATGACAGTGACTTTCCATTTGATGAAGTTGTCG
Organism: Vibrio algivorus; assembly: GCF_030161215.1. NCBI lineage: Bacteria > Pseudomonadati > Pseudomonadota > Gammaproteobacteria > Vibrionales > Vibrionaceae > Vibrio > Vibrio algivorus. The sequence continues at coordinate 285,849 of NZ_BSPV01000004.1, forward strand.
TTATGGAAAAACAATGTCATGCCACCAAAAATAGCCACCATTGCAAAAGTAATGAGCTGCATTTTTTCTACTTTTTTATATAAGAAATAGATAACGCCAATTTGGATCGCGGTTGCGACAATTAAGGCACCTGTTGCGACATAGATATCATAGCTTTTGTAGAGAAAGAAAAAGATGATAAGAGGGATAAAATCAATAAGTTGTTTCATGCTTGACCATATATTAAGTAATAGCGTTTAAAATTACTGCTGCGATAAAATTAAAGTATCTGCAACAGTAAATACAGATGTAGTCCAGTCTACCCAATCGCCGCAGAATGAAAACCGTTTAGAGATGTTTTGCTACAAAAAAGAGCCATCAGGCCCTTTTAAAGTTATATACATTCAAATCATTAATAATGATTACTTTTGAGTGGCGGCTTTCATCGCTTTTACAAAATCCCCAAGCTCGCTGAGCATCGTATCTGACTGTTCTAGGTTACGTTCAATAATTTTCACTACCGCTGAACCTGAAATCGCGCCTGCTGCTCCTGCTTGGATCGCTTCTGAAACTTGAGTTGGTTCTGATATGCCAAATCCTAGAATAGCCGGTGGCGCATCAAATTGATTTAAACGTTCAAGCAACTCATGAACAGGCATTCCAGCTTTGGTTTCCGTACCCGTTACACCTGCGCGAGATAGTAGGTAGGTATAACCTCCGCCGAGGTTTGCAACTTGCTCTAGTGTTTCAGGGCTACCATTTGGCGGCGCAATAAAGATGGGATGAATACCATGTGCTTTGGCTGCTTTTACAAATGGTTCACTTTCACCGGTTGGAACATCGGCAACCAACACGGAATCAACACCAGCTTGTTGGCAGCGAGCATAGAAATCATCTAGGCCGCGTACGTACACGAGATTGGCATAAACGAGTAAACCAATTGGTGTGTCTGGATGTTGTGCACGAATTTTACTGATTAAATCAAAACAGATACTTGGCGTTGTATTCGATTCTAATGCACGAATATTGGCACCTTGAATTGTTGGACCATCAGCGGAAGGATCAGAAAAAGGAAAGCCTAACTCTAACGCATCGGCACCCGCATCGACTAAGGTCTGAATAATCGCCAATGATTGCTCAGGGTTAGGATCGCCAATGGTGACGAAAGGAACAAATGCACCTTGATTCTTTTTATTGAGCTGAGTAAATAATTGCTGATAACGGTCCATTATTCCGCTCCTTTCTCATCTAAAATCGCTTGTACTGTGAAGATATCTTTATCACCACGACCTGATAGGTTTACGACTAACAATTGTTCTTTTTCTGGTTCGTTTTGCGCCATTTTTACCGCGTAAGCAAGAGCATGGGCCGATTCTAGAGCAGGGATAATACCTTCATTACGCGCCAAGCTTTGGAAGCAATCAAGAGCTTCATCATCGGTGATTGATTCATACTGAGCACGGCCAATTGAGTTCAAATGAGCGTGTTGTGGGCCGACTGATGGAAAGTCTAACCCGGCTGATACAGAGTAAGACTCTTCAATTTGGCCATTTTCATCTTGCATCAATGGTGATTTCATCCCAAAGAAAATTCCGGTAGTACCATGTTTAAGTGGTGCGCCATGTTGGTCGGTATCAATACCTTTACCGGCAGGCTCTACACCAATTAGGCGAACATCGGCTTCTTCAATGAAATCGGCAAACATACCAATCGCATTTGAGCCACCACCGACACAAGCAATTACTGCATCTGGTAATCGACCTTCACGAGCAAGAATTTGATTTTTGGTTTCTTCACCAATCATGCGTTGGAATTCACGCACTATGGTTGGGAAAGGGTGTGGACCAGCAGCAGTACCAAGTAGGTAGTGCGCTTTATCATAGCTGGCAGACCAATCACGTAATGCTTCATTACACGCATCTTTTAAGGTTGCAGAACCTGAATGTACAGGGATCACTTCAGCGCCCATCATGCGCATGCGGAAAACGTTCGGGCTTTGACGCTCAACATCTTTTGCACCCATATAGACTTTGCATTTTAAATCTAGCAAAGCACAAGCCAGAGCAGTGGCAACACCGTGTTGACCTGCACCGGTTTCTGCAATGATTTCTTTTTTACCCATGCGCTTAGCCAATAGAGCTTGGCCAAGTACTTGGTTGGTTTTATGTGCACCACCGTGTAGTAGGTCTTCGCGCTTTAGGTACAGTTTGGTTTTGGTGCCTTTTGTCATGTTGCGACATAAAGTTAATGCAGTAGGGCGGCCTGCATATTCTTGCAGTAATCCCATAAACTCAGCTTGAAATTCAGGATCTTGTTGAGCATCAATAAACGCTTGTTCAAGTTGGTCCAGAGCTGGAACTAAAATTTGTGGTACATATTGCCCACCGTACTCACCAAAATAGGCATCTAACTTAGCCATAAAAATATAATCCTTGTTAATTATCAGTGACGGGTTATCAAGAGTCGTGTCATTGATTTAATAATTTCTTAATGCCTGAAAAGCGGCTTGCAGTTTCTGTGGATCTTTTTTACCGGGTTCACTTTCAACGCCAGAGTTAAGATCTAAACCGATACAACCAAGTTGTGCGGCTTCTTCGATATTATCCGGTGATAAGCCGCCTGCTATCATAATGCTTTGACGATGGCTAGTTGATGTATTGCCTTTATTTAAAAGGTCCCAATCAAAACTCATTCCAGTTCCTCCTGATTGATTACCTACTTGAGAATCTAATAAATGTTTATCGATGTGTTGTTCGAATAATGTTGGTAGCTGATCGGACACGCCATACGCTTTCCAAATTTTAACGCTTTTTGGTAGTAGTCGGCGCAATTCAGCGACTTGTACTTGTGTTTCTGCGCCGTGAAGTTGAACCGCTGCCAGACCCAGTTGATTAGCGGTTTGAGCCACTTCATCCATCGACTGATTTTGAAACACACCAACATAATGTAACGGTGCGCCGCTCATTATCAAGCGTGCATCTTCTATGCTGACACGACGTTTAGATTTTGGAGCAAAAATTAGACCACCGTAAACACTACCAGAGCGGTAGGCTAAGTTAGCATCGTCTGGATGAGTCAATCCACAAACTTTGTTTTCACCTAGAATGACACGACGAACCGCCACTTCTAAGTTGTCTTCTGACATCAAAGAGCTACCGATTAAGAAACCATTAGCGAACAGTGATAGCTCTTTTACTTGCTGATGGTTGTGTATGCCTGATTCAGAAATCACTACCGTATCTTTTGATAAACGAGGCGCGAGTTCTTTCGTTCGTTCAAGAGTAATAGATAGGTCGCGTAAATTACGGTTGTTAATACCGACAACTGGCGCTTTTAATGCAATTGCACGTTCCAATTCTTCTTCATTACTGACTTCGGTTAAAATTCCTAAGTCTAATGAACGAGCCACTTGTGCTAGCTGCTGGTATTCTTGATCGTTAAGTACTGAAAGCATTAACAAAATCGCATCCGCTTGGTAATGGCGAGCAAGGTATACTTGGTACTCGTCGATCATAAAATCTTTACACAAGACAGGTTGAGTGACTTGCCTGCGGACTTGAGGTAAAAAATTGAAATCGCCCTGGAAGTATTTTTCATCGGTTAATACTGAAATGGCACTAGCGTGATTGGCGTAGACCGATGCAATGTAGTCTAAATTGAAATCTTCACGGATCAGGCCTTTTGATGGCGATGCCTTTTTGCACTCTAAAATGAATTCAGTCTTGCCAGTGTGCAACGCTTGATAAAAATCACGGTCGCTTGGCTGTAAATCTTGTTTGAATGATTCTAAAGGTTGCTGGGCTTTGCGTTCTTCGACCCAAATGCGTTTATCCGCGACGATTTTTGCTAATACGGTTTCCAATTTTTTTCTCCTATCCGTGCGCGGCAAGTTGAGTAACAAGCTGGTACGCTTTACCTGAGTTCATTACATTAATGGCTTGTTGGGTATTGGCTTTTAAGTCTTCTTGACCAAATAGACGTAACAGTAGTGCAACATTAACTGCAACGGCAGATACTTGAGCTTCAGTTCCTTCGCCATTTAAAATTTTAGTGATAATGGCACGGTTCTCTTCTGGTTCGCCACCTTTAATTGCCTCAAGTGGGTGACAATTTACTCCAAAATCTTCTGGCGTTAAGGTGTATTCAATAATTTCTCCGTTTACGATTTCATTTACCAGTGTTGGGCCATGAATCGCGACTTCATCAAGTCCACTACCATGTACCACTGCAGCACGTTTCATGCCCATACTTGCCATGGTTTTGGCGATAGGGCGTACTAGGCTTTCATCATACACGCCCATTAATTCAATGTTTGGGCGAGCAGGATTAATTAAAGGGCCAAGTAAGTTAAAAATAGTGCGAGTCTTCATGGCTTGGCGTACCGGCATCGCGTGGCGTACACCTCCGTGATATTGCGGTGCGAATAAGAATGCTACCCCAATATTTTCAACCGCAGACTTTGTATCCTCTGGGCTCATTGCTAGGTTAATGCCAAAAGAGTCGAGTAGGTCAGAAGAGCCTGATTTACTCGATACACCACGGTTACCATGTTTGGCGATTTTTACCCCGCAAGCGGCAGCAACAAAAGCAGCAGTCGTTGAAATGTTGATGGTATTGGAACCATCACCACCTGTGCCTACGATATCGGCAAAATCACCTTCAATCGCCGGGAATGGAGAAGCATTCACCAATAATGCTTGTGCAGCTCCGGCGATTTCTTGTGGCGTTTCGCCTTTAATTTTTAATGCGGTTAATACTGCGCCTAATAGAATCGGGTCCATTTCGCCTTTGATAATGGTATCAAATAGGGTGTGGCTTTCTTGTTCAGTTAAATCGCTCTGGGCATACAGTTTGTCGATGATATTTTGCATGGTCATGTCCTTATAATTCTTTCGTGGCTGACGGCTTATTTTTCTAAAGCCCAGCGGATCGTATTTTCAAGTAATGTTGCGCCATAAGTTGTCATGATGGATTCAGGGTGAAATTGAAAGCCACAGACTTTGTGATTTTCTTCAACGACAGACATGACTAACCCATCAACTTGCGCGGTTACTGTGAGCGCATCACTTACATGAGTAGCGACTAAAGAATGATAACGTGCTATCGCAAAAGGAGATGGAAGGTTTTGGTAGGTGGGGTGATTGTCATGCACCATCATTGATACTTTGCCATGAATGATTTCACCTGCACCAGCCACTGTGCCACCGTAGGCTTCAACAATTGCTTGATGCCCTAGACAAATACCTATCATTGGTACTTTACCTTTTAAGCGTTGAATTAATTCTGGCATACAACCTGCTTCAGAAGGTGCGCCTGGTCCTGGTGAAAGTACAACTACTGGGTTTTCTAGTTGTTTAACCGCTTGTTCAATAGTTTCTGCGGATAAACTATTACGATAAATAGTAACCTCATGGCCTAGTGTGCGAAATTGGTCAACGAGGTTATAGGTGAATGAATCAAAGTTATCAATAAAAAGAATGTTCGCCATGATTATCACCTTAATCTTGTTGACTGTGAGTTGAGTTTGCTTGATGCGCGAGTTGAATGGCACTAATACAGGCTTGCGCTTTACCTCGGGTTTCATCGGCTTCCGATTGAGGGTCTGAATCAAACACCACTCCGGCACCAGCCTGTACATGGGCAACACCATTTTCAACATAAGCTGAGCGAATCACGATACAAGTATCAAGGTCACCTTCACCGGTTAAGTAGCCAACAGCGCCGCCATAAGTGCCGCGGCGTTGTTGTTCTACATCGCGAATCAATTGCATTGCGCGAATTTTTGGTGCGCCGGTTAATGTCCCCATATTCATACAAGCTTGGTAGGCGTGCAGTGCATCAAGGTCACAACGTAATTCGCCAACTACTCGTGATACTAAATGCATTACATGGCTATAACGGTCGACTTTCAGTAAATCGGCTACATGACGAGAACCTGCCGTGGCAATTCTTGCGACATCATTACGTGCGAGATCGACTAACATCATATGTTCAGCATTTTCTTTTTTATCGTTACGTAGCTCCAATTCGATACGACTATCAAGATCAAAGTTGATCGAGCCATCGGAATTTTTTCCACGACGACGGGTACCGGCAATCGGGTAGATTTCGATTTGCTCGTTATCTGCATCGTATTTCAATGCGCTTTCTGGTGAAGCTCCGAATAAAGTAAATAGCTCATCTTTCATGTAGAACATGTATGGGCTTGGGTTGCTTTGTTTTAAGGCTTTATATGCAGCAAGCGGGGATGGACAAGGCAGTGAAAAGCGGCGTGATGGAACTACTTGGAAAATATCACCTTTCACTACAAACTCTTTTAAGTCACGAACGATCTGGCAAAAGTCTTTATCAGAAATATTGGTTTCAACCGACATGTCGGCGACTTCTGTTGCTTGTGGTAATGGGGCAACGTCGGTGCAGTGTTCTGCAATGTTTGCTAAGCGTTGTTTTAATTCCGCTTGGATACTGTTGGTGCTATTAAAGGCTGTTGCTTGCACACTACAATGTTGGGTTTGGTGATCGAAAATCATCAAAGTTTCTGCTACGTAGAAAACATAATCAGGACAGTTATCAATTGATTTCGCATCACCTAGGTTTTCAAAATTGGCGACCAGGTCATAAGCAAACGAACCACCAATAAAGATAGCGAGCTTTTTATTGGCACCGAGTGAATCAGGAAGTTGCAGTAAATCAAAGCTGTGTTGCACAACACGTAGAGCATCAAAGCTAGAAGATTGACGTAGGCGAGAATCTTCATCAATTGCATCATTCGGTGCATCGAAAGAAAGGGTTAGGGCTTTGTCGGTTGCTTGAGTTAATACACTACTGGTTAAGTTTGCTTTGATCGCTTGTAATAAGTTTTGACCATTCAAGCTTTTCGCTGTCATGGTAACTCGGTGTCCACGGCATTCAATACGTACTGCTGCATCAATAAGAAGTAGGCTTTTTAGGTTCTCTTTTGAGCTAATTTCGGCACTTTCAAGCAATAAACTGTTTTGGGTCTCAAGCGCGTTATCATTGACACACAAAGCATGAAAAACTTGCGTCGGGTCTTCGAGGTAAGGGGTGTCCACTTGAAACACCTCAATTGGGTGTTTGTGGTTGATCTTATCTTGATGAATCTTTGCTGCCTTATTCATAAGACTTCCTTTAATCTTTTATTAAAATTCCGTTTGCTTTCACAAGTTTATCGCTGCTATGTAGATTTATAAGTGCAAGTAGTAGAGATATAACCGCATAAGCCTTGGTTTACCATATTTTCTTAGTTGCTCACGTGTTTTATCTGAATTTTGTGGCATTGGTTAAATGAAAAAGATGGCATTGTTTATAAAGTATTCGATTGACAATGAAGCAATAAAAAGCCCGCAGAATAAGGCGGGCTTAATTAAAATGAGAGAGCTGAATATTACTCACTAAGTTGCCCATTGCCACGATGAAATACGCCAAGTGCGCCAATGGTTAAGTGAAATAGCAATTATAGAAGATACCTCCTCAGATAAACGACGAGAATGAACTACAGTACGATTTAGAATAATGTTATTATCTTGTAACACATTGCTTGTCATATTCGCCTCCGCTGTATCTGTCGGGTTATCCCTTAAGTTCTTGTGTACTAGTAAACTAGTTCGTTGGTTTTGAGTCAAGCTTTTTTATTTAATAATTTCAGTGTAAGGCCATTTATTTTCATGAGAATCGATCTACACAGTCACACGACATGTTCTGATGGACGGTTAAGTCCGCAGCAACTACTCGATCGTGCAGTTGAAATGAACTTAGATGTTTTAGCGATCACCGATCACGATAGCGTTGATGCGATTCCTATGGCACAAGATTATATTGCTAAGCAATCTCTACCTTTGCATTTGATCACTGGTATTGAGCTTTCGACGGTATGGCAGAATAAAGATATTCATATTGTTGGTTTGGATATTGATATTCAACATCCAAAATTGCAGCAATTAATTGAATCGCAAAAACAACGACGTATGGAACGTTCTGAATTAATGGCTGCTCGCTTAGCAAAACACACTAGAGAAGGGGTGTTAGAAGAAGTTCAGGCGATTGCCAGTGGAGCGTCGATTACTCGTTCTCATTTTGCTAAATGGCTAGTTGAAAATGGTTATGCGAAAACCATGCAGCAGGTATTTAAGAAGTATTTAACACGAAATAATCCGGGGTATGTTCCACCAGTGTGGTGCAGCATTGAAGACGCTGTTTCCGCAATACATGCTGCAGGTGGCGTGGCGGTTTTAGCGCATCCGGGGCGTTATCAATTGACAGCTAAATGGTTGAAGCGTTTAATTGCAGCATTCGTGGCCGCTGGCGGTGACGCGATGGAAGTCGCTCAACCTCAGCAAGCTCAACAAGAAAGAAGAACATTAGCCGACTACGCGATTGAAAATGGCTTGCTTGCTTCGCAAGGATCTGATTTTCACTACCCATCCCCATGGACAGAGCTTGGTCGTAATTTATGGTTACCGTCTGGTGTTGAACCAGTTTGGAAAGATTGGCAGCAGATTGCACATTTAGAGTTTGGGGCAGATAAAGCCTAAACCTAAGCCCAATAGAGAGTGAATCTGATCTCGCCAATGTGATTGAGTCGAAAATCGAATCTTAGACTTAATCTTTATCTCAATTAGGAGTATCAATGAGCCAATTTTTTTATCTACACCCAGAAAACCCACAAGCTCGTTTGATTAATCAAGCGGTTGCGATCATTCGCAATGGTGGCGTTATTGTTTATCCTACGGATTCTGGTTATGCGCTAGGTTGTCAGCTTGAAAATAAAACCGCATTAGAGCGTATTTGCCGTATTCGTAAAATCGATGATAAGCATAACTTTACTTTATTATGTCGTGACCTTTCTGAGTTATCGCTTTATGCACGTATCGATAATACAGCGTTTCGCCTTTTGAAAAATAATACCCCAGGTGCGTATACCTTTATTTTTAAAGGAACCAAAGAAGTACCGCGCCGTTTAATGAATGCGAAACGAAAAACGATTGGTATTCGTGTTCCAGATAATAAGATTGCGTTGGATTTACTGGAAGCATTAGGTGAACCGTTAATGTCGACGACCTTAATTTTACCGGGTAATGATTATGCAGAGTCTGATCCAGAAGATATTCGTGACAAATTAGAGCATTCAGTTGATTTGATCATGAACGGTGGTTTTTTAGGTGAGCAACCAACAACAGTTATTGATTTTAGCGATGATGAAATGGTGATTGCTCGTCGTGGTGCAGGCGATCCAACGCCATTTGAATAAAGTCAACAGACCCTAGTTTATGCCCTACATTTAATTGTGGGGCTTTGTCGTTTAAACATTCAGCTATTTACTAAACTAGTGTATACTTTGCTGCCTTTTCTGCATCTTATGATAGTTAAAGAAAAGAAACTAATTTTAATTTATTGTTTTATAAAGTTTATTTTGAATGAAACAATGAAGACGGCTGTGAAGTCGACGAATAATAGGTATATAAATGAGCGAAAAGTTACAGAAGATTTTAGCCCGTGCAGGCAATGGCTCTCGTCGTGAATTAGAAGCGATGATTCAAGCTGGCCGTGTGAGCATTAATGGACAAGTGGCCAAACTAGGCGATCGATTGGAAGATGAAAATGCCATCGTTCGTATTGACGGCCATAAAGTGTCAGTAAAAGATTCTGAAGAAGTGATTTGCCGAGTTCTTGCTTATAATAAGCCAGAAGGGGAGCTTTGTACTCGACACGATCCAGAAGGTCGTCGTACAGTATTTGATCGCTTACCAAAAATTAAGGGTTCTCGTTGGGTTTCAGTTGGTCGTCTTGATGCCAACACGGGTGGTTTATTACTATTTACAACCGATGGCGAACTCGCTAACCGCTTAATGCACCCAAGCCGTCAAGTTGAGCGTGAATACTTAGTACGAGTATTTGGTGAAGTTAACGAAGACATGGTTCGCAACGTGACTCGTGGTGTTGAACTTGAAGATGGCATGGCACGTTTTGAAGATGTTGTCTACGCCGGTGGCGAAGGAATGAACCATACTTTCTACGTGATGATCACTGAAGGTCGTAATCGTGAAGTTCGTCGTTTGTGGGAATCTCAAGGCGTAACGGTCAGCCGTCTGAAGCGTGTTCGCTATGGTGATATTTTCCTAGAGAAAGCATTACCGCGTGGTGGCTGGGTTGAACTTGAGCTCAAAGAAGTTAACTACTTACGCGAAATGGTTGAGTTAAAACCTGAACGTGAAACACTGATTGATCCTGATAAGCATTCTCGTAAACGTGAGCGTTCTCGCGGTCAGAAGATTCGTCGCGCAGTGAAGCGTCATGAAGAGCGCTCAACTGCTCCAAAAGGTCGTGGACGTAATGCTTCTCGCGGTAATGTCGCGACAAAAGGTACGACAACCAATAAAGTTAACAATGGTGAAGCAGTCGGTGGTCGTCAAGGTAAGCAGACGAATCGTCGTAAGCCATCGTCTACCGCAGGTAAGCCAAAAACTCGTCAATAATTGACACATTGATTAAACATATTAAAAGGGCCCATCAAGTGATTTTGATGGGCCCTTTGTTCATTATGTGCTTATGGAAAAGAGGTTAATCTCTTTTCCATAAAATATGGCAAAACTTATTGTCAGGATCGCGACTAATTAGCATGCGAGCAAACACATCATCCAAAGCATCATCAGCTTCATTGACTAATCCTACTTTTACTTCAGCGTACGTCTCTTTATCTACATTAAAGCCAACATGTTGACCCCAGTCGTCACCAGTTTCTACTACTTCAGCTGCGCCACGCTCTTCAAATTGCATTGTGAATAAGAGAACATCTGCAGCTTCTAAATTGTCTGGTGCCATTTCCAAAAAGATGTCATAGCCGACTTCGATTACGTCATCGTAAGAGATTAAATCTGTCATTATTGCCTTAAATATATTTGATTGATGTGTTTATACCCAAGTAACTTCAAGATGCGAGTTTCAGCAAGAATAAAACAAGCTTTAGGCAAGGTAAATTGAATATGATCATAGTGATTCTATCTCTGTTCAATTTAACGTAGCATAGAGCTTGTTTTAACTTGCCCTTCGGGAGCTTCATTCAAACCTTTATGCCGCGTCAGATTGGTTTGAAAGGTGCCTACATTCCTTCGCCAATCTTCCTTGCCTAAAGGTTTGGATGATAGCTCTGAATTCTGCATATTGAAGTCACTTGGGTATATACCCGAGTAACTTGTACCTTGAGGTGACTTGGGTATATAAAAGCGATCAATTTATCGCAATTGGTCGCTCTTATTTTTTTAATGATTAGTCAGCACGACCCATGAACTTACGTTCAGCTGTGTTGATTTTAATTTTATCGCCGCCTGAAATGTATTCAGGTACTTGAACAATAAGGCCAGTAGATAGCGTTGCAGGCTTAGTACGAGCACTTGCTGATGCACCTTTAATCGAAGGTGATGTCTCCACGATTTCTAACTCAACACTTGAAGGAAGCTCAACCGCTACAGGTTTGTCATTGACGATAACCACGCTTAAACCTTGAGTTTCTTCGTTAAAGAACAATGCTTCGTCTTCAATTGTGGCTTTATTGAAGTGATAAGGGGTGTAGTCTTCATTATCCATGAATACATACTCATCACCATCAATGTACGAGAACATTACACTGTGACGACTAAAGTCAGCCAGAGTTAAGATTTCATCAGCTTTGAAGCTCTCATCTGATTTAGCACCAGTGGCTACATCGTACATACGCATACGGTAAAGACTTGCACCCGCACGACCGCTTGGCGTTAATTTGCTGATTTCACGTACAGAGAATACACGACCGTTTAGTTCTACAACGGCATTTTTTTTAATTTCACTAGCTTTAGGCATGATTTTTCCTGAATATTAATCAAGGAGCACAGAGGCTCTACATTTGTTGGTATATGAGCGAGAAAATATCACGATCTGAGCTTAACGCCAAAAATAATTATGAGTTTAGGTTATACCCAAAGTAATTGGAGTTGCAGTGAGGTGACAAGAGAATGAGGCACCATGAGTTTAGCTTGCCTAAAGGTTTAGATGATAGCTCTGAATTCTGCATATTGAAGTCACTTGGGTATATATTAAAATAGACCAATTTGGGGGGCGATGATTGACTCAAAATCTAAGCCGATAAAAGGCAGAATCGCATCGGCAACCGGTTTAATCTGTTTATCAATATAGTGTTGATAGTCGATAGGACTTTCTAAGTAATCTTTGGGCTCTGGACCATTGAGTGTGAACAGATATTCGATTCTTCCTTTATTTTGATACTGTAAAGGGCGTCCTAGGTGAGCATTTTTGGCATCAGCTAATCGAGCTGCTCTGACTTGTGGTGGAATATTTTTCTGATATTCATTTAATTTTCGACGTAGGCGCTTTTGATAGACAAGATCATCGTCATAAACCCCATTTTGAGTATCCTCAACATATTGGCGAATAAAGGCTTGTGGGTCTTCATCATGAAAGATCATCGAATACAACTTATGTTGGAAGTGATGTGATAATGGTGTCCAGTCAGTGCGAGCACTTTCTAGTCCTTTAAATATCATTTTTTCCTTTCCATTAGTATTGATGAGGCCGCAATAGCGTTTTTTCGAACCGGTTTCCGAGCCGCGAATGGTCGGCATTAAAAACCGTTGATAATGGGTTTCGTATTCAAGCTCTAGTGCAGATTGCAGGTTATATTCATCTTTAATGTGTTGCACCCACCATTGGTTAATATCTTTAATCAGGTTTTGGCCAATTTGGTCGGCTTGTTGTTGATTGTGAGGTTTAATTAAAGAGACAAATAAAGAGTCGGTATCTCCATAAATTACTTGATAACCTTGTTCTTCGATTAATATTCGAGTTTGTTTCATGATCTCATGGCCACGCATGGTAATAGAAGAAGCAAGCCTAGTATCAAAGAAGCGGCAACCAGAAGAGCCAAGTACACCGTAAAATGAATTCATGATGATCTTAATGGCTTGAGAAAAAGCCGCTTCATTATTTTTCTTGGCAACATCTCGCGCAGCCCACAGCTCTTCAATCATGTTAGGCAGAAAGTGTTTGCTACGGTGAAATTGTCCACCACGAAATCCAGCAACGGCTTGATGCTCTTCTTTGCCAATCTCAAGCTTTAAGCCTTCAACTAATCCCATAGGATCAATAAGAAAAGTGCGAATAATTGAAGGGTAGAGGGATTTGAAATCAAGCACTAACACAGAATGATAGAGCCCAGGATCGGAATCCATCACATAGCCTCCAGGACTTGCGAACCAATTTTCAGAGTGGAGATTTGGCGCGATATAACCGGCACGGTGCAATTGGGGCAAATATAAATTGGTAAAGGCAGCCACTGAGCCGCCAATACGATCCAGTTCTACACCGGTTAACCGTGAGCGTTCAATCGCAAATTGCAGTAAATGAGTTTTTTCAAAAATACGCGTAACTAAACGGCAATCTTGAAGATTGTAAGTGGCGAGAGATATTTTATCTTCGCGGAATTGGCGATTAATTTCATCCATGCGGTTAAACGGATCATGGATGATTTTTCCTTCACCGAGTAAGCTTTGAGCTACAGATTCTAACGCCCAAGAATTAAAGTGATAGGTCGCAGTTTTTAAGGTATCGATACCATCTAAAACCACTCGGCCTGGAATAGAAACAAAACCTTGCTGAGTATTATTGGATTGCCTGAAATACAGTTTTTGTTGTGCTCGACCTAATTTCAGCGGTAGTTTATGCCATTCTGCTCGCTTGGCTAATAATCGACAGTCAAAATCAATGACATTCCATCCAATGATGATATCGGGATCAAATTGTTCAAACCAATCGACTAAAGCTTTTAATAGGGCGTATTCGTTTTCTACCCATTGAATGTTAATTTCTGCATCGTACTCTTGTGGGGAGCCAATCATGATGACTCGGCTGTCCATTTTTGAGTCGAGGCCAACTGAGTACAAAATGCCTTTTTCTGAACATTCGAGATCTAAAGAAACAACCGTGAGATTAGGCTGGTAGGATGCCGATTTACAGAGGGCCTGTGTTACTTTCTTATAATGTTTATGTTGCGAAAACTGGCCTGTAAATTGAATGCCACCGCGAATAAATCGTTCCATTAAGTAGCGATCGGTCAGGCGGATATCATCTTCAAAACAGTCAATATTCGATTGAGTTAAGAGATTTTTAGCTTGGTTAGCTAATTGAATGTTGCCAAAGTAACAGGCACAAATCGGTTGTTGACTAAAGGTTTTGAGTGCAACGGGATGAATTTCAAATGGTATGCTCTGCTGCTTTAATGTATTGCTAACAGTCTGTTGATGTTCTTGTAAAACAAAAAACACACTACGCTCAGCGGCAATTAATAATTGTGTTGGGCCGTTATCGGTTGCCACCCAAAGTTCTATTTGTGTTTGGAAGCCAGAATGGTGTAAATCACGAGCCTGTCGCGTCAATACAAAGCCTTGATCAATATTGGCGCTATTTATATCTGATGAACCATTCAAGTGAAAACCTATCCCGAGTTATTAAGAAGTAATATGATAACAAACTGATTGGGCGTGGTGCGAGTTTCGATTTGTTTTGATTGGAAAATAGACAGATTAGAAGCCTAAAATAGGACTATACTCAAAATGGTAATATTTATATCAAATCCGATCTTGCATTCCTGAGTAAACCATTAATAATACATTTGTAATTACTTGATTTCATAAAGCTTACTTTAAGTGGGTGTAAATCATTTGCTCACATAGTAGATAATATCTACTGTGGGTTGGTCACAAAATAGCACGGATTCTGAGATTAACACTCATTTTGTGGCCATAAATAAGTTAGTATGTAGCGGCCAGTAAATAATAAGTAATACTGGCCTAGCGATAATCCAAGTGTGGAGATACAAGAGTGATAAATGTTTTCCTTGTAGATGATCACGAACTGGTTCGCACAGGGATTCGACGTATAATTGAAGACGTCCGTGGAATGAAAGTAGTAGGGGAAGCTGACAGTGGTGAGAATTCTGTAAAATGGTGCCGTGCTAATCACGCGGACGTTATTTTGATGGATATGAATATGCCAGGTATTGGTGGTCTTGAAGCCACCAAGAAAATTTTACGTTTCAATCCTGATATTAAAATCATTGTTCTAACAATACATACTGAAAATCCATTTCCAACCAAAGTCATGCAAGCGGGGGCGGCCGGTTATTTAACCAAAGGTGCTGCGCCAGATGAAATGGTTAATGCGATTAGAATGGTCAACAGCGGTCAGCGTTATATTTCGCCTGAAATAGCGCAACAGATGGCATTGAGTCAATTTTCAGCGCCTTCAGATAACCCATTTAAAGAACTATCTGAACGTGAACTACAGATCATGATGATGATCACCAAAGGACAGAAGGTAACGGATATATCTGAGCAGCTTAATCTTAGCCCTAAGACGGTAAATAGCTATCGCTACCGCCTGTTTAGCAAGCTCGATATTAGTGGTGATGTGGAGTTAACGCATCTCGCAATTCGTTATGGCATGATAAATACAGAGACTCTGTAGTGCCTGAACTGTTTGATTCAGCTTCTTTTCTATCGACAGTTTCTGACCAGCCCGGCGTTTATCGTATGTATAACGCTGAGGCTGATGTTATTTATGTCGGTAAAGCAAAAAATCTATTCAAACGCCTTTCCAGTTATTTTCGTAAAAATCTAGATAACGAAAAAACCAAAGCTCTCGTTAGTCATATTGCCAAAGTTGATGTCACGGTAACACATACTGAAACCGAGGCTTTAATTTTAGAACACAACTACATTAAGCAATATCTTCCTAAATACAATGTGTTATTAAGGGATGATAAATCTTATCCCTATATTTTAATTACTAAGCATAAGCATCCTCGTCTTGCCTACCATCGCGGCGCAAAAAAAAGGAAGGGGGAGTATTTCGGTCCTTATCCAGATGCGGGGGCAGTAAGAGAAACGCTTCATCTATTACAAAAAATCATTCCAGTTCGCCAATGTGAAGACAGCATTTATGCTAATCGCACTAGGCCGTGCTTGATGTATCAAATTGAACGCTGTTCAGGCCCTTGTGTTAAAGGTCTGATTAGTGATGAAGAATATGCGGAAAGCGTCAACTATGTCCGCTTATTCTTGCAAGGAAAAGATGATCTTGTGCTGAATGCTTTAATTCAAAAGATGGACGAGGCAAGTCAAGCTTTAGCGTTTGAAAAAGCGGCTAAGTACCGTGATCAAATTCAAGCGATTCGTCGAGTGCAAGAGCAACAATCGGTATCCAACGACAGTGCGGAAGACATGGATGTAATCGGCTTTGCTAAAGAAAATGGTCTGGCTTGCGTTCATATTTTAATGATTAGGCAAGGTAAAGTATTAGGTAGTCGTAGTCACTTCCCTAAAATCCCTAATAATACTGATGATCATGAAGTATTTTCGAGCTTCTTGAATCAGTATTATTTAAGCCATAATGAAGCGTCGACTATTCCTACTCGTATTACTTATAACGCCGATCTATTTGATGATGAAAGCCCATTACAAACAGCCTTAACCGAAATTGCCGGCCGTAAAGTCACTTTCCATGTTAGCCCTAGAGGGATTCGAGGTCGTTACCTTAATTTGGCCAACACCAATGCTCGCAGTGCGTTAACTTCGAAGATTAGCCATAAAATGACAGTTAATCAGCGAGTTAAAGAACTTGAAACTGAGTTTGGTATGGAGCGTATTGAACGTATGGAATGTTTCGACATCAGCCATACCATGGGGGAAAGTACTATTGCTTCTTGTGTCGTCTTCAACCGTGAAGGGCCGGTCAAGCAAGAGTACCGCCGCTACAATATTGAAGGCATTACAGGCGGTGATGATTATGCTGCGATGGGGCAGGTGTTAGAACGTCGTTATTCCAAACAGCAATATACTGATGAAATCTATGCCGAAAAGATACCGGATGTGATTTTTATTGACGGCGGTAAGGGACAACTTAACCGTGCTTATGAGATAATCCAAAAACATTGGCAAGATTGGCCGAAAAAACCAGAGCTAATTGGTATAGCCAAAGGTGTCACCAGAAAGCCGGGGTTAGAAACCCTAATTAAAGTTACTGGTGAAGAATTTAACTTACCGAGTGATGCACCAGCATTACATTTGATTCAGCATATTCGTGATGAAAGCCATAATCATGCGATCAGTGGTCATCGTGCTAAAAGAGCCAAAACCAGAAGAACCAGTTCTTTAGAAGGTATTGAAGGCGTAGGCCCTAAACGTCGCCAAGCTTTGTTGAAATATATGGGTGGTATACAAGAATTAAAACGAGCAACTGTAGAAGAAATAGCCAAAGTTCCTGGGATCAGTAAATCTTTGGCAGAAATCATCCATGAAGCATTGAAACCCTAGACGTTTTAACGCAACATTAAGCCGCACTCTCCAAGAGACGTAATTATGCGATTTACAATACCAAACATTTTAACTTTACTTCGACTTGCGTTAATTCCTGTTTTCGTTGCAGTTTTCTATCTACCTTATGCATGGGCGCCTTTTGCTGCTGCAATGGTGTTTTGGGTTGCAGGGTTTACCGATTGGCTCGATGGAGTGTTAGCAAGAAAATTAGGTCAAACGTCTCGTTTTGGCGCTTTTTTAGACCCTGTTGCCGATAAAGTAATGGTTGCCGCAACACTTATTCTTATTACCGAACATTATCATACCATTTGGATTACCATTCCGGCTGCGACCATGATTGCGCGTGAAATTATTATTTCAGCACTACGTGAGTGGATGGCAGAGATTGGCAAGCGAGCCAGCGTTGCAGTTTCTTGGATTGGCAAATGGAAGACATTATCGCAAATGTTTGCACTTTGGGTGCTGATCTGGCGTTATGATGATTGGATGGTATGGCTAGGTTATATCACCTTATATATTGCGACAGCTCTGACGTATTGGTCGATGTATCAATATTTGAAAGCGGCCAAAGGGGATCTACTCGCGAGCGAGGGCGATTAATTAAGTCACTTGAAAATTGAATTATCTGAGCCCTGCATACTCTTAAGAAAGATTATGCAGGGCTTTTTGGTTTAGGTAGATAAAAATTTGTCTCAATTTTCTGACAAAAATATAGACAAAATTAGGCGTTAAAATGTGCGATATAACGGTTTTTGACTGCAAAATAGACAAACGATTTAAAAATCGAAAAATAGTGTTGACGTGCTTGGCTTAATCCGTAAAATGCCATCCCGTACTCAAGAGGAACGCGACATAATTCGAAAGAGTTAAGTTCTTTGCAAGGTAAGGCGCCTTGGCAGAGTGGCTATGCAGCGGATTGCAAATCCGTGGACCTCGGTTCGACTCCGGGAGGCGCCTCCATTATCTTGCTAACATTGAGATAAAGCGACACTAGCTCAGCTGGTAGAGCGCAACCTTGCCAAGGTTGAGGTCACGAGTTCGAACCTCGTGTGTCGCTCCAAATTTTGCGATATGGATTGTCATAATCGATATCAGATGGTGTTCTAACGTTTCAGTTATGGCATCGCAATAAAGAATTGCGTGCCCTGGTGGTGGAATTGGTAGACACAAGGGATTTAAAATCCCTCGGCGTTCGCGCTGTGCCGGTTCAAGTCCGGCCCGGGGCACCATCTATAAAGTCTACATATTATGTAGCAAATGCGACACTAGCTCAGCTGGTAGAGCGCAACCTTGCCAAGGTTGAGGTCACGAGTTCGAACCTCGTGTGTCGCTCCAAATAAGAAAGCCCCGATCAGAAGTGGTCGGGGCTTTTTGCATTTATAGATGTGTCAATTTCGAGGTTCGAGATCTTTGAACGAAATTAGTGTAGCTGATAGAGCGCAACCTTGCCAAGGTTGAGGTCACGCCTAGTTCATAAAAGCAGGGAACCTCGTGTGTCGCTCCAAACAAGAAAGCTCGTTCAGAAATGAACGGGCTTTTTTACGTTTAAGGATTTGTGATTTCGAGGTTCGGGCTCTGCACTGGATACTAACTCAGTTGGTAGAGTGTAACCTTGCCAAGGTTGAGGTCACGCCTAGTCCATAAAGCAGGGAACCTCGTGTGTCGCTCCAAATAAGAAAGCCCCGATCAGAAGTGATCGGGGCTTTTTGCATTTTGGCGTAAGATTGCCATCCATAAAGCCTTTTGTTTGTATTAAATTATTTTCCTCATTTGTGTTCTTTGAGCTTACAACTGTTTCGCTTTTTTCTTTTTATAGGGTAATATTGCGCCAAATCGAAACACCTGTACGCTCAACTGGAATCTATTTATGTCTCTTGATGCTTATCATCTTATTCGTTTGTTTAAACACCAAGCTCAACAACGCGCAGATAAAATTGCGTTGGAAGGTTTTGAAATTCAAGCTCCATGGAACCTTGTAACTTGGCAGAAGCTTGAAGAACAGACCGATAAACTGGCAAAAGCACTAATAAAGCTTGGTGTATCAGTCCAAGATAAATGTGCCATTCTTGCACAAAATTGCCCGCAGTGGACGTGTGCTGATTTAGCTAGTTTAAAGGCTAGGGCGGTAATTGTTCCTATTTATCCAACAAGTACGCTCGAACAAGCGCAATTTATTTTAAATGACGCCGAAGCTAAAGTGCTGTTTGTGAATGATGATCAGCAGTATCAAATGGCATGTGAGTTACAGGATAATTTACCCAATCTTGAATCGGTGATTGTGTTTGATGGTTCGGTAACATTAAAAGCTCGTCCAAACCATTGGCACCTTGATGAGTTATTGACTGATGAGTATCCGGTTGCATCAAAACAAGATGAAGAATTAGTACTGCGGGTAGAGAAAGCTCAGTTAGATGATTTGGTTACTCTTATTTATACCTCTGGAACAACTGGCGACCCGAAAGGAGTGATGCTGGACTACCGTAATTTTGCTTCTACGATCTTTCAACACGATGAAGTTTTAGGCTTTACTGAAGGTGATACTTCTCTTGCATTTTTACCCTTAAGTCATGTGTTTGAACGTAGTTGGTCATTTTATGTTTTAGCGCGTGGTGGTAAGAACGTTTACTTGCAAGATACCAACCGTGTTAAGCAAGCGATCAGTGTAACAAAGCCTAATACTCTTTGTGTGGTACCAAGATTTTTAGAAAAAGTGTACAGCGCTATTCAAGAGCAAGTGACGAAGGGTAGTAAAGTTAAGCAACTAATCTTTGCTTGGGCGATGAAAGTAGGTATGAAGCAGTTTGAAGTAAGCCAAGGCCGCCGTACATCAAGTGTTCTTCTTGAGTGGCAAAATACCTTAGCAACTAAATTAGTCTTTAGTAAGTTGCAAAATGCGCTTGGTGGACGTTTGAAATTTATGCCTTGTGGTGGCGCAGCATTAGATGCAGATGTGGCAGGTTTTTTCCATGCGATCAATGTACCAGTGTTATGTGGTTATGGGATGACAGAAACCACAGCAACCGTGACGTGTAATACTATCTCAAATCGCGTGACGGGATCGAATGGACAACCGCTAAGTCAAACAGAAGTAAAACTCGGAAAAGATAACGAAATTTTGGTTCGTGGTGATATTGTCATGAAAGGTTATTACAATCGTCCTGAAGATACTGCAGAAACGTTTGAAAATGGTTGGTTGAAAACGGGCGATGCAGGGCAATTTGATGAAGATGGTAACTTGTATATTACCGACCGTATTAAAGAGTTAATGAAAACTTCAAATGGTAAATATATTGCGCCGCAGAGGGTGGAAGGTAAAGTTGGAACCTGTTCTTTTATTGAGCAAGTGGCTATTGTTGCCGATACAAAAAATTATGTAACTGCATTGATTGTTCCTGCGTTTGAGTCACTCGATGCTTGGGCAAAAGAGAAAGGTATTCATTATGAATCACCGATAGAGTTATTAAAGCATAGCCATGTAGTTGAGCATTTTGAACAACGTTTAAAGCATCTTCAAAAAGAATTAGCAGGCTTTGAAAAAATTAAAAAGTTTACCTTATTGCCAAAAGAGTTTTCGATTGAAGACGGCCTGATCACACCAACATTGAAATTACGTCGTAAAAAGATTTACGAAAAATACAAAAAAGAAATTCAAGCAATGTATAAGGTTAAAAAGTCATGATGACTTAGAAAACAATTGTTTATCGTTTGTTATGAAAGGGAGGATAATTTATTTTATTCTCCCTTTATTATGTGTGATAAAAATTGTTTGCGTTGAAAATAATTTCTGTGTTATTTTCCGCCACAATCTCAAGGTTATCGTTAATACTAACGATAGATTTACCTTAGGGGGATACGCGTAAGGACATTCAAGCTGATTGTGCCATTACGTATGAGTAGGTACTGTTAACAACGCGTTAATCAGTAGACGGGAACCGATGCGATAAACACCCGCATTGTTATAGGAAGCCCAACTTTGAAAACATTAATCCAGATTTTAAAAATCAGCTTTACTCATCTTAATCGTTCAATTGTGGCCTTCTTGCGCACTATGAAGCGATCTCATATTACAAGTTTAAATTCTTATACTTGTACTCCACTAAGCAGACGAAGTTCAAATATAACTGAACCTTGAGTTCTATTCGCTAATCTCTGACTTGCTTTTTGCATTTCTAGCCTATTGTTTGCAATTTTATTTGTAAGCAAGGGCTGTGTTTAGTGTCTTCAATTTGAACTAATGGCTTATTTCATTGAAGTCGGTTTGGCTGGTAATTCAGTCAGTATTAAATATCAATACTCTTTGTCTTTGAAATTACAGCGTTGTTGTTGATGTCTGTCATTCAAATTTTTTGAGTAAATACCGTTTAAGGGTTTATCAATGACCACTGCGTTTGACTTTGAGCTAAACCAAGCTCAAACACCATTTACCACCAACATTCCTTATGTTGAGGGTGTTTATGATCTTGCTCTTGACCAAGTATTGCTTGATCAAGAACAGCATGAATCTGCAGTTCGTTCTTATCCACGTCGATTACCGATTGCGATTAAACGCGCATACGGTGCTCTGGTTGAAGATACTCGTGGCCAGTTATTTTTAGATTGTTTAGCTGGGGCAGGCACGCTTGTTCTGGGTTACAACCATCCAGAAATTAACCAAGCATTGAAAGAACAGCTTGATAGTGGTTTACCATATCAAACGCTGGATATCACCACGCCGGCAAAAGACCGTTTTATTAAGCAAGTAAAATCGTTTTTACCTGCTGATTTTGCGAAAAACTCGGTGATCCAATTCTGTGGCCCTTCTGGCGCAGATGCAGTAGAAGCTGCCATCAAGCTGGCTAAGCAAACCACTGGCCGTAATACCATGATCGCTTTTCGTGGTGCGTACCATGGAATGACGAACGGGACTATGGGCATGATGGGCAACTTAGGCACTAAAGCGCGCCGTACAGGTTTGATGTCAGATGTGCATTTTATGCCGTTTCCATACAGCTTACGTTGCCCATTTGGTATTGGTGGCGAAGAGGGTGCTCGTCAAAATATTCGCTATATCGAACGTATGCTAAACGACGATGAAAGTGGCATTCAAAAACCGGCGGCGATCATTGTTGAACCGGTTCAAGGTGAAGGTGGTGTGATCCCAGCACCTGCATTCTGGTTACGTGAATTACGTCGTATTACGGCAGAGCACGGCATCTTATTAATTTTTGATGAGATCCAATGTGGCGTAGGTAAAACCGGTTATAACTTTGCCTTTGAAGAGTCGGGCATTTCACCAGATATCCTTTGCTTATCTAAAGCGATTGGTGGTGGGTTGCCTATGTCGATTTTGGTCTTCAACAAAGACATCGATACTTGGAATCCAGGTGAGCACACCGGCACTTTTCGTGGTAACCAATTGGCGATGGTGTCCGGTGCCAAAGCATTAGAAATCATTCAACGTGATAACTTGGTTGAACACGCTAAAGTGGCCGGCCAATACTTACGTGAAGGCTTAGAGCAACTACAAAAAGAAGTAGGTTGCATTGCCGAAGTTCGTGGTAAGGGCTTAATGCTTGGTTTGGAAATCGTTCAACCGAACGGTGAATTGAATAAGTTTGGTGAGCCAGCGTCGGCTTCTGCACTGACACTGAAGATTCAACGTGCAGCATTAGAGCGTGGTTTGATGATTGAAAAAGGTGGCCGTGACGGTTCGGTATTGCGTTTCTTACCGCCGGTTATCATTAGCTTTGAACAGCTTGATTTTGCATTGAAGACATTGAAAGCGGCGATCATTGCGGCAGGCGGTGGTATCGACCCTGAGAAGCAAAAAGCAGAGCAACAATCGGTTGAGCAAAAAGGTTGGCAGCAACACTTTATTCAAACTGGCACAAAAGGTGCAGACAGTTTTGAAAAGGCGATGAACCAAACTACCCAAGCGATGAAAGCGGTATTTGAAGCGGTAGATAAACCGTATTCAGGTATGGATCCACAGCTTCTAAAAGCACAAATTGAAGCGGTGAACTTAGATTCAAGCAACAGCGATTTACAGCAAGTGATTAATAGCACCACAAACTTGGTGGCGAAGAACTCAATTTTTGTTCAGCACCCAAATTGTATTGCGCATCTACACACGCCACCGCTTGTGCCAGCGATTGCAGCTGAAGCTATGATTGCATCTTTGAACCAATCAATGGATTCATGGGATCAAGCATCAGCAGCGACTTATGTTGAGCAACGTGTAGTCGATTGGCTCTGTGAGCGCTACAACATGGGCGATAACGCAGATGGCGTGTTCACCAGTGGTGGTACTCAAAGTAACCAAATGGGCTTGTTGCTGGCGCGTGATTGGATTGCAGACAAACTGAGCCAACACTCGATTCAAAAACTAGGCTTGCCTGACTATGCAGACAAGCTTCGTATTGTGTGTTCGAAAAAATCCCACTTTACGGTGCAAAAAACTGCCTCGTTAATGGGCTTAGGTGAAGCGGCAGTGGTGTGTGTCGATACGCATAACGACGGCACAATCAACACGGATGCGATGGCTGATACTTTGAATCAACTGAAAGCAGAAGGCTTAATTCCTTTTGCGATGGTCGGTACAGCAGGTACTACTGATCACGGTGCAATTGATGATTTGAACACATTGGCTGATTTAGCTCTAGCGCACGATATTTGGTTCCATGTTGATGGTGCCTACGGCGGCGCATTGATCTTAAGTAGCCATAAGAGCCGTTTAGCAGGTATTGAGCGTGCTTCATCGATCAGTGTGGATTTCCATAAGTTGTTCTATCAACCAATCAGCTGCGGTGCGGTATTGGTGAAAGATAAAGCGAACTTTAAGTACTTATTGCATCATGCGGATTACTTAAACCGTGAAACAGATGAGCTGCCAAACCTAGTGGATAAATCAATGGCGACAACGCGTCGTTTTGATGCACTAAAAGTGTTCATGACCATGCAAAGTGTCGGCACTAAAGCGTTAGGTGAAATGTACGATCATCTGATTGAACAAACGCACGAAGTGGCGCAAATGGTTGCCAATAATGCAGCGTTTGAGCTATTGGCTCCACCAGCTTTATCGACGGTATTGATGCGTTACAGCAACCCGAACTTATCAGAACAAGCGCTTGATGACCTAAACCGTCAAATTCGCATTGAAGCATTGGTTCGTGGTGTTGCGGTACTGGGCGAAACCACCGTAGATGGCAAAGCGGCACTGAAGTTCACGATTTTGAATCCGTGCTTAGTGTTGAGTGATTTTGAAAAATTACTGAATGATGTAAACGAGTTAGCTCAAGTTTTAACGACAGAAATTTAATTTATTTATATGAACTAATACCCAAAGTAATTGGAGCTGTAGTGAGCGCAGTCAATAAAACTACAGCTTCAAGTACGCAGGGGATAACGAAGAAAGGAAGGTGACGAAGAGATGTCTATTTTACAAATTGGCGCAGGTGGCGTTGGTTGGGTTGTAGCTCATAAAGCCGCTCAAAACAATGATGTACTCGGTGATATTACGTTAGCGTCTCGCACAATTGCGAAATGTGAAAAAATTATCGAGTCGATCAAAGGCAAAAATAACCTTAAAGATCCATCAAAGAAACTAGAAGCACGATTTGTAGATGCTGACGATGTTGCCTCTCTTGTAGCATTGATTAACGAAGTCAAACCTGACCTAGTGATTAATGCCGGTCCTCCATGGGTGAACGTGACCATTATGGAAGCGTGTTACCAAGCGAAAGTGTCTTATCTTGATACATCGGTTGCTGTCGATTTATGCAGTGAAGGTCAGCAAGTACCGGAAGCTTACGATCCACAATGGGCATTCCGCGAAAAATTTGCTGAAGCAGGCATTACAGGTATTTTAGGTGCAGGTTTTGATCCAGGCGTGGTTAGCGTATTTGCCGCTTATGCCGTAAAACATCTTTTTGATGAAATCGACACCATTGATGTGATGGATGTGAATGCCGGTGACCACGGTAAGAAGTTTGCAACTAACTTTGACCCAGAAACCAACATGCTTGAAATCCAAGGCGATTCTTTCTACTGGGAAGAGGGCAGTTGGAAGCAAGTACCTTGCCATACTCGTATGCTTGAGTTCGATTTCCCGAACTGTGGCAGCCACAAAGTTTACTCAATGGCGCATGATGAAGTTCGTTCAATGCAAGAGTTCATCCCAGCAAAACGTATCGAATTTTGGATGGGCTTTGGTGACCGTTACCTAAACTACTTCAACTGCATGAAAGATATCGGCCTACTAAGCCCAGATCCAATCACGCTGCAAGACGGTACTGTGGTTGAGCCTCTGAAAGTATTGAAAGCATTGCTACCGGATCCAACTTCTCTTGCACCGGGTTATACAGGTAAAACGTGTATCGGTACTTGGGTTCAGGGTAAAAAAGGCGGCGAGCAGCGTAGTGTATTTATCTACAATAACGCCGATCACGAAGTGGCTTACCACGACGTTGAACACCAAGCGATTGCTTATACGACTGGCGTACCTGCAATCACAGCCGCTCTTCAGTACTTCAAAGGTAACTGGAATGAAGCAGGCGTGTTCAACATGGAACAACTTGATCCAGACGGCTTCCTAGAAACCATGCCAAGCATCGGTCTAGATTGGCATGTTCAAGAGCTAGAGCCAGGTCAGCCGAAGATTAATATTTTGAAATAAGAGAAGGTTCCTAGTCCCTAGTTTCTAGTACCTAGAGGGCTGGCTCCTTTTAATGATAAGCAGTAATACTTAGTTTGTTACTGCTTATTTTATTATGTATATCTTTGCTTTTTCCTAGAAACTAGAAACTAGGGACTAGCAACTGTATGGAGACTTATGTCTAACAATCTTCCTACTCCTCATTTCATGATTGATGAATCAAAACTGATCCGCAATCTTGAGATCGCCAAGCAGCTTAAAGAATTGAGCGGCGTAAAATTAGTCTTAGCGCTGAAGTGTTTTTCAACTTGGGGCGTGTTTGACATTATTAAACCTTACCTAGATGGCACCACAAGTAGTGGCCCGTATGAAGTGAAGTTAGGCCACGAGACTTTTGGTGGTGAGACGCACGCATACAGCGTTGGCTACAGCGAAGATGACGTAAAAGAAGTGGCGGATATCTGCGATAAGATGATCTTTAACTCTTTAAGTCAGCTAAAAGCCTATCGTCATTTGGTGGAAGGCAAAGCCTCAATCGGTGTGCGTTTGAATCCCGGTGTAAGCCGTGCAGGGCAAGACTTAGCCGATCCAGCCCGTCAATTTTCACGTTTAGGTATACAAGAAGGGCAATTGTCGGCTGAGATTTTTGATGATCTTGACGGCGTGATGTTCCACATGAACTGCGAAAATAAATCAGCGGATGATTTTATCTCTTTGCTTGAGAGCATCTCTGAACGTTTTGGCGCTTATCTAGATAAACTTGACTGGGTTAGCCTAGGCGGTGGCGTATTCTTTACTTGGCCGGGTTATGAAGTTGAGAAGCTTGCTCAAGCATTAAAACACTTTGGTGAAAAACATGGCGTGCAGCTTTACCTAGAGCCGGGTGAAGCCATCATTACTCAAACCACAGACCTTGTTGTTACCGTGGTAGATATTGTTGAAAATGGCATGAAAACCGCGATTGTCGATTCAGCTACCGAAGCGCACCGTTTAGATACGCTAATCTATAACGAGCCAGCTTCGATTGGTGAAGCCTGTGAACATGGCGAACATGAATACGTGATTGGTTCTTGCTCATGCCTAGCGGGGGATCAGTTCTGTGTGGCTAAGTTTGATAAGCCTTTAGAAATCGGTCAACGCTTGCATATTTTAGATAGCGCAGGTTACACCATGGTGAAGTTAAACTGGTTTAACGGCCTGAAAATGCCGACGGTTTATTGCCAACGTGCTAATGGTGAGATTCAAAAGCTGAATGAATTTGACTACCAAGATTTCAAACGTTCCCTGTCTCAATGGTCGGTAAAATAACCCGATAGATTGAAGAGTAAAAGAACGTAATTTCGAAGCTGTGCTGCCTGTTTATACTCTTAAGTGAAATACTTAAATCAAACGGACATCGCGGCTTTTTTACTTTCTTTCCGGTAGAGTGCTATACCCTCGTACTTGAAGCTGCAGCTTTGTTGCCGGCGTTCATTCGCCCCAATCACATAGTCGAGCTATGCTCATGAGGCCTCACTCACTTGTCGCCTCACTGCACCTTCAATTACTTTGGGTGCTATATATAAGACTTCAAAAGGAAAGTGTCTAATGAAAATTATGTATTCCGGTGTCATCGCTTCTCACGGTGAAGTTTTTGCAAATCAATTAAAAGACTTTCTGATAAAGAACCAAGATAAAATTGAGCGCCAGTTAATCCCCAATTTAGATTACATTGATCCGAGAGCGCTTAATGATAATGGTATTCAAATTATGGAGGTAACTTACTTGGGGGAGGCTCGCTATTCACTTGCCTATCAATATGATTGGTTCGTATTTAGCCCTTGTACCAATATTGACTTAACCGGTACGGATAAGAATAAAGTGACGCTTACTGTGTTAGATTGCGGCGAGTTAGAATTTGATCTTTCAGCACTAGGGCATTAAGAAAAAGGACTTCACTGAAAATAACGAAGTCCTTGTTGTCACTGCTAATCAGAATAATCTAAATGGCACTAGATTATGATTTCTCAACTTGAGCTTGTGTGTTGACAGGTGAAGATGAATTATCTTGGACTGTTTTTCTTGACCAGTACCCAGCCAAGATTGAGCCTGAAATATTATGCCAAAGAGAAAATAATGTTCCTGGCATAGCGGCTGCTGGTGTAAAGAACTTCATAGCAAGGGCAGTAGCAAGACCTGAATTTTGTAAGCCTACTTCAAACGCAATAGTACGAGAGATAGTTTCATTAAAGCCTAATAAACGACATCCCCAATATCCTGCTAATAATCCAAACCCGTTATGTAGAACAACGGCAAGTGCAATGATTGGACCTATAGCGGCAAATTGAGATGCATTGAGTGCAATAACGATACCAATAATCATGACAATGGCAGCCATTGAAATTAGAGGGAGTATTGAATCAAGTTTTTTCGTTACATTATGGAAAAATTGATTAATGAAAATTCCGATTGCCACTGGCAATAATACAATTTTCACTAGACTCATAAGCATTGCTGCGGCCGGAACATCAACGGCTTGTCCTGCTAAAAGTTCAGATAAAAATGGTGTAAGAAGCACGCCTAGTAATGTTGAAATTGCGGTCATAGATATAGAAAGTGCCACATCCCCTTTGGCTAAGTAGCACATTACATTGGATGATGTACCACCGGCTACGCTGCCGACTAATACCATACCAACCGTAAGTTCAGGGCTAAAGCCTAGAATATAACTGATCAGCAGTGCGACAAGGGGCATAACCGTAAATTGTAAAATGATGCCAATCGTAACGGCTAATTTTTGCTTAACGACATTTGCAAAATCACTGGCTTTCAATGTCAGACCCATCGACATCATAATAACAACCAATAAAGGTACAATATAAGTTTTTAATGGTTGAAAAATGGTTGGCTGCATATAAGCCAAAATGGATATTAAAATTGCCCATACCGGGAATAATTGAGTAATCGTCCGTAACATTTGGTTCTCCTTTTTTTAGAAGCCCAGAATGCCATATTTAACATTTTTGTCACGTTTGATTTTTACTCTTCTTTAGACAATATAGATGTCACATCAATAACTCTAGTACCCTGAGTGATCGCTTCTAGTTCTGCAATTACATCCTTAATATTGGTTTGCTCAGGAATCGTGATACTGAATTGTGATGTAAATAGATTCGCATTAATGCCATTTTCGCCTGCGAGAAATAAGCGCTGGGTATCAATACTTAAAATATTGGCACGTTCTCGCTCTAAGATGTGAGTAAGTTCTTGAATGATCCCTGATTGTTCTTGACTATCGAATCGTAATTCATAAATGTCATCTTCGGCATGTTTCGCAGCTTGTGTTGGTGCAAAATGAGTGGTGAGATTTTCACTATTCTTAAAAGCTTTTTGAATCGCTTTGACACTTTCGGTAGGACATTTAATTTTTACTAATCCGGCGATTTGCTCATCTAGGTAATTAATTTTACTGACGATCCAAGTTCCGCCATGTTTATGGGTAATCTGCGCTAAATGCTGCAGTGTCTTTGGGGATGCTTGGCCTGAAACGTTGGCAATGAATACGGTTTGGCTTTCCATAATGATCTCCTACCAAGTAGCATTAAATGTATATGATTTATTTTAGTACAGCTAAATAAAGAGCAAGGTGTAATTCGAAAAGTGTTGAGGAATAATTATTTACGCTAGTTTTTAAAAGTGAACTCACGTTAATTTTAAAGGTGTCGTTATTTTTTGCTCAATGTAAGCTACTAAATTGTGGGTAGTTGTGTTTGAATTGATAATCAATGTGGATTGAAAAAATAATGCATAAGAGGAATTAGGATGATTAAGGTATCAATGTTGAGTACGGGCGAAGAGGTTTTGCATGGTGATATTGTTGATACCAACGCATCTTGGCTATCAGAGTTATTTTTTGAACAAGGTTTTGCTATTCATTATCGCAGTACTGTCGGTGATCAGTTAGAAGAATTAGAAAACGAAATTACGGCGTTAAGCTTAAAAAGTGATGTTGTTATTGTGAATGGCGGTCTAGGCCCAACAACGGATGATCTCAGCGCATTAGCAGCGGCTAGAGCACTCGGTGTAGAGTTAGAGCTTAATCAAGAATGGTTAGAGATTATGACTAACTATTTTGCTCGCCTAGGTCGGCCTATGGCGGCAAGTAACGATAAGCAAGCAATGCTGCCTGTTGGCGCTGAAATGCTTAATAACCCAGTTGGCACGGCTTGTGGTTTTAGTATTGAGCTTAACAATGCGGTGGTATTTTTTACTCCCGGAGTGCCGTTTGAATTCAAGCGCATGACAACTGATGAAATATTGCCGCGTTTGAAGCAACGTTTTCCCAATGTAGAAAGGCTTGAATGCAATAAGGTTTATACTTTTGGCCTAGGTGAATCTGGTATTGCTGACCGTTTGAAATCGGTGAAATTGCCCGATGGATTCAGTTTAGGTTATCGCTCTTACATGCCATTTATTGAAGTGAAAATATTCAGTCCTTATCAAGATCAAAATATCGAACAAGTAATTGAAATTATTAGTGGTGAGTTAGCCGAGTTTACTCTTTCAATTAACCAGCCTTTAATTGCTGCGGTTGGACATTTACTCGATCACAGTCAAACTCAGATCTCTGCCTTAGAACAAGTGACTGGTGGGGAAGTTGCTCGTAGTTTATCACTTGATGCAAAAGCGCAAGAACAGTTCGTACAGAGTGTGGTTGATAATAAAGCTCAACCATTATCAGAATTGCAAGATGCGTTACTGATTGCCGATGAATATCGTCAGGATACACAATCGGATATTGTTGTTAGTAGCTTCAGAATGGAAGATGGAAGTATTGCTCTGGTTTTGATTTCTGCTGAATATCATTTTGCTCAGCAAGTTTCATTTACGCGAGACTACCCATTGAAATCACAACAAATATTATTGTCTACTCTGATATTAGATATGGTGAGAAGGTATTTACAACAAATCAGTATGTTAGCAACCTTAAGCCACTTTGAACGTTTGGCTTTTATTGAAGGTTAACCTTTGGTGATAAAATCATCAAATGAGATTGATTTTCAATTGCATGACATTCACATGACAAATGTGACATCTATCTTAAATATTGTGCGAACATATTTAACAAAAGGTGCTTCGCATGAAATCAACTCTTTATCTATCTTCTTTTGCGCTGCTATTTTCTTCTGCCTCAGTTCTGGCTTCGGATGATGTAACATCAACTGAGCAAGGGCAGTTTAGCGGTGGAGCAAAGCTTGGTTTTTTATATTCTAATGCTTCTACAACGTCGACTTCTCTTAATACAGGTGGTTGGTTAAAGTATGAAAAAGCGAAATGGACCCATGACTTTTCCGGTAGTAGTTACTACACGAAAACTTCTGATTCAGACGAAGATGGTACGAATAAGTATGAATTAGGTTATAAACTCTCTTATCAAATTGCTGACAAGTATAAAGCGTTTGTTGATAACCGATATGAACATGATCAGTTTGAAACTTACCGTGATGTTTATTCGGTGACTGCAGGTATTGAAAGGGCATTAGTCGATACTGAAACGACGAAAGTTAATATCGGTGGTGGTCCTGGTTACCGTTATAGCAAGCGTCAGCCTAGTGATATAGATCATCCAAACCAAGTGAATGAAGATATTATTGCCAATGGCTTCTTAAATGTTAAAACTAAGGTGACAGATACTTTATCTATTGGTGGCGATGCTGAAGTGGATTACGGTGAATCGAATACTACTTATACTTTAGGGGCGAATTTAAAGAACATTTTGGTGGGAGATGTTGCTTTGGTTTTTGATGCTGAATATGTTTATAACACTGACGTTGCTTCAGATAAGAGTAATGATGAAATCTATACCACAGTGAGTATTAGCTACGATTTTTAATCATGACAATTGAAACTAGATAAAAAACGGGCTTGTGAACTACTCACAAGCCCGTTTCTTATTTATATTAGTAAAGTGAAGATAAGATTATGCTCTTTTCTTTACTGATTGATATCGAACATTTTTGAGTACCACATCCGATTTTGCTTTGCAGATGCAAGGCAGAATTTCTTTAGGATGGGTAAAAGCCAAAGCAAATCCAATGTATTCTACTTCACCAGATTCTAACTCACATTTACAAGCACCACAGTGACCATCACGACATTGAAACTCAGGTTCAAGACCAGCTTTTTCCATCGCATCGAGTAGGGTTTGCTGTGGGTCAATATTCAGTTGAGTGATCCCATTGATTTGCAGTGATTTCATTACAGTTCGAAATCTCCAAAGTCATCAGAGCCAACTTCGTTATCAATTTGACCAACTAGGTAGGAACTGATTTCCGCTTCTTGTGGTGCTACTTGTACGTTGTCTGATGATAACCATGCATTGATCCAAGGGATCGGGTTGCTGGTGGCTTCAGGGTAAGCAACATCAAGTCCAACTGCTTGCATACGAATGTTAGTAATGTACTCAACATATTGGCATAAAATATCTTTATTCAGTCCAATCATAGAGCCATCTTTGAATAGGTATTCTGCCCATTCTTTTTCTTGTTCAGCGGCTTGCTTAAACAGATCAAAACATTCTTGCTTACATTCTTCGGCAATTTGCATAAAGCTAAAATCATCTTGACCATTACGTAAGATGTTTAGCATGTGCTGAGTACCCGTTAGATGTAAAGCTTCATCACGAGCAATCAGTTTGATGATTTTTGCGTTGCCTTCCATTAATTCGCGTTCTGCAAAAGCAAATGAACATGCAAAGCTCACGTAGAAACGGATAGCTTCTAATGCATTTACAGACATCAAGCAGAGGTAAAGTTGCTTTTTCAGATCATGAAGTTTGATTTCAACCGTTTCGCCATTTAGAACATGAGTACCTTCACCATGACGATGGTAGTCATTGGTTAAACGGATCAGTTCATCGTAATAATGTGCAATATCACGAGCACGTTTAACAATAAATTCATTTTCAACGATATCGTCAAATACCGCACCAGGATCGTTTACGATATTACGGATAATATGAGTGTAAGAGCGTGAGTGAATGGTTTCAGAGAATGACCATGTTTCAATCCACGTTTCTAATTCTGGTAAAGACACTAATGGTAGTAGGGCAACATTTGGGCTACGACCCTGAATTGAATCAAGCAGTGTTTGATATTTTAAGTTACTGATGAAAATGTGCTTTTCATGATCAGGTAACTTGTTGTAATCAATACGGTCGCTTGATACATCTACTTCTTCAGGACGCCAAAAGAACGATAATTGCTTTTCGATTAGTTTTTCGAAAATCTCAAATTTTTGTTGGTCATAACGTGCAACGTTAACTGATTGGCCAAAGAACATAGGCTCTTTGAGTTGATCATTTTTCTTCTGATTAAAAATTGTATAAGCCATGTTAACCTCTTAAATGAACGGCCTAGGAACCATCCATGCGCTAGTGATATGTGAAGAGCTGTCACTGAGCGATTTCTTGGGTAGTGATTGAATGAAAGCAGCCTGCAACAGGGCAGGCTACGTTATTTCAAGTATTGAATTAGATCTTACAGCCGCCGCCTGCGCAATCATCATCTTCAACAACCGCAGCTGCATCATTTTGATCGTCGCTCGCACCATCACGAGTGTTATGGTAATACAGCGTTTTAAGGCCGTATTTATATGCAGTTAGCAGATCTTTCAACAATAACTTCATTGGTACTTTACCATTGGCTTGTACGCTAGGGTCGTAGTTAGTGTTGGCAGAAATAGATTGATCTACGAATTTCTGCATAATTCCGACTAGGTGTAAATAGCCATCATTTGATGGAATACGCCATAGCAGTTCGTATTGGTCTTTAAGTGTTTGATATTCTGGCACGACTTGCTTCAAGATCCCATCTTTTGATGCTTTCACTGAAACGAATCCACGTGGTGGCTCAATACCATTGGTTGCGTTTGAAATCTGAGAAGAAGTTTCAGATGGCATTAACGCAGTTAAGGTAGAGTTACGTAAACCGTGAGTGGTAATTTCAATGCGTAGTGTCTCCCAATCAAGGTGTAGGGGCTCATCACAAATAGTATCCAAATCTTTCTTATAAGAATCGATTGGCAGAATACCTTTTGCATAAGTCGTTTCATTGAAGGATGGACATGCACCTTTTTCTTTTGCTAATTCAACCGATGCTTTTAACAAGTAGTATTGGATCGCTTCAAAAGTGCGGTGTGTTAAGCCGTTTGCACTACCATCTGAATACTTCACGCCATTTTTCGCAAGGTAGTAAGCGTAGTTAATGACACCGACACCTAGGGTACGGCGGTTCATCGTTGCTTTACGTGCAGCAGGAAGTGGATAGTCTTGATAGTCGAGTAGGGCATCTAATGCGCGTACAACAAGATCTGATAGTTCAGCAAAATCATCAAGTGATTTAATTTCACCTAAGTTAAATGCAGATAAAGTACATAGGGCGATTTCGCCTTCTTCATCATCAACATTACGTAAAGGTTTAGTTGGAAGAGCAATTTCTAAACATAAGTTAGATTGACGAACCGGTGCAACGCTTGGGTCGAATGGGCTGTGAGTATTACAGTGATCGACGTTTTGAATGTAGATACGGCCTGTTGAAGCACGCTCTTGCATTAACAGTGAAAATAGTTCAACAGCTTTAATGGTTTCGCGTTTGATAGATTCATCTGCTTCATATTTAACGTAAAGTTCTTCAAACTTAGCTTGATCTTCAAAGAATGCATCGTATAGCCCAGGTACATCCGATGGAGAGAATAGGCTGATATTTGCGCCTTTGATTAAGCGAGCGTACATAAGTTTGTTGAGCTGTACACCGTAATCCATGTGACGAACACGGTTCTCTTCAACACCACGGTTATTTTTTAGCACTAATAGAGATTGAACTTCACGGTGCCAAATCGGGTAGAAAACAGTTGCCGCACCACCTCGAACACCGCCTTGAGAGCAACACTTAACTGCTGTTTGGAAGTATTTATAAAACGGAATGCATCCAGTGTGGAAAGCTTCACCGTTACGGATCTCAGAGCCTAGCGCACGAATACGACCAGCATTGATGCCAATACCTGCTCGTTGAGAAACGTAACGAACGATAGAACTTGCTGTTGCATTGATTGAATCTAGGCTATCACCACACTCAATTAATACACATGAACTAAATTGACGAGTAGGGGTGCGAACACCAGACATAATTGGTGTTGGTAGTGAAATCTTAAACATCGATACCGCATCGTAAAAACGTTTAATGTAGTCTAAACGTGTTTCTTGAGGGTATTTGGCAAATAAGCAAGCAGCAACAAGGATATATAAAAATTGAGCGCTTTCGTAAATTTCCTTTGTTACACGGTTTTGAACAAAGTATTTACCTTCAAGCTGTTTTACCGCTGCGTATGAAAAATTCATATCACGGCTGTGATCAATGAAGCTATCTAATACTGCAAATTCTTCAGCAGTATAATCTTCCAATAAATGCTTATCGTATTTCCCCATACCAACCAGTTTTGAAACATGATCGAATAATTTTGGTGGCTCAAATTCACCGTAGGCTTTTTTACGAAGATGGAATACCGCTAGACGTGCCGCTAGGTATTGATAGTCAGGACTTTGCTCTGAAATAAGGTCAGCTGCAGATTTAATGATGGTTTCGTGAATATCAGAAGTGGTGATGCCATCGTAAAATTGGATATGAGCTTTTAGTTCTACTTGAGAAACAGAAACATTTTGAAGGCCTTCTGCTGCCCATGTGATCACTCGGTGGATCTTTTCAAGATCGATCGACTCTTTCTGTCCAGTACGTTTTGTGACTGTCAATTGTTCGTTCATTCGAAATGCGTTCCCTAAACTAGATGAATTCTAAGCTGCAACGTTGAATTATTATGGTATTGGCAAGCTTTTTATGCGGTTCCCGACCTACCTTACTTTGAAGGTTAAACACTATATGTTGGGTTACCCCTATAGCTGGCTTACAAGATAGTGCGAAAAGACGTGACTTTCAAGATTTGGATTTCTCTCAAGTTGTGGATAACGTTTGGATAGAAAAAATTCTGTAAGTAGACACTAACCTATGCGCTAACGTATTCCCTGAATAGGGAGATTCTGAAGATCTAATATGGTGATTTTATACTCAAGAGAAAAAATATTTCGCTTGATCTTTAAAAGAAAATGATCACGAAATTAGTGGTTGAATTTGTGGATGATCAAGCACATTTTATAAAGAAACAAATGTAATAAAACGCTGATGTATGGTCAGCGTTTTTTGTATTTAGTCGATGGTATTAACCAACATTCTGCGTGTGAATGATATAGTTCACCTCAACGTTTTTTCCTAATGAATAACTATCTGTAAGCGGGTTGTAACGTAGGCCAGTAATTGACTGCTCTTGAAGTGGCGTAGAATCAACCATTTTTAGTAACTCAGAAGGACGGATGAATTTACTATGATCGTGAGTGCCTTTAGGTACTATCTTCATAACTTGCTCTGCGCCCACAATGGCAAACAGATAAGATTTTAGATTACGATTTAATGTTGAGAAGAACACATGGCCGCCAGGTTTCACTAATCGCGCGCACGCTTGGATAACCGACAGAGGATCGGGAACGTGTTCCAACATTTCCATACAAGTGACTACATCGTACGTTTGCGGGCACTGAGCTGCATGATCTTCGATAGTGCTTTGTATATAGTTAAGCGTAACGCCAGATTCGAGAGCATGCAGTCTAGCCACTTCTAAAGGTTCTTTACCCATATCGAGACCTGTGACATCTGCGCCTTCTTTTGCCATGCTTTCTGCGAGAATACCCCCACCACAACCAACATCAAGAGCTTTCTTACCGAATAGTCCTTGTGCATTATCTAAGACAAAGTTTAAGCGAAGAGGGTTGATTTGGTGTAATGGTTTAAATTCACCATTTAAGTCCCACCAACGAGAAGCCATATCTTCAAATTTTTTAATTTCTGCAGGATCAACGTTTTGTTTAGTCGTCATATTGGTCATTCTTCAAGTCATCAAGATGTGATTAATATATCAGGAAAGGGAAGGGCAATGAAATCCTGACTGTGAAATTGAGAAAGTTAAAGTAATTGATAAAAAGCATAAATTTGAATCTAGCTCAATTTTTCTGCAGTTAAAGCGTGAAGTAGACATCAAGTGATTAAAACTGCTATGAAATAGATGCCTGATTTATGATTTCTGTGTTATATTTTTAGACCTTGTGCGTATCGCTATTTGTAATGAAGTACGCGATCAAAAAGAATAGAGGGATAATGGCTCTATGAGCGATTTAGCTAAACAAATTACGCCAGTAAATATTGAAGATGAACTGAAAGGTTCATATCTTGATTATGCGATGTCTGTCATCGTTGGTCGTGCACTTCCAGATGTTCGTGATGGTTTGAAACCGGTTCACCGCCGTGTTTTATTTGCAATGAACGTTCTGGGTAACGATTGGAATAAGCCTTATAAAAAATCAGCCCGTGTAGTCGGTGACGTAATCGGTAAATATCACCCACATGGTGATAGTGCAGTTTACGATACGATTGTACGTATGGCTCAACCATTCTCACTTCGTTACATGCTTGTCGATGGCCAAGGTAACTTTGGTTCTATCGATGGTGACTCTGCTGCGGCGATGCGTTATACCGAAGTTCGCATGTCTAAAATGGCTCATGAGTTATTAGCCGACCTAGATAAAGAAACAGTAGATTACGTCGATAACTACGACGGCACAGAAAAGATCCCAGCTGTTTTACCGACGAAAATTCCAAACTTACTTGTGAACGGCTCTTCTGGTATCGCAGTAGGTATGGCCACTAATATTCCGCCACATAACTTAGGTGAAGTGTTAGATGGTTGCTTGGCTTATATTGATAATGAAGATGTGACCATCGATGAATTGATGGAACACATTCCTGGGCCAGATTTCCCAACGGCTGCTTTAATCAGTGGTCGTAAAGGTATTATCGACGCTTATAAAACCGGTCGTGGTAAAGTTTACATGCGTTCTAAAGCGCATATCGATACCGATAAAAATGGCCGTGAAACGGTTGTTGTGACTGAAATTCCATACCAAGTTAACAAAGCTCGTGTTATTGAAAAAATTGCAGAGTTAGTAAAAGACAAGAAAGTGGAAGGTATCAGTGCATTACGCGATGAGTCAGATAAAGACGGCATGCGTATCGTTATTGAATGTAAGCGTGATGCAGTAGGTGAAGTAGTTCTTAATAACCTATATGCACAAACTCAGTTGCAAACGACTTTCGGCATCAATATGGTTGCGCTAGATAATGGCCAGCCGAAGCTATTCAACCTAAAAGAAATGTTGAAGTGCTTTGTTGATCACCGCCGTGAAGTGGTAACACGCCGTACTATTTTTGAACTTCGTAAAGCTCGTGATCGTGCACACATCTTAGAAGCACTGGCACTTGCTCTTGCTAACATTGATGAAATCATTGAATTGATTCGTAATGCACCGACACCAGCAGAAGCGAAAGCGGGCTTAGTCGCTCGTGGTTGGGATCTTGGTAATGTAGCAGCAATGCTTGAACGTGCAGGTACCGATGCCGCACGCCCTGATTGGTTAGAAGAAAATTATGGCATCCGTGATGGTCAATACTTCCTAACTGAACAACAAGCACAAGCGATTCTTGAATTACGCCTACACCGTTTAACTGGTTTAGAGCATGAGAAGATCCTAGACGAATACAAAGCACTTCTAGATGAAATTGCCGAATTAATTCATATTTTATCGAGCACAGAACGCTTGATGGAAGTTATTCGTGAAGAGCTAGAAGCCGTTCGTGAAGGTTTCGGTGACGCTCGTCGTACTGAAATTACCGCAGCAAGCCATGATATTGATATGGAAGAGCTTATTGCTCAAGAAGATGTTGTGGTAACGCTTTCTCACGAAGGTTACGTTAAGTATCAAGTACTCAGCGACTACGAAGCTCAGCGTCGTGGTGGTAAAGGTAAGAGTGCAACTAAGATGAAAGATGAAGACTTCATCGAGCGTTTACTGGTTGCCAATACTCACGATAATATTCTTTGCTTCTCAACTCGCGGTAAAACTTACCGCTTGAAGACATATCAACTACCGCTTGCGAGCCGTAATGCTCGTGGTAAACCTATCGTCAATATTTTGCCGCTAGAAGAAGGTGAACGTATCACTGCTATTCTACGTGTTGATGAGTTTGCTGAAGATAAATTTATCTTTATGGCAACGGGTGACGGTACGGTTAAGAAAACATCTCTAGCAAGTTTTGCCAATGTTCGTTCAAATGGCTTGATTGCTGTTAATCTACGTGATGATGATGCTCTAATTGGTGTTGATATCACATCAGGTGAAGATGAAATCATGTTGTTCTCGAAAGAGGGTAAAGTGGTTCGCTTTAGTGAAGAGCATGTTCGAGCAATGGGCCGTACCGCGGCAGGTGTTCGTGGTATTCGCCTTGCAGATAACGACCAAGTTGTGTCATTGATTGTACCGTCAAATGATGGTGGCGATGTTCTGACAGTCACGGAAAATGGTTACGGTAAACGTACCGTTATCACGGAATACCCAACTAAGGGCCGTGGTACGAAAGGCGTTGTATCGATTAAAGTATCTGAGCGTAACGGACAAGTGGTTGGTGCAATCCAAGCCCTTGAAGCCGATGAGTTTATGATGATCACTAATGCGGGTACGCTTGTTCGTACACGTGTATCGGAAGTAAGCCAAGTTGGCCGTAATACTCAAGGTGTTACTCTGATTCGTACTTCAGAAGATGAAAAAGTTGTAGGTCTACAGCGCATCGAAGAAGTGGAAGAAGACGAACTATTAGAAGCTGGTGTGGAAGTTGTTGATATTGACGAAACCCAACCAACATCTTCTGATGATGCTGCTCAAGCTGATACTAACGACGAAGAGTAATCGCTTTTAGTGATATGAAAGATAGAAGCCGGAGGTAATACTTCCGGCTTTTTTATATTTAATTAAAGTCGGTTTTACTTGATTAGTTAATTGGATGTTATAGTATAACAATATTGATTGACCGATGTGATATAACCCTCATTTTTATCAGTGTTTAGAGAACCTTTAAGATAAAATATCGAGGGAGCATTATAAGAATAAGTGAGAAAGAATATGGCGGAAGTTCGTGCCAGAGTGGATTTAAAAGTAGGTAAAAAAAGCGAAATTGACGCTGAAATCCTGTCCTTTACAGGCTTAAAAACGGATAAAGAGCACATCGCCA
This sequence comes from Vibrio algivorus, assembly GCF_030161215.1. Lineage (NCBI taxonomy): Bacteria > Pseudomonadati > Pseudomonadota > Gammaproteobacteria > Vibrionales > Vibrionaceae > Vibrio > Vibrio algivorus. The sequence continues at coordinate 326,042 of NZ_BSPV01000004.1, forward strand.
TTATTTTTAAATCAGCGGATAAAAACCCTCAAGCCCCTTTAGTTCGCATGCATTCAGAGTGTTTAACAGGTGATGTTTTTCATTCGTCGCGCTGTGATTGTGGCGAACAGTTAGATGAAACTATTGAGAAAATGGCTCAGCACGGTGGGGTTTTATTGTATTTACGCCAAGAAGGACGTGGTATTGGTTTATATAATAAAATTGATGCTTATCGTTTACAGAGTCAAGGTATGAATACCTACGAAGCAAATAATCATTTAGGTTTTGGTGATGATCTGCGTGACTTTTCTGAAGCAGCTCAAATGCTGAAAGCACTCGGTATCAATAAAATTAAGTTAATAACGAACAATCCTAAAAAGATGAAAGAGCTTCAAGAGTTTGGAATTGAGCTTGAAGAAGTGATTCCAACCCATGTACATATCAAACATGGTAACGAAAGCTATCTTAAAGCCAAAGCATCACATGGTAAGCATCGACTTAAATTTGATTGATTAAAACACAATATTATCGGAAAAGACCTCTCATTGAAGAGGTCTTTTTTATGTTTAATAGTTGTAAAAGTTTTGTAAGTAAGTATTATTCTCAAACCCAACTGCAAGTGATAATGATTTTCACTCAGATAGTTTATACAAGGATGAGACATGCTTAATCTTCGAACTTCTTCACTAATCATTTCAAGCCTTTTAGTTACAGGTAATACCGCCTTTGCTGCTTCTACGCCGAAAGATGTGGTCTCGAACTATGCGAATATTGCTTACGCGGTGTTTGATGATGCTTATATTACGGCTCAGCAATTACAAACTGCGGTTGATACCTTAATTGAAAATCCTTCGGCTGAAACTTTAGAGCAAGCACGTAAAGCTTGGCTGGCTTCGCGTGTTCCTTATCAACAATCAGAAACTTTTCGTTTTGGTAACGCAATCGTAGATGATTGGGAAGGGCAGTTAAATGCATGGCCACTTGATGAAGGTCTAATTGATTACGTAGCAGATGGCTACCATCACGAATTAGGTAATGAAGGCGCTCAAGCCAATATAATTGCCAATAAAACTATTCAAGTGGGCGCGGATAAAATTGATGCTTCTAAAATTACACCAGAGTTATTGGCAAGTTTAAATGAATTAGCGGGCTCCGAAGCGAACGTTGCTACAGGGTATCACGCCATCGAATTTTTATTATGGGGACAAGACCTACATGGCACTGAACCAGGTGCTGGTGAGCGTTCTTATACCGATTATATACAAGGCGAAGGCTGCACTAATGGTAACTGTGAGCGCCGAGCTCAATACTTATCCGCAGCTTCACAGCTTTTAGTCCAAGATCTGGGTTGGATGAAAGATCAATGGTCGACAGAAGGTAAAGATAATTACCGTAGTGCTTTATTGCAACAACCCGCTGAAGAAGGTTTACGCAAAATGTTGTTTGGGATGGGGTCATTATCATTAGGTGAACTTGCCGGCGAACGTATGAAAGTAGCACTCGAAGCGAACTCTACTGAAGATGAACATGATTGCTTCTCAGATAATACACATAACTCGCACTTTTATAATGAACAAGGGATTTATAACGTATTTAATGGTTCTTATACACGCGTTGACGGTAGTGAAGTGAAAGGAGCCAGTATTAAAGATTTAGCTGCTGAGAAAGATAAAGCTGCGACAGATGCAATAGCTCAACAGTTTGATGAGACGCGATCTAGTGTCCATAAATTGGTTGAGTCTGCTGAAAACAATAATCAACATTTTGATCAGTTGATTGCAGCGAATAATAAGTCTGGTAATGAGTTAGTAAATAACGCGATTAACTCATTGGTGAAACAAACAGAAGCCATTGAAAAAGTAGCTAGTTTAGTTGGAGTGACCAGCTTGAGTCCAGACAATGCTGATCATGAGTTTTAACCAATAGAAAATGGACAAGGGCTCTGAAAATGAGCCCTTACAGGATGTACCATGAAACCTGCTTTTATCCTCACGTTTACATGTTTATTATTTCCACTTACTACAGTTGCTTATGGCATCAAATCTGGTGGTGATACCAGTACGAATAAGCAAGGCAACAATGCTTACTCAATGCCAGCCAATAATTTACCTATCTCAAAGCGCCTTGATTTTAGTGTCGGTAACAGCTTTTTTCGAAACCCTTGGGTTCAAGCCCCTGCAACAACAGACGCCCGTGATGGCCTAGGGCCGTTATTTAATACCAATGGTTGTCAAAACTGTCATATTAAAGATGGGCGAGGTCATCCGCCAGAAGAAGGCGAAGATCAAGTGGTTTCTATGCTGGTTAGAATGAGTATTCCTGCCTTAACCGCAAATCAAAAACAACAACTGATCGTGTCGGGAGTCATTCCTGAACCAACTTATGGGGATCAACTTGAAGATTTTTCCATACCGAATGCTAAGCCTGAAGGCAAAGTGAAGATTGAATATGAAACGATTAAATTGAGCTTTAAAGATGGTGAAGAAATTGAATTAAGAAAGCCCCAGTTAACTTTGCATGATTTAAATTATGGTGAATTACACCCAGAGACTATGTTATCGGCACGCGTTGCTCCTCCAATGATTGGTTTAGGACTATTGGAATCGATTCCCGTTGAAACACTGCAACATATCGCAGAGCAACAGTTAAAAGATGGCCAAGGGATTTCAGGTAAATTAAACCAAGTATGGAATGTACAAACACAATCCACAGAGGTAGGGCGATTTGGTTGGAAGGCAGGACAGCCAACATTGAACCAACAAAATGCAGCAGCCTTTAATGGTGACCTTGGGTTAACCAGCACATTGTTTCCCAATGAAAACTGCTCACCAAAACAAACCATTTGTTCTGAGTTACCAAATGGGAATAGTGCGGATAGTGAAAATGCAGAAGTCAGCAATAAGATCATGAGATTTGTCGAATTTTATTCACAACATCTCGCGGTACCAATTCGTCGTAATACTAATGATCCTGCTGTTCAACGTGGACAAGTATTATTTGCTGAGCTGGATTGTGCTTCTTGCCATATTCCAGAGTTAAAAACAGCTAAACGCGATGAGCTTCCTTCTTTATCAGAACAAACTATTCACCCTTATAGTGACTTACTCTTGCATGATATGGGGGAAGGGTTGGAAGATAATCGCCCTGAGTTTCTTGCGAATGGCCAAGAATGGCGAACACCACCACTTTGGGGAATTGGCTATACCGAAGAGGTCAGTGGTCACCAATACTTTTTGCATGATGGACGCGCCCGAAACTTGATGGAAGCGATTATGTGGCATGGTGGAGAAGCTGAATCAAGCAAACAAAAAGTGATGCAATTAAACAAATCAGATCGTGATGCATTAATTGCATTTTTAAACTCTCTTTAAGATAGCGGACCAGATATGAATAAGATCATTTTAGCTGTGGCTAGTTGTGTATTGGTCGGAAGCGTTACCTATTATGGAATGTCCTTTGATAAAGATCAGAGTAGTGATATATCAAAAAATAATTCTCAGATGTCTGTTCTGCGGTATGAACAGCAGAAGACTCAAGAGTTTTTAAATCACACCAACGCACTGCATCAAACGTTGAATCAATATTGCCAGGCGGATTCAATTGAAAAACTTGCGACGGTACAAACGAGCTGGTTGGAGACAATGCATAGTTGGATGCCATTGCAAGGGCAAGGTAAAGGGCCAAAGAAAGCGCTCGATCTCAGTTGGACGATTCAATTTTGGCCAGATAAAAAAGACATCACTGGTAGAAAAATGGATCAGATTTTACACAATCCAGATTTATGGCGAGTCGAGTCGATAAAAGAGCAAAGCGTGACAGTGCAGGGCTTAGGGGCAATGGAGTGGCTATTATTTGATGAGAATTCCGACTTTTCTCGTCAAGATAAATCCTATTGCCAACTTGCTTTATCAATTAGCGATAACTTGACCAATCATGCAGAAGAAATCAATGCGGCCTGGCAAGACAATCCGTGGAAAGCTTTACCTGAGTCTCAGTGGCCAGCGGAATATCTGGGGCTGATTATGAATCAACTCGATTTCTTATTACAAAAAATACAGCGACCTTTAGCAAAAATTGGACATCCAAGGGCTTACTTTTCAGAGAGTTGGCGTTCGAAACAATCATTAGCATTAATGAAATCGAATATAGATGCTTTATATAAACTGTATTTAGCCGAAGGCGCTGGATTTGATCGTTTATTGAGAGAAAAAGGTTTAAGCGATTTAGCAGACCGTCTCGACTCACAATTTAGGCAAACCCTAGAGACTTGGCCGGCTCAAGTAAGCTTATTTGATATGTTGCAAACCAAAGATGGTTACCGAGAAGCATTAGCTCAACAAAATAAACTACAGCGACTTAAATATTTATTTCATGATGAAGCTGCCGTTGCATTAGGGATTGTGGTTGGGTTTAACTCCACAGATGGAGATTAAGCGCCTATGAGTAATCGTGCTCCAATTGACCTTAAACGAAGAAAATTATTGATATTAGCAGCATTTGCAGGAGTAGGTGCCACTACGGGTTTAAGCTTGAAAGCTTTTTCTGACCGTAATCGTTCACAACCAGCACTCATTGGAAATGCTCTAGGCCAGAATAAACAGTACTACACTGTGGTGGCTGATTGGCAGGGTAACGCTATTTTTAAATTATCGCTTCCTGAGCGAGCTCATGGTGTGGCAATTAGCCAGGAAAGTACGATGGGTTTTGTTGATGCTGTTGCTTTTGCTCGCCGTCCAGGACATTTTTTTCAAGTTTTTGATTATATCACTGGTGAAAAGAAAGTCTTGATTGATGCATCTCCTGACCGACATTTTTATGGTCATGGCGTGTTTAGTCAAGATGGTCGTTGGTTGCTCGCAACCGAAGGTGTACGTAATACGAGCCAAGGATTAATTGGTGTTTATGACGTTGCAGCAGGATATCACAAAGTAGATGAGTGGCACGGTATTGGTATTGGACCACATGAAATTATTCGACTGGATGATGGCAGTTATGCTGTTGGAGTTGGAGGTGTACATACTCAAGGTAGAGAGCCACTCAATTTAGAGACAATGCAGCCAAGTTTGACACGGTTGAGTCGCAGTGGAGAAATAGTAAGCCAAGTAGGACTTAGCGATAAAAAGTTGAGTATTCGTCACTTGGGATATAACCATGATGGTGTTGTTCTGTGTGGCCAGCAGTATCGAGGTGAACCTGATGATTACCCCGCACTCATCGCCATGCAAGACGTAGGGGGAGAATTAACCAACTTAAATGCGGAACCAGAGGAATGGGCAAGATTTAATCATTATATTGCCAGCATTGCCGTGGTTGATGATTATGTGTTAGCAACGTCTCCGCCGGGCAATTGTTACGGTATATGGTCAATATCACAAAATCGATTGTTAGAGCTAAACAGCTTAACTGATGCGTCTGGTGCGATTTCACATGATGGTTATTTTTATATTAGTTCCGGCTCGGGAGAAACGATTAAACGATTACCATTAGAAAACACACTCGCTAACCAATCTCATGTTTTATGGGACAATCATTGGACTGCAATACCAAAATAAGCACATTAAGGAAAATATATGAATGTAAAATCTAAATGGTACTGGTTTCTATTGTCGATGTTGTTTTCCGTTAAGGCTTTAGCGAATACAAGCCAGGAAGTTTATCAAGTTTTACAAGATAATATTATTGCTGCTAAAAATGAAAAAATAACAGATTATATGAATACTGTGCATTCTCAGTCCTTATTATATTTACAAACTCAACAAGCAATGTCTCCGATTTTCGATAATTATGAACTAGACTATCAACTACAAGATGTTCAGTTTGTTGGTGAAGATAATGAATATGCTTATGCAAAAGCATGGTTAGAAACAACAAAAATTTCAGGGGCAGTGTTTGCTAATAACCGAATGCAAATTTTAGTCGTGTTCAAGAAAGAAAATGGCCAATGGAAAATATGGTCGCAAGCTAATATGGTGATTCAGTATTTACCTCAATAGTAGAAGAGAACAGTTGGGGGGACTGAGATTGCTAATTTTATACTTAACTGGCATAGTTTCAGGTATAGTTTCGAAAATTTGAATCGTTAGAGACATTCCCAATGAGCCTTCAATATCAATCAGTCCCCGTAACACCTTTTCAGCAAAACTGTTCAATAGTATGGTGCGATCAAACCATGAAAGGAGTGATCGTTGATCCCGGTGGTGAAGTAAACCATCTAGTGACGATTATTAATACCCTTGGTGTGGCGTTAGAAAAAATTGTACTGACTCATGGACATTTAGATCATGTTGGTGGGACGCCAGAACTGAAAGCAGAAATGGACGTACCTGTAATTGGTCCCCATATTGATGATGCTTTTTGGCTACAAGGCCTTATGAACCAAAGCCAAATGTTTGGTTTCCCACCTATTGAGCCATTTGAACCGACACAATGGCTACAAGAAGGGGATGTCATTGAATTTGGAAAGGAGTCATTGGAAGTGATACATACTCCAGGGCACACTCCAGGGCATGTTGTCTTATTTAACCAGTCTGCGAATATTGCCTTTGTTGGGGATGTTCTATTCAATGGCGCGATTGGTCGTACTGATTTTCCTAAAGGCGATTATGCGACGCTGATTAATAGTATTAAAACCAAATTATGGCCATTAGGTAACGATGTCCGCTTTATTCCGGGGCATGGTCCAGAATCAACATTTGGTCAAGAAAGAAAAACCAATCCATTTGTTGCTGACGAAATGCCGCTTTATTAAATTTAGAATATGTCTAAATATTCGCTCCACTATGGCTCGCGGCAAGATAGCGGCGAGCCAGACCAACAAACTCTTCTTTTGACGTGATGATATCACTTTCAGCAATAAATAAATCATAACCCCACAACTGCCTTTGAATCATCATTCTATTGGCAAGCATTGCTTTTAAGCCTTTCACATTACTACCATCTGAATAGATAAAAGGTTTGTCATTAATGATGTGATCTTCTAGTTCATGTTGCCGACTATACTGTTTAAGGCCTAGGAAAAGCAGGCTACGTTGATGCAGTAGTATTTGTGTGATGACTTTTGGACTAATCGTACTGATAAAAGCTTGATAATCTTTTATCTCAACACCGACCCAAGGAATCGATGTTGTCCAACCTTGAATACTATAATTCAGTGCATCGACTCTTTTTATATTATGCCACCGCAACACCCAGCCACCTTTATATAAATGTTGCTGAAAATGCGTTTCTGTAAGAGTAAACCCTAATTTTTGTCCATAAACATAATGCTTAATAGCTAATCCGATACTTAAACAAGTAAGAAAAAACAACCCGGCAACTTTGCTATTTAGCTGGCTATCAATGGTGAATGAAACCATAAGTAGACAAGCCCATATTAAATATTGGCTCCAAATAGGCAATCGGGGCTGTGGATAAAATAGATGTTTGGTTGGCATACAACTCCTGTCAAGAAACCGAAAAATATAAAGAGAGTATAGAGACTTATTGACAACCTAAAAGCAAATTCAGAATAATGAGTTTAAGGTTGTTCAATTGTGTTGAAAATGACAAAAATAGAAGATCTTCACTTCAAATAGACTAATTTCGATTAAATTAGAGTGTTTTTTAGGCAATGGCTGTAAATTTGATTTATATTTTGTTATAACACCGTCCAACATTTTTACCACACTAAAATTAGTGATTTGTGGAGAACTTCAATGAGACTTGCACATAAGCGCAACGTACAACTTAAACTTAAAAAGAAAATCAAAGCAACAAAGGCGGCTGCTGAAAAAACAGTAAAAGCAGTTAAGCCAAAAGCAGAGAAAGCCGTTGCTAAAACGAAATCAGCAGCAGCTAAAGTTGAAAAAGTTGCCAGTGCTGCAGTTGAAGCGGCAGTAGAAGCATCTCAAGATGTAAAGCTGACTCCTAAACAGCAACAAGTATTAGATATCGTAGCAGCTAATGCTGACGGTATCAGCCCGAAAGCAATCGGTCTAGAAGCTGGTCAAGAAGATGCAAAAGCAGCAGCTTGGGCAACGGGCGGTTTGAAAAAGCTAGTTGAAGAAAACCTAGTAGTGAAAGAGCAAGCTGCAGGTAATAAAGTTATTTACAAACTAGCTTAAGATTACTCACATATATCTATACCCAAGTAACTTCAAGGTGCGAGTTTCAGCATCTTGAAGTTTCCTGAGTATAATACTAATAGCCTTTCTACTTTCTGTGTAGAAAGGCTTTTTTGTACGTGCTCGTATATACCCTGCGTCCGTTCTCAATTTTAGCGTTTAATGTTAAATAGATTTTTAAAAATCACTTAATGAAAACTACGTAGAATTTGTGGACTGTTTTTTCTCTGAATCCCTTTATAAATAAGATTTTTATATTTTTCTCTAAGTATATCTACGTAGATAGGACGGTAAGTTGGCTTATTAGTCGTGCTTTTTGCTAATAATTTTCCGTAAATCTTCGCATTGGCATATTCACTCATTCTCCTAATCTATACCTAGGTAATTTCAAGATGCGAGTTTCAGCAAGATTAAAACAAGTTTTAGGTAAGGCAAATTAAATAGGATCATAGTGATTCGATCTCTATTTAATTTAGCCTTTACACTACGTCAGATTCGTTTGAAAGGTACCTACATTCCTTCGCAAATCTTTCTTGTTTAAAGAATTGGATGATAGCTCTGAATTCTGCATCTTGAAGTCACTTGGGTATAACTATTGAATAATAACAAAAGGATGAGATATGAATATCATGACAAGGATGGCACAAAATGCCGTTAAAAAGACACTGGTTGCCGTGGTTGCTACCACAGCTTTACTTGCCTCTAGTGCTTTTGCTGCAGACAAAGTATACCGATTAAAACTGGCTGAAACATGGGGGCCGAATTTTCCTGTGTTTGGTGATGCGACGAAAAATATGGCAAAAATGGCAGAAGAAATGTCTAACGGCCGTTTACAAATTCGCATTGATTCAGCCAATAAACATAAAGCGCCACTTGGCGTATTTGATATGGTGAAATCAGGCCAATACGATATGGGCCATTCAGGTTCTTATTATTGGAAAGGTAAAGTTCCGAATACTCTGTACTTCACCTCAATGCCATTTGGCATGCTGCCTGCGGAGCAATACGCATGGTTTTATTATGGCGGGGGGATGGAACTGATGGAGAAAGTTTATAGCCCGCATAATCTATTATCGTTTCCTGGTGGTAATACTGAATTTCAAATGGGGGGCTGGTTCCAAAAAGAAATCAATTCAGTTGATGATCTGAAAGGCTTAAAAATGCGTATTCCTGGTTTTGCTGGAGAGATCATGGCTGAATTAGGCGCTAAACCAACTAATATTGCCCCTGGTGAACTCTATACCGCATTAGAGCGTCGTACGATTGATGCCTTAGAGTGGGTAGGCCCTTCATTAGATTTACGTATGGGGTTCCATAAAATTGCGCCATATTACTACACGGGTTGGCATGAGCCGGGCTCTGAACTTCAGTTTTTAGTGAATAAACAAGTATGGGAAAAACTACCAGCTGATTTACAAGAGATTCTAAGAATTTCAATGAAAACTGCAGCCTACGACATGTATATTCAAGCGGTACATGAAAGTGGTCAGAACTGGGCATCAATTAAAACTGAATATCCTGATGTCAAAGTGAAAAACTTCCCACCAGAGGTGATGGATGCATTGCGATCAGCGAATGATAAATTATTAGCTGAACATGCATCTCAAGATCCATTAGCAAAAGAAATCCAACAATCTCAAGCTGATTATAAGAAAAAGGTTCGAGCTTGGACGGATATTTCTACCAAAGCTTATTTAGATAACGAAGCGGAGTAACCCGATAGCGTTCGGCTTATCGAAAATATTGAGCACTTAATTAGTGTGATTGGTATAAGCCGAACAATTTCTGACAAGGATAAGTCGTAATGAAATTATTAATTTCTGCAGAAAAGGGCATCAACCGAATAGGGGACGCTTTAGGCTGGTTTACTAGCATATTATTTATATTGTTGATGCTGAATGTGGTGTATGACGTTGCTATGAGATATGCGTTTAATGATGTTTCTATCGGTATGCAGGAAATGGAATGGCACCTATTCTCGGTGGTTTTTTTATTGGGTGTGCCTTATGCAATTCGAACGAATGGTCATGTTCGAGTTGATATTATTTATGAAAAACTGACGGTGAGAGCTCAAGCTGTCATTGATGTACTCGGTGGTGTGTTTTTTTTATTACCTTTTTGTTTGTTAGTGGCATGGTTTGGTATTGATTATGCTAAAGAATCTTATGCGTTAGGGGAAACCTCTGGTGATCCGGGAGGCTTGCCTTATCGCTGGATCATTAAATCAGTTATTTCTCTTTCATTTTTCTTCATGGCAATAACTGGCCTCGGTATGATTTTAAATGCTATCAACCGAATGATGAATCCAATGCATCCCCAATTAGGCAAAGACACTGAAAGCTTGGATGCACAGGGAGGTTTATCATGATAGGTATTGTAATGTTTATTGTGGCGTTATTCGCGCTACTGATTGGCTTTCCAGTTGCTTTCACCTTTGGTGGTATTGCGCTCATCTTTGGCTTATGGGCTGAAGGGCCAGAAATGTTTGCTTTTATGCCTTACCGAATTCAATCAATCATGCAGAACACGGTTTTGATGGCCGTTCCTTTGTTCGTTTTCATGGGTTTAGTGCTACAGAAAACGAAACTTGCTGAGCAGCTTTTAGAGTCGATGGCGAAATTGTTCGGTGGTGTTCGTGGTGGTATCGCTATTTCAACCGTCTTAGTTGGGGTTTTATTGGCAGCCTCAACAGGAGTGGTTGGGGCGTCTGTGGTCGCGATGGGTTTGATTTCATTACCGGTGATGATGAAATACAACTATAACAAAGGACTCGCTTGCGGCACGATTTGTGCTTCAGGAACGCTTGGTCAGATTATTCCACCATCCATTGTTTTAATCCTATTAGGTGATGTACTGGGTGTACCGGTTGGCGATCTTTTCCATGCCGCTATTTGGCCAGGGTTAGTTTTAGTGGCAGCTTATGTTATTTACATTCTGATCTATGCCAAACTTAATCCTGAACAAGCTCAGTGTATGGTGCGTGAAGATGATGTGTCGCGTAAGCAAGAAATTAAAAAAGCTTTAATTGCAGTTATTCCACCGTTGGCATTGATTATAGTGGTGTTAGGTTCTATTTTCGCAGGTATTGCCACACCAACGGAATCCGCTGCTTTAGGGGGGGCTGGTTCGCTAGTATTAGCTTTGTTATATCGTCAGTTTAGCTGGAAGATGGTGTATGAAAGTGCGAAAGAGACCGTCAAAGTCACCGCGATGGTATTTGCTATTTTGTTAGGGGCGACAGCATTCTCAATGGCGTTTGTCTATACTGGCGGTGATTACTTAGTCGAAGAGTGGATGACATCTTTACCAGGTGAAAAGTGGGGTTTTTTAATCGTCACTATGCTGGTGATATTAATCTTAGGTTTCTTTATCGATTTTATTGAAATCTGTTTCATTATTGTGCCAATTCTTGCTCCCGTAGCTGAATTGATGGGTATTAATATGATGTGGTTTGGTATTTTGATCGCGATGAATTTACAAACCTCATTTTTAACACCTCCATTTGGTTTTAGCTTATTTTACCTTAAAGGGGTTGCTCCTAACGGCATTACCACTGGAGATATATACCGAGGTGTGATGCCATTTATATTGATCCAAATAGCAGTGCTGATTTCATTGTTATTAGTACCTGAGTTATATGGAATGAGTGCCTCTTATTAATACTAAAGGTACTGTGAAAGTTAATCACTTTAGTAGTTAACCTCAGCTGCGGATAACTAGAAGTCACTCAATACAGCACTTTAGGCGTTTAACTTCGTTAAAATCAACGCAATAGGCCAGTTATTAACTTATGATTTTGCCTTGTTATCCATCCCAAATTGCAGCATTGAGAGAGAATAAAATTCACCCCGTGTATTGTTTTGTGAGCAATCGCGGGGTTTCTTTTTATCAAAATTTTAGTTGCGGATTTTCTTGCTAGTATCAATATAGTTTGAATTATTTTGAGTAGGCAAAGGAATGCCGTTAAAAGCCAAGTTATTTCTACTTACCTTAATCCCTTTATTATGCGTTACTGCCAGTGTTAGCTGGATTTTTGTGCATCAAACTAAAGCGTTAGGGCAGAAAGAAATCGATACCTTTCGTGCAGAATTATTAGAGTCACGTGAAAATGCCTTAGAGGATAATTTGCAGCTTGCAATGGCAGCGATTAGTCATGTTTACAAACAGGCTAACTCTGATGACCAAAAAGCTAAACAACAAGTCAAAAAGATATTGACTAACTTACGCTATGGCGATGATGGTTATTTCTTTGTTTACGATAAAGATGGCATCAATCTAGTTCATCCGACTCAGCCCGAGTTAATTGGAAAAAACTTGATTAACTTGCAAGACAATAATGGTAATTACCTAATTCAAGCTTTGTTATTTGAAGCCAAAACTGGTGGTGGATTTCATCAATATTTATGGCAGCAACCTAGTTCTGGAAAAATGGAGGAAAAGCTGAGCTACGCTGCTTGGTTAGATAAGTGGCAATGGATGGTTGGTACAGGGTTATATATTGATGATATTGAAAAACAAATGGCACAAATCACTGAAAGTATTAATCAAAATATTGAGACAACTTTCTTCTCAGTCGTAGCACTACTCTCTGTGACTATATTAATCATTATCGTTTTAACCCTAGCCATCAATTTTCATGAGCATAAATTAGCCGATAAAAGTCTACGTGAATTGGTCAATAAAACAGTGTTATTTCAAGAGGATGAGAAGAAACATCTTGCTCGAGAATTACATGATGGCATTAATCAGTTATTGGTTTCGAGTAAATGTCATCTGGAAGTGTTGTCGCACAAAGTATTACAAAGTTCAGGCGTAAGCAGTGATGTATTAACACTTATTTCTAAATCTGATGTTTCATTACAAACCGCAATTTTAGAAGTTCGCAGGATTTCTCATAATTTACGACCTAGTGCACTAGACGATCTCGGTTTAGAAGCGGCATTAAATACTTTGCTTGATGATTTTTCAGATCACTCTCAATTGTCCGTGCGTCGAGACATTCAGCTAAATGATGCTCAGATCAATAATGAAATTAGCACGACTATTTATCGTATTATCCAAGAATCTCTCACCAATATTGAAAAGCACGCTTTTGCCAGCCATGTAGAGATCCGAATACAACTGTTTAAAAATTTGATCCAATGTATTGTTCGAGATGATGGCGTGGGGTTCCAATTAACAGAAGTGAGTAAGAAAAAAGGAATAGGACTCAGAAATATGCGTGAAAGAGTTGAGTTTTTAGGTGGGGACTTTGAGCTTAGTAGCGAAAGAGGGGGGGGAACTGAGATCACTGCTTTAATTGAACTAAAAAAGTGAATCATCACCCCCAATTAACAGCCTAATTGAAATGGAGATAAAGATGAGCAGCATTCGAGTCATGATTGTCGATGATCATCAAGTCGTGTTGGATGGTTTTGTTGCTCGGTTAGAGCTTGAGCATGATATTGATGTTGTTGCGACAGCAAGTAATGGGATAGAAGCGATCCAAAATGTTAAGCAACATCACCCCGAAGTAGTGCTTCTGGATGTCAGTATGCCAATTATGAATGGCCTAGAAGCTGTAGAGCAAATTAATCAACTCTTTCCTAATGTGAAAGTCTTGATGCTGACGATGCATGATAATAGAGAGTACATTATGAAAGTCATGCAATCGGGAGCAATGGGATATGTATTAAAAGATATTTCTTCCGATAAGCTTATTCAAGCGATTAAAACCGTTTATCAAGGTTCCACTTATTTTTGCGAATCCGTTACTCAGACGTTATTTACTCCAAAGCCATCAATCAAAGAGCATCAGGTGAATCCATTAAGTCGGCGCGAAGAAACTATTTTGGCACTCGTCGCTCAAGGAGAAAGCAGTAAAAAAATTGCCAAGGCATTGAATATTAGTGATCGAACGGTTGAAACACATAGACAAAACATCAAGCACAAACTAGATTTAAATTCGATAGCAGAACTGACTAAATACGCTGTTGAGCATGGCTTATTATAAGCTCTTTAGTGTCATTGTTTAGTGGACGAAATAAAAATGAATTATCATTGTGATGTTAATATTTATGATGAAACTGTTATTAAATCGCCTTTTAAGTACAATAATTAATCAGTTAAGTTAAGTTTTATCGGGTTTTAGTGGATATTTTTTCGATCAAGGTTAGGATCTAGCCTTATCAATTTTGTGTGCTTAGTGTTTTATTGTTTAGTGAGCAAACTATTTAATACATTACTAAGCACAATATTGTCACAGATGGACGAGGTTTTATGACTAAGGGTATAGATAAATACAGTATAGACAGCACCGACTATACGATTGGACAAGATAATGTTCAAAAGTGGGGGTTTGATGTCCATAACGCCGTATTTACCACCAGCGCTGGGTTGACCATTCTTTTTATTATTGCGGTGTTAGTTACCGATCCAGTAACGGCGAAATCGGCATTGGATGGTGTTAAGAACTCAATAATTAATAATTTTGATTCGTTATTTATTTTAGCGGGTAACTTTTTCGTATTATTCTGTTTAGGTATGATCGTTTCACCATACGGTAAAATTCGTTTAGGTGGCGATGATGCAAAAGCAGAGCACTCATACTTATCGTGGTTAGCAATGTTGTTTGCCGCGGGTATGGGTATCGGTCTTATGTTCTGGAGTGTTGCAGAGCCTGCCGCTTACTTTACCGATTGGTATGGTACTCCATTAAATGTTGCCGCAAATACGCCTGAAGCACAGCGTATGGCATTAGGTGCAACAATGTATCACTGGGGTTTACACCCTTGGGCAATTTATGCCGTAGTGGCGTTGTCACTGGCATTTTTTACCTATAACAAAGGCTTACCACTTTCTATTCGTTCGGTTTTTTATCCTATTTTAGGTGACCGCGCTTGGGGTTGGGCTGGCCATATCATTGATATTATCGCGGTATTGGCGACTTTGTTTGGCCTTGCAACCTCGTTAGGTTTTGGTGCTCAACAAGCAGCCAGTGGTATCGGGCATATTTTTGGTATTGATTCCGGTGTTGGCTTGCAGCTTATTGTGATCGCAGCAGTGACCGTACTTGCGGGTATCTCGGTATATCGTGGTATTGACGGTGGTGTAAAACTGGTTAGTAACATCAACATGGTTGCAGCCTTTATTCTACTTGTATTTGTTGGTGGTGTGAGCTTCTCTATCGTTTCTCATACTATTCCTGAAACCTTTATGAGTTACGTTGAAAACATCATTCCATTATCAAACCCATTCAATCGTCCTGATGAAGATTGGATGCATGGTTGGACTGTATTCTATTGGGCATGGTGGATGTCATGGTCACCATTCGTAGGTATGTTTATCGCACGTGTTTCTCGTGGACGTACTGTACGTGAATTCTTAACGGCGGTTCTACTGATTCCAACAATTATTACAGTTGTTTGGATGGGTACCTTCGGTGGTATTGGTATTGATCAGTTAATCAATAAAGTCGGTATGCTAGGTGAGCAAGGTTTCAACGACGCAACAATGGCGATGTTTGAAATGTTTGATGCGCTACCATTTAGCCAAATTATCTCAATGCTTGCAGTTTGTTTAGTGTTGGTATTCTTTATCAGTTCTTCAGATTCAGGCTCTTTGGTTATCGATAGTATTACAGCTGGTGGTAAAGTTGATGCGCCTGTTCCTCAGCGTATGTTCTGGGCTTTCATTGAAGGTGCGGTTGCCATGGCATTATTGTGGGTTGGTGGCTCAAATGCCATTGGTGCACTGCAAGCGGCAGCAATTTCGACGGCATTACCGTTTGTATTCGTACTAATCATTATGTGTATTAGTTTAGTATTGGGTATGCGGACTGAACCGAAGCCAGTGAAGAAATAACGTCTAATACCCTTAGTATTTGAATCCGCAGCTTTGTTGACGGCGCTCATTCGTCTCGCTGCAACTTTAATTACTTTGGGGATAGTAAAATTGTAGAAATTAAAAAGGTTGGCCTCGCGCCAACCTTTTTTGTATACATAAGTTTGATAATGTTCGAAGTAGATTAGTTGTTTTAACTATACCCACAAAACCTTAATTGGGGTCTCTGGGCTGTAATGGTGATAAATCTGTGCCTGTAGTAGCTCTGCTGTTGCAATGGCATCAACGAGCGCATGATGAGGCTGATAGGCTGGTAGATTATATCGACTACGGCTTGAACCTAAACGAACAGAGGCAGGCTTTTTGCCTCGTAATTTATCCCACCAACCACTTACTGCTCGCTTCTGCACTTCAGATTCAATAGCTAAGGTATCTACCATAGGGAATAGGATCCCTTCATTGATCCGCTCCATTAATGCCCGATGAAAGAATTGGCGCTCAATGTATTGATAATGAACGACGACAATTTTTCCCGCCAGTGAATCCAATACTTCATCTAATATGCGTCTTAGATCTGGAGCATCAGATAAATCACTATGCGTAATTCCATGGATAACCACAGAATCGTCATTAAGTGGTTTTCGCGGTTTTACTAGCCAATGTTTACTCTGCTTACAATAGATTCTCTGCAGCGTAAATGGGATTAACCCTATGCTAATAATGCCGTCTTTATCGATATCTAAACCTGTGGTTTCAAAATCTAATGCGACGAATTCCACTTCTGATAGAGGTGTTTCAGGATCAATGACGCCAGTTTGATAAAAGTGCTTTAAGCGAGAATCTTTTACCGAGTTAACTTGATGCTCAAAGTGCTGTTGCCAGGTTAGCTTAGGATCTAAATAGGCTAGTTTGTTGTCTGTCTTCTGTTTCATATCCACTCCAAATTAGCGCTTACGACGAATGGGTTCCGTCTTTTTCTCTGGTGGTGGAGCATTCTTAAAGGAATTGCCGTGATAGCGATATTTTAAGAAGTTCTGAGCATTACTTAATATTTGAAAAGCATCTTTCAGGTTACGTCTTTCAAAATCAGACATATTGTCCGGTTCAATGTTGTTGTCCGGCTCTATTTCATTTTCAACATCTAATGCTTGATGGCGAATGCGTACCATGGAGATGTACTCCATTGCATCTTGAATATCTTCAGCACGGCCTTTAGGTAGAATGCCAGCTTCTATGATGTCATCTAGGCGTTCAAATGAATTTTGTGCACGCGATCCTACGGCTAAAGCATGCACACGAATAAGATCTGCAAGTGGTGCGGTACCACGGCGTTTCAGGTTAATCGAATTGTTATGACGGCCATCTTTTTCCATGACAAAGCCTTTGAAAAAGCCCAGTGGTGGTGTCCGATTAATCGCATTACGTGCAAGGCAAGCTAAGAATTTATTATTTCTACGTGCTCGGCGAACAATAAAGCCATTTAAGCTTTCTGCCCATTTTACTCGGCCGTAAACGCCATCTAAATCAAAAAAGATAGAACTGTTTAGTAAGGCTTTAGGGTTCGGGTTGTCAATCCAGTCAGCAAAACATTCTTCCCACTCAGTACGTGTCATACGCCACATTGGGTTGGTTGCCATGATGTCACCAGTACATAAGTGATAACCACAGCGAGCGAGTCCTTGGCAAACAAACTCCGCTAACTTGGCAAAGTATTCACCGTGTAGAGCTTCATCATAACTATTGTCTAAAATAATCGCGTTATCTTGATCGGTAACAATTAGCTGTTCATCTCTAGCCATCGAGCCCAAAGCAAGGAAGCAGTAGGGAATTGGTGGCTCGCCATATTCTTCTTCTGCTAGTTCAAGAATTCGCTGTTTAAAGCTACGACCAATTACCGCCATCGCACTACCTACCATGTGCGAGTTGGCATCTTCGTGCACCAAGCGAACAAAACAATCTTTCACCTGCTCAGAAATGGAAACTAAATCATCAATGTTTTGCTGCTGATATATTTGGTTAACCAGTAATAGGCTGTTTTGTGATTCGTAACGAATGATATCCGCTACTTCGACGACACCAATAGGCTGTTTATTTTTAAGAATAGGGAGGTGATGAACATTACACCGTAACATTGCTAGCATAGCTTCATAAATGTAGGCATTGTGATCGAGAGAAATTAACTCATGAGACATGACTTCACTGACTTCTGTGCTCGGATCTAGCCCTTCAGCTAATACACGGGTACATAAATCACGGTCAGTAATAATGCCAATCACTTGATTATCATTTTCTTCATCAATATTGATGGAATCGTCAGTGATTAATAACGCTGAAATATTTTCATCTGCCATCAATTTTGCAGCAGCTTGAATCGTTTGATGCCTATCTAAACTAAAGGCTTCACGTGTTAATAAGGTTTTAACTTTAGACGTTGTTAAGTCGTTGGCATTTTTATTATCTGAAAGTGCTTGACGTAATCGTGCATGATTTTCGATCTCAACGAAGTCGGCGAATGTATCTTCAGTTTCATATAGCTCATTAAAAACTTCAACCGGAATACAATAGATAAGAGAATCGGCGGTTGCCGTAGCTGGCAAGCGAACTTTTCCGTTCATCAGTAGCCCCATTTGTCCGAAGATGTCACCTTCGTCTAAACGGTTATAAAGCTCACCCTTACGGCGATATATTTCGACGACACCAGATCGGACCATATATAAATCTTTAATATGATCACCGAATTTGATGATAGGGGTATTTTCTCGGTAATAAGCAATTTCAGTATTATTTGCTACGTAAGCGAGCTTTTCTTCCGGTAGGGAATCAAAAGGGGGAAATTGAGAAAGAAAGTTTTGTATTTCTTGTAATTCGGCTTCCATAAGAACCACTACTACTTTATGAATGTGCAGTAACTATAGGCAATTGAAGGTAAGAACTAAAGCGGTAATCTTTGTAATTCATAAAGATAGTTGTAAATGAGTGACTTTAGGGTCTATCGGTCTTTTATACTGTAAAAAGATAACATCTAAAATGATTTTATCACGAGTAAAATTTAACCAAGTAAGAACAATAGACCCAAACTTAATCAACCTCTACGCCATGTGTGATATTTTTCTAACCAGTTTAAAATGGTTTCTGGAGCATGTGCTTTTTTCCATTCACCTGCTGCGTATTTATTACCTTCTGCCCAAGTCGGATAAGCATGAATAGTGCCGAGTATTTTATTCAATCCTAGTCCGTGCTTCATTGCCAAAACAAATTCAGCGATTAAATCTCCTGCTTGTTGACCGACAATAGTGACGCCTAAAATGGTATCTTTACCTTTAGGGGTAATGACTTTAATAAAACCTTTGGTGTTACTTTCTGTTATAGCTCGGTCTAATTCTTCAAATTCAAAGCGAGTGACTTCGTAATCGATGCCTTGTTGCTGAGCTTCGGTTTCATTTAGTCCAACACGAGCAACTTCAGGATCAATAAATGTTGTCCATGGGATAACACGGTAATCTACTTTGAATTTTTTGAGGTTACCAAATAGGGCATTAACTGCAGCATACCAAGCCTGATGAGCGGCAACATGAGTAAATTGATAAGGACCAACAATATCACCAGCAGCAAAAATATTAGGGTATAAAGTCTCTAAGTAATCGTTAGTTTGTACAGTACGGTTTGTTTCAATGCCAAGCTCTTCTAAACCATATCCTTCAAGGCGAGCAGAGCGACCTACTGCGCAAAGTAGCTGATCAAATTCGATTTCAATTTCTGCTCCTTGATGTTCAAGTATGATGAGTTTTTGGTTATCGCGTTTCTCACATCTTAACGCTTTGTGGCCGGTAAGAATTTGCACACCACTTTGGGTTAACTCTTGATGAGCTAGTTCAGATACTTCTAGATCTTCGCGCAACATGATCCTATCAGCCATTTCAATTTGAATAACGTTAGATCCTAGGCGAGCAAAACTTTGTGATAATTCACAACCAATAGGGCCACCACCTAACACCACTAGTCTCTTTGGTGGTGTTTCAAGCTCAATAAAGGTCTTCCATAAGGTGTCACTAGTGACATAACCTACATCTTCTAATCCTGGTAATGGTGGTACAAATGGCCGAGCACCAGTGGCAATTACAATGTTTCGAGTGGTGAGTTTTTCTATTGAGCCATCTTGCAGAGTTATTTCTACCGTCCATGGATCGATGATGTTGGCGTAACCTTGTTTAACTTCAACACCCAAGCTTGTATAACGCTCAATACTGTCATGTGGCTCAACTTGGGCAATGACATCATGAACACGCTGCATAACCTTACTAAAGGAAAAAGTAGGAGTGTGATTATCTAAACCGTAATGTTCAGCATGTCTGAATTGTTCGGCAACTTTTGCACTTTTAATGAGTGCTTTGCTAGGTACACAACCGTAATTTAAACAGTCACCTCCCATTTTATTGGTTTCTATTAACGTGACTTTTGCTCGTACCGTGGCTGCAATGTAACTACTAACCAACCCCGCTGCACCACCACCAATTACAATCATGTTTCGATCAAATTTTTGAGGTTTATTCCATTTTGCATAAACACGTTTTTTCTGAATAGCGGCAATAATCGATTTAGCAATCAATGGGAAAATACCGAGTAGGGCAAATGAAATAATAAGATCGAAAGATAGGATGCCTTTTAAACTATCTATTTGAGCTAGTTGGGTTCCTGCATTCACATAAACTACAGTACCAGCGAGCATGCCTATTTGGCTGACAAGGTAAAAAGTGAGGGTTTTTATTTTGGTTAAGCCCATCAATAAATTGATTAGGAAAAAGGGGAAAATAGGAACAAGGCGTAGAGTAAAAAGATAAAAAGCACCATCCCTTTCAATGCCTTCATTAATTGGTTTTAAACGAGATGAAAACTTCTTTTCAATGGTGTCGCGTAGTAAATAACGGGACACAAGAAATGCTAATGTTGCGCCAATCGTTGAAGCAAATGAGACAAGAAATAATCCCGTGGTTAAGCCAAATAAGCCACCTGCAGCGAGAGTCAAAATAGCTGCACCAGGTAGTGATAATGCAGTAATAAGGATATAACCGATAAAAAAGCTCGCAGCAACCAAAACAGGGGAACTCTGTTGCCAATTGCTAAAGTCATCCATGCGAGCCTTTAACCCATCTAAGGTCAAAATATGCTGTAAATCGAAAGTGAAGAATAAGCCAATTAAAATAATTGCACTTGTGAGTAATAATAGTTTTTTTAGCATACTTATTTCCATATGGTACTGGTATGTTTCGACGGTAGTATATCGATAGGGATAAACTAAGAGACAGGCTTAAGCTTTAAAAAATTTCAGGATGAAGATTAATATTAAGGTTGAGGATGAATAAAAAAGGCCAGCAAACGCTGACCTTTGAAAATGAGCATTGATGGTGGGCTTATAGAACCGCCGCAATACCTTTACATAGTGGACCCATGTTCGATTTTGTCATACCCGCTACGCTAATACGGCCCGAACCTACAATGTAAATAGCAAATTCGTCTTTCAGGCGATTCACTTGTTCTTTGCTTAAACCAGAGAAAGAAAACATACCATTTTGAGCTTCGATAAAGCTGAAATCTTGTGTTACGCCTTCATCTTTTAACGTCTGAACAAAAAGGGTACGCATCTCTTGAATTCGGTCACGCATTTCTGCTACTTCCGATTCCCATTCAGTACGTAACGCTTCATCGTTTAATATGTGGGTAACGACTGCCGCGCCATGAGCGGGTGGGTTTGAGTAGATAGAACGAATGATCTTTTTAACTTGTGAAAATGCAGTTGTCGCAGTTTCTGTGGTTGCCGCGACAAGTGTGAAAGCCCCGACACGTTCATTGTATAAACCGAAGTTTTTAGAGAATGAACTTGCAACTAAAATTTCATCGCAGTATTGAGCGAAAGTACGTAAACCAGCAGCGTCGTCTTCAACACCTTTAGCAAAGCCTTGGTATGCGAAGTCAAATAGTGGAAGTAGTCCTTTATCGGCACACAGCTTGGCTAGTTGATCCCACTCGGAAGCGGTAGGATCAATACCCGTTGGGTTATGACAGCAACCGTGTAGCAATACCACGTCACCAGCTTGAGCATCAGCTAAGCTGGCGAGCATTGCATCAAAATCTTTATCGTGAGTTTCGGCGTTGTAGTAGTTGTATTGTGCGGTTTCTACACCTGCAGCAGTAAACACACCTACGTGGTTCGCCCAAGTTGGATTGCTGATCCAAATTTTTCCTGCATTTAATTCACGTTTGATAAATTCGCCCGCTACACGAAGTGCGCCTGTACCACCTGGGGCTTGAGCTGTTTTTGCTAGCTTGCCCGTTACAATTTTTGAATCAGCACCAAAAAGAAGTTTTTGTACTGCAGCGCCATATTCGGCAGTACCTTCAATAGTTAAGTAAGACTTAGTCTTCTCTGACTCAAGTAATGCGGCTTCCGCTTTTTTTACCGTGGCTAATACTGGCGTTTGACCTTCTTCATTCTTGTAGATACCTACACCTAAGTTGATTTTGGTTGCTCGAGAATCACTCTTAAATTCTTCAGTTAAACCAAGAATCGGGTCGGCAGGTGCAGCAGGTACTTTTTCAAACATAATTCCGTCCATGTAAATGAGTAAATAATTCGATTATTTATACCGTTATACGCTATAGGTTACAACCGTAAATCGTACTTGGTGACATGTTTGATTCATATCATTCAATCAGAAATAAACAGGGGTACACTTGTCAGTCATTAATTGGGAGAGTGATTATGTTTACCAAGTTACCGAAGTGGGTCGAATATGGCGCGTTTACATTAGCTTTAATCGCGGGGTTTGTGAATGCGATTGGCTTGCTAGGTTTTGAGCATCAAGCCATTTCTCACTTATCAGGTAGTGTTACGCAAATTGGTGTGAGCCTGATGGAACGTCCGATTGTCTCTGTGTTTTTAATCGCTTTAGTTGGCAGTTTTGTTGTTGGCTCAACCATATCGGGGATTTTAATTTCTGGGGAGTCTTTAAAGTTAGGGCGACATTATGATCTAGTTTTATTGTTGGAAGGGATATTACTGCTTCTATCAACCTTTTTACTCTACGAACATATCAGCTGGGGATTATGCTTAGCCTCAATGGCTTGTGGCTTACAAAACGCACTGGTAACCACTTACAGCGGCGCGGTCATTCGTACTACACATTTAACAGGCATCTTTACCGACCTTGGGTTGATGTTGGGTAGCAAAATAAAAGGTCAGGAGGTTAATAAACGAAAATTCGTTATGTTTAGTGTGATTATCTGTGGTTTTTTAAGTGGTGGTGTTTTAGGTTATTTGGCATTCCAGCGTATTAATGTATCAGCATTAGTCATTCCCGCTGTTTGTTGTTTACTGTTATCTTTTATCTATAGAATTTATACCCAAGTAACTTCAAAATACAAGTTTCAGCAAGAATAAAACAAGCTTTAGGCAAGGCAAATTGGACATGATCATAGTTACTCTATCTCAGTTCAATTTAACGCCGCCTAAAGCTTGTTTTAACTTGCCCTTCGGGAGCTTCATCCAAACCTTTATGCCTCGTCAGATTGGTTTGAAAGGTGATTACATTCCTTCGCCAATTTTCCTTGTCTAAAGGGTTGGATGATAGCTCTGAATTCTGCATCTTGAAGTCACTAGGGTATATCGCCAAAAGAATAAAAATTAACTGTTTTTCAGTGGTTGGTAACACTTTTTAACCTCATTCATCATAACGTCATGACAGTTAGAGACTTTCTAGTTTAAGCTTCCAATATTCAAGGATGAATATGGAACAATGGAAAATGACACCACGTGCAAAATCTTATCTTAATCACTATCTTTTCTCATTAAATGAAAGCTTACGTCGACGCTATACTTCATTTAATGCAGACTTCTTTTGTGCTACCGAGCAAGATGCTAATACTTGCGCCCAACTTGTTATTCAAGGCGATAAAACGGCAACCTGTAGCTTGAAATATTGGTATGAACAAGCCAATGAACCACTACCAGAAGTCGGGCACTTACAAGTAGTTTTAAATTGGGATGGAGAGCCACAATGCATTATCGAAACATTAGAGGTATTTGAAATCCCGTTTAATCAAATGACCGAGCAATTTGCTTTTGATGAAGGCGAGGGAGATAAGTCACTTGAGCATTGGCGTAAAGCTCATAAAGCATTTTTTGAGCAAGAGTGTCAGCAAGAAGGTATTACATTTGATGAAAATATGATGCTAGTTTGTGAGCGTTTTAAGAAGGTTTACCCATAATATTGGAATATTACGATGCCCAAAGTTGTTTTACAGGGATACATTATTGTTCCAGAGAAAGACCTTGCACTAATAATTAATGAACTTGAGAACCATCGTCTGTTAACTTGGCAAGAAGAGGGTTGTTTGGTTTTTAATGTAGAGCAAAGCCCTAATAACCTATGTCGATTTAATGTCTATGAAGAGTTTACAGACCAAGCTGCTTTTGAGTTTCATCAACAAAGGGTAAAAGCATCACTTTGGGGAAAATTGAGCCAAAACGCAAAACGTTATTATCAAATCACTAATGAAAATAATTAACGAATGAATTTTAAAATGTGACCTTTAAATTCACCGTCAATATAATCAGTATGAGCTGGTTTTTCATTAGTGTAATTAAAGCCAAACTCGATCATTTTTGTGCTGAGCTTATTTTTTCTGCCACGGCCAGGATCAACTAAAATGACTTCACATTGTGAGTTTGCATGAGCATTAATAAACGTTGCCAGTAGGTTGATATGATTATCTTCATAAAGTAGATCACTACCAATGATCATATCGAATAAACCTAGATTATCATTGCTATCGGCCCAGTCGGTACGTTCAAAATCAATCAAACGGTCACCATTTAATTCAGTATTACGGTCAAGGAAAGTTTGCACTTCAGGGTGGTAGTCGGTGGCGGTAATATTAGCCGATTGTGCATTAAGAACTAGGCTCGATAAGCCAATACCACAACCAATTTCTAGAATACGTTTTTTACCCGTTTCACAATCAAACATATAGTGCGCAAGTACTAGGCTAGAAGGCCACAAAACACCAAATATTGGCCAAGAAGCCGATGAGATTCCGAGTTTTTCAGCTGTGCCGTCAGGGTCATAAAATTCTTGATTATTGCGTAGGGTGCACAAGTGTATATCAGTTTTACCAAATTCTATGGTCTGATAGCTTAAACGTAATTTTGTCATGGTAGCCTAAATCGTTGGCGCTGAGCCAGCTAACTAGGCATTCTAGATGACATGACAAAACGGGAAATGGATTTTAATAGTATAGAATATAAGCAAAAAGGCAATGTATTTATACTTTGTAATTTTATGGTTATTAGGGATTAAAGAGGACTAAATGACGACATCATCAATTGAAACAAACAGAATAATGACAACGAAAAATCGTATGATGTTGCTAGTGGTGGGGGTGCTGTTAATTGCGGCTAATTTACGAGCTCCAGTCACCGGAATTGCTCCAATGATTGAGCTCGTATCAGGCTCTTTTCAATTATCAGCCACTCAAGCAGGGTTGCTGACAACATTACCGCTTATTGCATTTGCATTATTTGCACCACCATCTGCTTATTTAGCCAAACGTTTTGGTGTCGAATATACAATCTTTTTTGCTCTGGTCTTCATTGCGATAGGTTTGATTCTCCGCTCGCTTGGTAGTGTTAGTAATTTGTTTATTGGAACCGGACTAATTGGTATAGGAGTGAGTATTGGTAATGTATTACTTCCTATAGTGGTAAAACGAGATTTCCCAATGAAAGTTGCATTGATGACGTCTAGTTATGTGCTGGCTATGGGGATTGCCTCGGCACTGGCATCGGCGTTTTCGATACCATTAGCCAATTTTCATCAACTAGGATGGCAATGGTCACTGGCGGCGTTGAGCATACTTACATTTATTGCCATGATTATTTGGTTACCGCAAT
The DNA here is from genome assembly GCF_030161215.1 of Vibrio algivorus. Taxonomy (NCBI): domain Bacteria; kingdom Pseudomonadati; phylum Pseudomonadota; class Gammaproteobacteria; order Vibrionales; family Vibrionaceae; genus Vibrio; species Vibrio algivorus. Next base: position 351,890 of record NZ_BSPV01000004.1, read on the forward strand.
TGTCCAATAATCAAAAGCCTAATGCGGTAAATGATAAAGCTTCTACATCAATTAATTTATGGTCTAAGTCTCTGGCGTGGCAAGTTTCTTTCTACTTAGGATGTGGTTCATATTTTACTTATACCATGGTGGCTTGGTTGCCAAGCTTATTAGTTCAAGCGGGATATAGCTCTGCGGAAGCAGGGGTGATACATGGAGTGTTTCAAATTGGAACAGCACTTCCGGGGATTTTTATTATCCCTCTAGTAGCAAAGCTTGCTGATCAGCGTATGCCGGCTTTTGGTATTTGTTTTATTGCGGGTGTGGCGTCAGTGGGGTTATTGATACTGCCACAGTTTGCTTATATGTGGTCGTTTTTACTTGGCTTATCGTCGGGAGCTTGGTTCATATTGGGACTGTCTTTTATCAGTTTCAGGACGAGTAGCCCTTTACAAGCCACTACATTATCGGGAATGGCTCAATTTTTAGGGTATTTATTAGCCGCGATTGGACCGATGTTGGCTGGGTATTTATACGGAATAAATAATGGTTGGAACGAAGTGATTTGGATGATCCTGATCATATGTATTATCGCAGGCACAATAGGGTTGTTTGCTGGTCGAAACACGGTGATTAAATAAAAAGGCTAAGGACATCAGTTTATATTTGTGATGACCTGTAGCCTATGAATTAATATTATTGAGAGGTGGAAAGAATTTTTATTTTTGCGCTGTGCGTCTTCATTAGTGTTTCACGATGTTGTTTTTTCTTAAGTTGTATATGGCACAGTTCAAGAATTAAACCAAATAGCATCGCAAAGTACACATAGCCTTTGTTGATATGAATAGCGAACCCTTCGGCTATTAAAAGTCCACCAAGCAAGATCAAGAATAATAGTGCTAATGTTTTAAATCCAGGATACTGGATAACGAGATTATTAATTTTTTCTGCAATAAGTATCATCACAAACGCTGATGTCAAAATAGCCGCCACCATGATTGGGATTTCACTTGTTAAACCGATAGCGGTAATAACTGAATCCATCGAGAATACAGCATCAACGGCAACGATTTGCAATAAAACTATCGCCATACCTGTTCGAATATGAGTTGAGTGGGATTGTTCTGAATGTATTAGCCACGCCCACAGCTCTTTTGTACTTTTAGTTAATAAAAAGCCACCACCTGCAATCATAATAAGATCGCGACCGGTTAAACTAAAGTCTTGTATTTCAAATAATGGTTGCGTTAAAGACATTACCCAAGAAATTGAAAAGACTAAAGTAATACGAGCTAATACCGCCAAGCTTATACCTAGATTTCTAGCAAGTTTACGTTGTTGTACTGGCAGTCGTTCACATAGAACCGAAATAAAGACGATGTTATCTACGCCTAAGATGATCTCAAGTGCGAATAATGTGGCGAAAATCGCCCAAGTTTCGGGTTGTAAGAATAGTTCTAACATATTGTTGCTCCCAAGACTGTGGAAGCTTGGTGTGTGTACAGTCGACTAAAGGGGTCGTCCATATATTTTTTATTTACCTCTTATTACTTAGGAAGGCCTAGTACATCATAGCTTCCTAATACTGACAATATAGTCATTTGTAAGAAATATTAACCAGATAAAGAAGAGGGGTTATTTGAATTGTTTTCATTATTTGGAGGTATCTATGGGGATTGATGACCAAGATTGAATATACCCGTCGTACTTGAAGTTGCAGCTTTGTTGTCAGCGTTCATTCACCCCAATCACATAGGCGAGCTATGCTCATAGGGCCTTATTCACTTGTCGCCTCACTGCAACTTCAATTACTTTGGGTATACAACAATAGGGAATAAAAAAGCCTGCTCATTTTTAAGTGAGCAGGCTTTGATTTATTAGGTTGAATTCTAATGATTAGAAGTTTGCGCTACGCGGAGTACGTGGGAATGGGATCACGTCACGAACATTGCCCATACCGGTTACGTAAGAAACAAGACGCTCAAAACCAAGACCGAAACCAGCGTGTGGTACAGTACCGTAGCGACGTAGATCGCGATACCAAGACATGTGCTCAGGGTCGATATTCATTGCAATCATACGTTGATCAAGTACATCTAAACGTTCTTCACGTTGTGCACCACCAATGATTTCACCAATACCAGGTGCAAGTACATCCATTGCTGCAACGGTTTTACCATCGTCGTTTAAACGCATGTAGAAAGCTTTGATGTCTTTCGGATAGTTCTTAACGATGACTGGTGCGTTGAAGTGTTCTTCAGCAAGGAAACGCTCATGCTCAGAAGACATGTCGATACCCCACTCAACAGGGAATTCGAACTCACGACCAGAATCTAGCAAGATTTGAATTGCATCAGTGTAATCCACTTGTGCAAAGTCAGACTCAACAAATTTTTCAAGGCGAGTGATGGCTTCCTTATCGATACGTGAAGCAAAGAACTCAAGGTCATCACGACGCTCAGCAAGTACTGCTTTGAATACGTATTTCAGCATATCTTCAGCAAGTTTTGCTACATCATCTAAATCAGCAAAAGCGACTTCAGGCTCAACCATCCAGAACTCCGCTAAGTGGCGACTAGTGTTTGAGTTTTCAGCACGGAAAGTTGGACCAAATGTATAAACTTTGCTTAAAGCACATGCATAAGCTTCGGCATTTAATTGGCCAGAAACCGTTAGGAATGTTTCTTTACCGAAGAAATCTTCGTTGAAATCGACATCACCTTTGTCTGTACGAGGTAGGTTTTCCATATCTAGTGTAGAGACACGGAACATTTCGCCTGCACCTTCTGCATCAGAAGCCGTGATGAGTGGAGCTGAAGTCCAAAAGAAGCCTTGCTCATGGTAGAAACGGTGGATAGCTTGAGATAAGCAGTTACGTACACGAGCCACTGCGCCAATTACGTTGGTACGTGGGCGAAGGTGTGCTACTTCACGCAAGTATTCAATTGAATGGCGAGTTTTAGCCATTGGGTAAGTGTCAGCATCTTCAACCCAACCAACCACTTTTACTGCGGTTGCTGCTAGTTCAAAATCTTGACCTTTAGCTGGAGATTCAACGATTTTACCAGTCACTTCAACAGAACAGCCCGTTGTTAGTTTTAGGACTTCATCGTTGTAATTATTTAACTCATTAGGGACCACGGCCTGAATCGGGTCGAAACAAGAGCCGTCATAAATGGCAAGGAAAGAGATTCCAGCTTTGGAATCACGACGTGTACGGATCCAACCACGAACAGTGATTTCACTGTCTACGGCTAATTTACCGCTTAGTACGTCTGTTACAGGCGCGTAAGTCATTTTTTTCTCCATTAAAACACTGCAAAAAAGGGCAGTGCAAACTAATAATTTAGGTGTAATAGGCTATCAATTAAGCGCGATAGAAAATTATTACAAGTATTCGACATATTACTCAACACAGGTTTGGCATCAACCTTTATTGTGCAATTATTTCTATTTTTAGCGCTTTAGTTCTAAATTGAGGTGATAATAGCCAAAATTATGCGTAAAAAAATAAGCTATATCGGTTTTAGTCGCGCTACAATGATGTGATTAGATGAGAATAATTAAGGGGGATTGGTGAACTTTCGACTGTTATGTACCAGCATTTTAGCAACAAGTTTTTTAGCAGGTTGTTCTACAATTGGCGGAAATCGCACTTCGGTGAAATCGGCTCAAGATGTCAATGATCATATGACGTTTAAGCAAGATCCTATTACTCGTAGTATGGACTTACAAACCGATTCCTACTGGGCTAAATGTGAATCGGAATGGGATGGCTTAGGATATCGATACCGTACTTCAGTCTATGCCAGTGGTAATCAGCAGACGCAACTTTATGTTCGCTTAAAATCTTCTCAAGGTGCTTATGGTATTGAGAAAGCATTTGATGACAATGGTGAGGATTATCCATTAGAGATTTATAAGCCAGAAAATAAATCAGATTCTGTAGTATATGAAAATTTTGCTTTAAATATCTCCCCTGAACAATTAAAAGCTGCTAGTAAAGCTCCTGTGGTAATGCATTTAAAAGGAAAACAGCACGATTGTACCTTTACGGTTGAACAGCCTGTTAGTTATGCATTTTCTTTAAACCTAGACGAATTAATGAAACAAGTGGATGAGGCTAAAGCGAAAGAAGTTGCAGTCGAAGTTCAACAAGATGAGAATAAGAGTAATGACAATTAAAAGAGTGAACCCCTGCGCACGTTGGTCTGATGTGACGGTTTATAATGGCATTGCCCATTTTGTCGAAGTCGCTGAAAGTGATACCAAAGCGGATATTCGTGGGCAAGCCCAGCAAATATTTGCACAAGCAGAAGAAATGCTGGCAAGTGTGAATAGTGATAAATCGAAAATCTTATCCTGCACCATTTATTTAACCGATTTTGCAAACTTTGATACTTTTAACGAAGAGTGGGAAACATGGCTACCTGAAGGCGGTGCACCAAGTCGAGCATGCGTAAAAGCAGAATTAGCTAATCCAGAATTATTGGTTGAAATAGCATTTGTTGCGGCAGCGGAGTAAAGTTCCTAGCTCCTATGGGGATAATCGGCAGCCCAAAAATGAATAAGGCGCGTAAAGAATATACTTCACGCGCCGTATTTTTCCTAGAAACTAGGGACTAGCAACTCAAATCAACAAATGACTTTAACCGCTAAGCCACCTTGTGAGGTTTCACGATACTTAGCATTCATATCTTTACCGGTTTCTAGCATGGTTTCGATAACTTTATCTAAAGATACACGAGGCTCAGAAGAACGACGTAGCGCCATACGAGTCGAGTTGATGGCTTTCACCGCAGCAATGCCATTACGCTCGATGCAAGGTACTTGTACTTGTCCTGCGACAGGGTCACAAGTTAAACCTAGGTTATGTTCCATGCCAATTTCCGCCGCCATACACACTTGCTCTGGGCTACCACCTAGTAACTCAGCAAGGCCAGCTGCTGCCATTGAACATGCTACACCAACTTCACCTTGACAACCTACTTCAGCACCAGAAATAGAAGCATTTTGTTTATACAAACCACCAATTGCGCCAGAAGCAGCGAAGTAGCGAATATAGTCTTTTTCGGTGACTGGTTGAATGAATTTATCGTAGTAGGCGAGTACCGCTGGAATAATGCCGCATGCACCATTGGTTGGCGCAGTGACTACCCGACCACCCGCAGCATTTTCTTCATTGACTGCAAAGGCATACATATTTACCCAATCGATCACAGCCATAGGATCGGTGGAGGTGTTAGATGATGTCATTAACTGCTGGCGCAATGCTGAAGCTCGACGAGGAACGCGCAATGGACCAGGCAAAATACCTTCAGTACTCATGCCTTTCTCCATACATTCACGCATGGTTTTCCAAATGTTAGCGAAATAGGTACACACTTCTTCTTGAGAGTATTGAGCACTTTCGTTTTTCATCACTAATGTGCTGATCGACAAACCATGTTCTTTACACAGAGTCACTAGCTCAGTTGCAGAGTTAAACTCGTAAGGCACTTGGTAGGTCGATTCAATTTTCTTACCAAAGTTTTCTTCATCAACAATAAAACCACCACCGATAGAGTAGTAAGTCTTAGTGTAAACCACTTCATCGCCAATCCAAGCGTGCAAAGTCATGCCATTTTCATGTAATGAAAGATTGGTCTTTTTGAAGTTCATGCCACCGTCTTTTGGAAAATCAACAGTGTGGCTGTCCATGTCAACCGGTAAGCGTTCTGTTTGTTCAACACGAGCGATGAAGCTCGGGATGGAGTCAATATCTACGTGTTCTGGCGTGTTACCTGCCAGACCCATAATGATGGCGATATCAGTATGGTGACCTTTCCCTGTCAGTGATAATGAACCGTAAACATCGACAGTAATTTTTGTAATATCACGAAGTTTACCTTGCTCTGTAAGATCATCGATAAACTGTTTACCGGCTTTCATAGGACCAACCGTGTGAGAACTGGATGGACCAACACCAATTTTGTAGATATCAAAAACACTGATCATGTTATTACCTCTGATAAGCCCCTTAGGATTAAGAGGCTTTAAGTTTTCTATTGCTGTTTATGTAGAGTAGCGTTGTTATTTTATTTTTGAAACTTTGTATTGATTAGCTAAATTATAGCCTAGTTTGCTATATCTCTAGCACCATAGCTCAAAAGGAGCCGTAGATTACAGAAGTAATCGCTGCAACACCACAAATAGCTGTAAAGATTTGTGCGAAAGTTGAGGTTTTGAACTTAGCCATTGCTGGCACTTTACGCATTGCATAAATCGGCATAATAAAGAGGATTGCTGCAATCATTGGTGCGCCCATAGATTCAATCATACCTAAGATGCTTGGGTTGATGATCGAAATGACCCATGTGGTTAATACAATGAAGAGTAGTGAAATTTTGTTAGCCCTTGTTTCAGAGGCTTTTGAACGAGATTTCACTAAACCAACTAAGCCTTCATGTGCACCAAGGAAGTGACCAAAGTAGCTTGAAGTAATAGCAGCAAATGCCACGATAGGGCCTAGGTAAGAAATCATTGGCGAAGAGTGAATATTGGCTAAATAAGACAATACACTGATGTTTTGTGCTTGCGCTTCACCTAGTTGCTCTGGTGTTAAAGAAAGCACAACTGAGAATACAAAAAACATCACGAATGCCATTAACATGGTTGCCGCGCCACCAGTGATCATATCGGTTTTTTTCACCGCATTTTCACCATAAACACGACGTTGTTCTTTAGCAAACTGGCTGATAATAGGGCTATGGTTGAATGAGAACACGATAATTGGAATAGCTAACCAAATGATTTTTGGCATTTCAGCCCAGTTTGGCGTGACTTCAGCCATTGAAGTATTCCATTCTGGAATAAGAAAAATAGATAGTGCTAATAAGATAAATACAAGAGGGTAAACCATCAATGATGTCACTTTTAGCATTAACTCTTTACCAAAGATAACTCCACAAGTCATCAAACTAATTAAAGCGCCTGAAAGCAACCAACGAGGAATAGATTCAAAACCAAGTTGGTTTACTAAGAAAGAGTCAACCGTATTGGTAATGCCTACACCATAAATAAGTACAATTGGGTAGATTGCAAAGAAATAAGCAAAAGTAATGATGGTGGCGCCGGTTTTACCGAAATGCTCTTCTACGGTATCAGTAATATCTGCATTTGGATTTTTAGCGGATAAAACGAAACGGGCTAAACCTTTGTGAGCAAGCCAAATCATTGGCATGGCAATTAAAGCTAGAATAACCAATGGCCAAAAGCCACCAGCACCAGCTTTAATTGGTAGAAATAAAACACCAGCACCAACAGCAGTGCCAAATAAAGATAGTACCCAAGAAAAATCTTGGTAAGTCCATTTAGTCGAAGTTGGAGCATTTTCGACTGCAGCATTAATGGTTTTTGTATTCATGTTTAATTCTCTTAAAAGTTGGGAACAGGAAGAATTGGCGTGGATTATGCTGATTTGGAGGGATAAAAATAGGATCAATATCAGTTTATGTGCCGAATAAATTGCAAATGTTTCATAACATGCGCTGTGTCACGAAAAAACCACGCTTCAGATTAAATAAACTTATCCGAAATATTCGAAATTCTTATGTGAAATCGGGGTTTGTTTAAATGATGAGCAGAAGGTAAGTCAAACGACTTATCTGCCAAGAGGGAAATACTAAAATTAATTCACTTGTAAAAATAAGGGGAATAGCCAACTAAACTGATAAAGGTAGAACCTCTTGCGGTTGAATAGTTGGATTCGAAGTGACTTGATTATCAGTCGATGATTGTGAAGAGCTTGGTAGATCTTTGATAGAAAGTTGGGATTGCAAAGCTTGGATGATTTGTGCTGTTACTCCCCATATAAAATGTGTTTGGTAATTGATGGCAAAGATACGATGTGTCGTGCCTTTAATTTGCATTTTTTTACTGTAAAGGTTATCGGAATTAAATAAGTAATTGGCCGGTACTTCAAAGATATAATCGACTTCATTTTTATCAATTGTACTTTGATAGCCATCTTCAACAAAGGCAATGAAAGGAGTGACACTAAATCGACTAATAGTCGTGAGTTCAGGTAATTGGCCAAAAATGTTTACTTGGTTAGGATGTAAACCAATTTCTTCGTGTGCTTCTCTGATTGCGGTATCGGCTAACGAATGATCAAAAAATTCGAATTTACCGCCGGGGAAACTAATCTGCCCCGGATGGTTTTTTAAATGGGAAGCACGTTTAGTCAGTATGACGGATAGACCATTAGGACGATCGACACAAGGAATTAAAACCGCCGCTTTTCTTAACTTTTCAGGATCTAAGTGAGCCACACGTAATAAGCTCTCAGGCTGATATCTAACAGGAATATTTAATGAAAACTGACGCAATAATTCTTCTTTTTTCATAAACATTCCTTTTCATCTATTTGGCTGTATTTATAGATTCGATAATGTAGGCAAAATTCTGCTGACTTTATCTAGTGTTTCTTGGTATTCCGACTCAGCTTCGCTATCGGCAACAATACCACCGCCAGCCCAAGCATAAAGGTGCTGTTGATAGGCAACTAAGGTTCTAATGGTGATATTGGTATCCATGCGCCCACAACGGCTAAGATAACCAATACTTCCACAATAAGCATTACGACGGTGAGGTTCTAATTCTTCAATGATCTCCATTGCGCGAATTTTTGGCGCACCGGTAATAGAGCCCCCAGGAAAACATGCTCGGAGTAAATCATTACCGCATTGATCTTTATCGAGTATAGCACGGATAGTACTTACCAAATGGTGTACGGCTGGGAAGCTTTCAATCGCAAATAGTTCTGGTACGGTGACCGAGCCGGGTTTGGCGACACGACCAATATCATTGCGTAATAGATCGACAATCATCAAGTTTTCAGCTTGATCTTTCTCGGCATTCTTAAGTTGTTCGGCTAGTTGGTTGTCTTGTTCTACCTCTTTTGAACGTGGGCGAGTACCTTTGATTGGCTTAGTTTCAATTAGGTTTTGATTCAATTCTAAGAAACGTTCAGGTGAAATACTGATTAACGTTGTTTCATCAGTGCGGATAAAAGCAGAAAAAGGTGCGTGATTAGATTCTTCTAATGCTTGGTAAGCTAACCACTCGGAGCCTTGATATTGAGCACTAAATCTCTGTGCAAGGTTTATTTGATAGCAATCTCCCGAGCGCAGGTATTCCTGAATAGCGTTGAATTTTTCAATATATGACGATTTGGTCATGTTCGATTGCCAGTCAGATGTTAATGAAAACGCCTTGTTAGGTAGGTTTTGCTGCGATTCTAACCAAGCTTGATGCTGATCGATATTCTGTCCAACGAAATAAGCCTGTTTTAAGTGATGATCAATGATAAATGCCCACTCATATAGACCAATAGCCATATCCGCGGTTGGAATGTCGTGATCTGCTAAAGAGGGTATTTGTTCGATACGACGGCCTAGATCATAACCAAAATAGCCTAAAGCACCGCCAATGAAAGGAACATCATCGATGCTTGGTTGTGCCGGCAGTAATTGTTGTTGGTAGTGAGCAAGTAGTGTGAATGGGTCATCTTTAGATTGTTGTGTTTGCCACTCGCTAGTATCCGTCTTTTGATAAATACTCGTGATGCTGCCATGAGTGAGCAACTTAGCAATAGGGTTGGCTACTAAAATATCGTAGCGATTATTAGGATGGCCATCTGCAGCTGAGCGTAAAAGCATTACCCAAGGTAAGTGTTCGATGGTTGCAAAATAATGCTTAGCTAAAGACTCCGAATAAGGAATATGTTTAATCTTTATACGGTCTTGGTGTGTACTTGAGTTGTTTTCGGTCATATTGGAATTATTTTGCTTTTTCATTCTATAAAGTGTGACAAAGATTCAATCGTTACGTGGCATCGAATGCTGAGCGAGAGTATCATAATTCCAGATTAAGCAATGTATGTGAATCGGTAATTGATTGGTTTAGTTAAAATCCCGCCCAAACAAGGATTAGTTGGTTATCAAGGTGACACCGTCACTGATATAACTATCCACTATCGCCAGTCTTTATCCAATTATAATAAATGTAATGTGTAGAGGCATGTATGACCGTCATTCGTAAGCAAGATGTGATCAGCAGTGTTGCTGACGCTCTCCAATATATTTCGTACTACCACCCAATGGATTTTATTCAGGCGCTTGAAAAGGCGTATTACAAAGAAGAGAGCCAAGCAGCGAAAGATGCGATTGCTCAAATCTTAATTAACTCACGTATGGCTGCTGAAGGGCACCGTCCAATTTGCCAAGATACCGGCATTGTGACCTGTTTTGTCAATATTGGTATGGATGTTCGTTGGGATGAAACGGATATGACGGTTCAACAAATGGTCGATGAAGGCATTCGTCAAGCATATACCAACCCTGATAATCCATTACGAGCTTCGGTGCTTTCTGACCCTGCTGGAAAGCGTATCAATACTAAAGATAACACACCAGGCGTGGTACACATCAACATGGTACCGGGTAATAAAGTTGAGATCCAAATTGCGGCAAAAGGCGGCGGCTCTGAAAATAAAACCAAAATGGTAATGCTAAACCCGTCCGATGATATTGCAGAATGGGTAGAGAAAACGCTACCGGCGATGGGGGCGGGTTGGTGTCCACCAGGTATGCTGGGTATAGGCATTGGCGGTACTGCTGAAAAAGCCGCAGTATTGGCAAAAGAATCTTTGATGGAACATATCGATATTCATGAATTGATTGAGCGGGGTCCACAAAATGCCGAAGAAGAATTACGTTTAGACATCTTTAACCGAGTCAATAAACTCGGTATCGGCGCACAAGGCCTTGGCGGTTTAACTACTGTTGTGGATGTGAAAATTAAAACTGCGCCAACGCATGCCGCTTCTAAGCCAGTTTGTTTAATCCCAAACTGTGCGGCAACTCGTCACGTGCATTTCACACTTGATGGTTCAGGCCCAGCAGTATTAACGCCTCCAAAATTAGAGGATTGGCCTCAAATTACTTGGGAAGCAGGTGAAAATACTCGTCGAGTAAATCTAGATACGATTACTAAAGAAGATGTTCTTCAGTGGCGTACAGGTGAGACTGTGCTGCTATCTGGTAAGATTCTAACTGGCCGTGATGCTGCGCATAAACGCATTCAAGGTATGCTACAAAGCGGAGAAGGTTTACCAGAAGGTGTCGACCTTAAAAACAAATTCATCTACTACGTAGGTCCAGTTGATGCAGTGGGTGACGAAGTAGTTGGTCCAGCAGGCCCGACAACCTCAACACGTATGGATAAATTCACCGATATGATGCTAGAAGAAACTGGCATTATGGGGATGATCGGTAAAGCAGAGCGTGGAGCGGATACCGTTGAATCGATCAAGAAACATCAATCTGTTTACTTAATGGCAGTTGGTGGCGCGGCCTACTTGGTGGCGAAAGCGATTAAGAAAGCACGCGTGGTCGCGTTTGAAGATCTTGGCATGGAAGCAATTTATGAGTTTGAAGTTGAAGATATGCCAGTTACTGTCGCGGTCGATTCAACCGGTGCGAATGCTCACCAAATTGGCCCTGATACTTGGAAAGTAAAAATTGCTGAAATGGAAAAATAACGTCTAGGTAACGAGTTGCGTGGTGCGAGTACGCTACGCTTCGAGTTGTTTTTTGAACAAAGTTATTTCAACCTATTAGCAAAATTTTCCTGACTAATGGCGGTAAATTGATTATAGTTTCAATATAACAGGCTGAATATTTAGGAGATTTTATGCCACGTTTTGTACAGATTTTGCAGATCTTAATTGCTGTAGTGGTGGGTGGTTACGTTGGTGTTCAGATGATCCTACATGGGATTGCCATTTTTGACACAAGCAATAACTGGTTTGCAGTAATGACAGTGGTACTTGGTTTATTGCTAGAGTTATCTTTATTTATCATCTACAAATTGATAGAAGAAGATTAACGGTATTTAAACCGAATCGTTAAAATTCATAAAGGCTCGTATTGATGAAATACGGGCCTTTTGTTTTTGGTAAAGATGAAGTCACTTGGGTATAAACGGCTGAAGATATTGATTTTAGCGAAATATGATATGATCTAACCAATTAAATGAATCATGCTTTGGTATGTGGAGTGGTAAATGAAAATTAAACAAGAAGTGAATGATCTCGTTAAGCGTAGTTTAGACCGACACTTGCGTCTCGCCGTGACAGGTCTTTCTCGTGCAGGTAAAACCGCATTTATCACTTCATTGGTTAATCAGCTTTTGAATAGCTCAACCCAAGATAACCTGCCGTTGTTTGAGCCTAGCCGTAATAAACAATTGTTGGGTGCAAAGCGCATACCTCAAACGAACTTAATGGTACCAAGGTTTGACTACGATCTGGCTATTGAACAACTACATTCGACACCACCGAAATGGCCAGTACCCACTCGTGATGTAAGCGAAATTCGTCTAGCCATTCGTTTTAAACCTAAAAAGGGTGCGAGACGTTTACTCAAAAATACTTCAACTCTGTATCTTGATATTGTTGATTACCCTGGTGAATGGTTGCTCGATCTTCCGTTATTGGATATGAGCTTTGAGCAGTGGTCACAAAGCCAACTTGAATTATTAAAAGGCGAAAAAGCGGGCAGTGAATTACGTTCGAAACTGGCGAAAGAATGGTTATTGAAGTTGAATCATTTCGATAGTCTTGCAACCGCCAATGAAAACCGTGTTGCTGAACTAGCCAGATCTTATACCGACTACCTACACGCTTGTAAGGATGCAGGTTTGCATTGGGTTCAACCAGGTCGTTTTGTTCTACCGGGTGAACTGGTTGGCGCGCCAGTGCTGCAATTCTTCCCTGTTGAACTTAAAACGGATGAACATGGCAAACCGCTAGAAGAAATTAAACGAGATTCAGCTTATGCGATGTTGCGATCTCGATTTAATGAATACAAAAAGAAAATCGTGAAGCACTTTTATCAAGAGCACTTTGCTTCATTTGATCGACAAATTGTGCTGGTGGATTGTTTGCAACCACTTAACTCCGGTTATGATTCTTTTATGGACATGAGCGGAGCAATCAGCCAATTGATGCAGAGTTTTAAATATGGTCGCAATTCGATATTAAAACGTTTGTTCTCTGCCAAAATAGACAAAGTGATGTTTGCGGCGACAAAAGCCGATCATGTCACTCCAGATCAGCATGTGAACCTCGTGTCTTTATTGCAACAATTGGTACATGAAGCATGGCAGCATGTGTCTTATGAAGGTATCGATATGGAATGTGTTAGCCTTGCTTCAATTCAAGCCACTATGCCAGGTTATGCCTCGTCTGGTGATAAGACTTTCCAAGCAGTTAAAGGCACCACACTGGAAGAAGAAACGTTGACCTTATTTCCCGGTGAAGTGCCGCCAAAACTGCCACAAAAAGACTACTGGCAGGGCAATGGCTTCGAGTTCTATGAATTTAGGCCATTAAAAATACCCCATGACCAAGCATTACCGCATATTCGGATAGATAAGGTGTTACAGTTTTTGTTAGGAGATAAATTACGATGAGCGATTATAAAAATAAAATTATCTTCAATAGCAATAAAGAGACAGAAGTACAGCAAGACAAGGCTGAGCCTTCCAGTTCAACATTAGACTACCAACAAGAAACATTGGATGCGCTGAATTTAGATCCTGCTTACCAACAATCGGCTAACCAACAGCGGGCCTACCAGAAAATGGGCGCAAAAATGAAATTTGATGACACCACTGAATTTGTGCCTATGTCGCAAGCTCAACTAGATGTGGGTGAAGAGGCGAGAGTCGAAGATGAAATGGTTAATATCATTCGTCCTCGCTCGAAAAAGCGTGGGTTAGTGACTGGTGGTGTGCTGGCGTTTACTGGTCTAGTCGGTTGGCAGAGCGTACATAATGTTATGCAAGCCTACCAACAATCTGATTGGCTAACTCTTGGTTGGACAGGTTTTATTGCGGCGTTAGCTTCACTTGGTATTGGTGCGACAGTAAAAGAATTGTGGAAATTACGAAGACTACGTAAACAACTGAGCAGCCAAGAATTGGCAATGGACTTAATTCATTCTCATAAAACCGGCAATGCCAAACCCTTTTGTGAAGATCTTGCTTCACAAGCGGGTGTGACGCTTGAACATGCTGGTTATGACCGTTGGGCTAAAACGGTGAATGATAACCATAACGATGCCGATGTGATTGAGTTATATGATGACATGGTGATTGCGTTGCAAGATAAACAAGCAAAAAAAGTAGTGGCCAGTTATTCAACGGAATCTGCGGTACTGGTGGCACTGAGTCCATTAGCTATTGCTGACATGCTATTGGTCGCTTGGCGTAACTTTAAAATGATTGATGAGTTAGGAAAAATCTACGGTGTTGAACTAGGCTACTGGTCCCGTATTCGCCTGCTTAAACTTGTGTTCATTAACATGGCGGCGGCTGGTGCAAGTGAACTTGCGGTGGATGTTGGTACTAACATGATGTCATTAAGCGTCGCGGGTAAGATCTCAACTCGTGCTGCGCAGGGAATAGGGGTTGGCTTGTTAACTGGCCGTTTAGGTATTAAAGCGATGGCCTTACTGCGTCCACTACCGTGGCGTAAAGATAAAGCGGTGCGATTGGGTGAAATTCGTAAGCTCGTGGTTGGGCGAGTGATAGGAAAAACCGAACAGAAATAGCAGTATACCCAAGTGACTTCGAGGGTTTCATCTTGAAATCACTTGGGTATATCAATAAACAGGCCCTAGGGCTGAGATAACAGAATCTCGCCCTAATCATCTAATTTCTTGACGAAACACCTCTCATACAACAAACTACTGTCAACTTTTCGTGACACCTTTTCAGGAATAGAACCGTGCGTTTAGAAGTCCTTTGCCAAGATCGCCTTGGCCTTACTCGTGAACTGCTAGATATCCTAGTTTCTAAAAATATCGACTTACGTGGTATTGAGTTAAGTACTCGAGGTATTCACATTGGCGATCCTGGGATCATCTACTTAAATTGTCCCGATGTTGAGTTTGGAACCTTTAGTGGCTTGATGGCGCAAATTCGTCAAATTGAAGGAGTGACCGATGTTCGTAAAATTCCATTTATGCCAAGTGAACGAGAAAGCACCGAGTTAAATGCGATTCTTGATACACTGCCTGATCCTGTTATTTCGATAAACCTGAAAGGGGATATTGAAATGGCGAACTTCTGCGCACTGGCGTTGTTTAAAGTCACCGTTAAAGAAATCCAGACCTACAGCATCTTTCACTACATCCCAAAACTAAAGTCCGCACCTTGGTTTAAAGCGTTAGCCAGCGGTGAAGTTAAGCCTAAACAAGGTAAATTTGATGAAGGCTTACTACGTTACCGGGATAAGATCACCATTGAAGGGTTAAATTACTTAATGGATGTCATGCCGGTAATGATCCATAGTGATTCTGGTGAAGCGATTCTTGCTAGTGCAGTAATTATGCTAAAACCTATCGTGCATTCGGAAACCAAACTGACTGCTGTACCGGATTACAACCCATTAGGCTTTGAGCATTTTGTTGGTGTATCAAACCATCATCAGCGTTTAGTGTCTCAAGCTAAAAAGTTGGCGATGCTAGACCAACCGTTATTGATTGAAGGTGAAACAGGAACCGGTAAAGAAATGCTGGCTCGTGCTTGCCACAATCGTTCTCATCGCTCCAATGAACCATTCTTAGTTTTAAGTTGTGCTTCTATGCCAGATGATGCTGCAGAAACCGAACTGTTTGGTAATGCTCCGGGGGCATTTAATAACGATATTGGTCATAAAGGTATTTTTGAACAAGCGGATAACGGTACGGTTTTTCTCGATGAAATTGGTGAAATGAGCCCACACCTACAGATCAAACTACTGCGCTTCTTACAAGATGGTTCATTCCGTCGAGTGGGGGAAGAAAATGAAATGCATGTCGATGTACGTGTTATTGCTTCGACGAAACAAACGTTATCACAACTAACACAATCCGGATCATTTCGTGAAGATTTGTACTACCGTTTAAATGTTTTGAATTTAAGCATTCCGTCTTTACGTGAACGTAGTAGTGACGTATTGCCGTTGGTGGATATGTTTGTTGCCAAATATGCTCAACAGCTTGGACTCAAAGTGCCTAGTTATGATGAACAACTGATCGAGCAGCTCACCTTATATCCTTGGCCGGGTAATATTCGTCAGCTGGAAAACTCAGTATTGCGTGCCATGACCCAGCTTGATGATGATGTCTTAAAATTTGAGCATTTCCAATTGCCAACTCTGCAAGCAAGTCGTTCTGCATTTGAAACGCAATCGGAGAGCTTTACGCTTGATGGTTCCCTCGATGAGATGATGCGTAAACATGAAGCGCAAATTTTAGAGCGTTTGTACCAATCTTTCCCATCGAGTCGTAAGTTAGCAAAACGCCTAGAAGTGTCACATACCTCGATTGCGAATAAGTTACGTGATTATGGAATTCGAAAATCTTAATGAAAATGGATTTCTCTACCTTTGAATTGCTGATTGGCGATAGCTTTGAACTTGAGAACACTAACGTGCGTCTTATTGGTTCTGGCGATGAAAAGATGATGGCGGATTTTTATAACCAAAATCATCAACATTTAGCGCCTTGGGACCCTGTGCGAGGTTCTGAATTTTATACAATTGAAGGGTGGAAAAACCGAATTAAGCGTTTGAATGACTTTCATCAAATGAATACGGTGTTTAGCTTCATTATTGTGGATAAGCAAGAGACTAAAGTTCTTGGTACCATTAGCTTCACGAATGTTTCTGGTTTTCCGATCCATGCTTGTAACCTTGGTTACTCATTAGCAGCAACAGCTCAAGGGAAAGGTATTATGACTCAAGCTCTACAAGTTTGTATTCAGTGGATTTTTAAACATCAGAACCTACATCGAATCATGGCCGCCTATATGCCAGAGAATCGCCGTAGTGAGAAATTACTCGATAATTTAGGTTTTGAATTTGAAGGCATCGCAAAAGACTATTTATTAATTAATGGCCAATGGGAAACACATCGATTAATGTCTTTGATAAATTCAGCATGGCGAACAGAAGCATAGCATTGGATTAAAGGGGATTACGTGGAACGACTTGATAAACAACTCACTTTGCTAATGGAGCTCGACAAGCTGAAAGCCGTGTTACGCCGTACTCGTGTAAAAGCAGCAGAAGGGCGTTTAGAAAATACAGCTGAACATAGTTGGCATGTTGCGATGATGGCATTGTTAATGGAAGAACATGCGAATGAGCCAGTAGACATTACCAAAGTTGTTAAAATGTTGCTGTTACACGATATCGTGGAAATTGATGCTGGTGATACTTTCGTGTACGACACCGCTGCATCACAAGTGCAAGAAGAAAATGAGTTTAAAGCTGCTCAGCGGTTGTTTGGTATGTTGCCCGATGAACAAGGTGCAGAGTTGATGGCTATCTGGCAAGAATTTGAACAAGCACAAAGCCCTGAAGCGAAGTTTGCCAAGGCGCTCGACCGTTTAATACCAATGCTACTGAACTACTATAACAATGGGCAAAGCTGGAAAGAGCATGGTGTAACTAAAACCCAGGCGCTAACCGTCAATGCAAAAATTGAATATGGCTCAGAAACTTTGTGGCAAAAAACACAGCAAATCGTCGCTGAAGCAGTAAAAAATGGCTGGTTGAAAGACCAATAAGAAATTAAACAAAGCGAGTTACTATGTCGTATACACCTTTGGAGCAATACCAAAGAAAGTGGATTTTCACTCATCAATCTCTTCCTGTGCCAGAAGAAGAGTTGGTGCATATCAAACCCATTTCTCAGCAACGTGCTGCACAATTATGGATTGAAAATATTAGTAAGCAAAGCCCAGATGCCGATCGTTTAAGCTCTGGTGATTGGCCAAGTAAAGCGAGCAATTGGTTAGATGAAGTCGATTGGTCCGAAGCGTGGGATGCCGATGAGCCCGAACTGCCTCAAGCAATTCTAGATCATATCGATTGGCAAGATGACGTAACGGTCTACTTCTGTTATGAAAAGTACAACATCATCGAAACTAAATGGGCGATATTTAAAAAACATTGGAAGAACTTCTTATTCTTCGATGACGGTCCGATTTTAATTGGCCGTCGACGTTCAGAAGCTTTATGGTTCAACACCGATGGCTCAGTAAAATTAGGGCAACGGACAGAGTAAAAGGTAAACCTACAATTCATTAAAGCCACCAATGGTGGCTTTTTTTATGTCATATGGATAATCGTACATGCAATATTGGTGACTTTTTAAGGTCTCCAGCATGTAAAAAACCTCAGCTGCGGATAACTAGAAGTCACTCAATACAGCACTTTAGGCGTCTAACTTCGTTAAAATCAACACTATAGGCCTGCTATTGACTTATGATTTTGCCTTGTTATCCATCCCAAATTGCAGCATTGAGAGAAAGTCATCAATCCTAGATGCCTGACAAGTGTTTTTATAATTTGTATATCAGTGGGTTAGGTTAATTATTGTGACACTCTTATCCGAAGCTGAGGTTAAAAAGACATTGATAGTCAGCTGTAAATACAAGGTTACATCGCTCATTATTCAATTCTAAGAGAGTCTTTTTTATCTAGGCTTTCCTGCTATTATCCGCTTTGTTTAAATTTGGAGAATAACGATGAAACAAAATAAATATGATGATATGGAATTCTTTGAAGCTTACTCGAAAATGCCTAGGTCTATCGATGGTTTAAGCTCAGCAGGTGAGTGGGAAGTTTTTCGAGCTAACTTGCCTGATTTATCAAATAAGAATGTCCTTGATCTTGGTTGTGGCTATGGATGGCACTGTCAATACGCGATTGAACAGGGTGCAAAGACTGTCATTGGCATAGATTTATCAGAAAAAATGCTTACAAAAGCTCGCGAAATGACGAGAAATGAAAACATTCAATATGAGCGTTGTGCAATCGAAGATTTTAATGCTGATGAAGAAACGTTTGATGTGATATTCAGTTCGTTAGCCTTACATTATATTGAAGATTTAAGTTCAGTTTTTAGGAGGGCATTTAAGCTATTAAAACCAAATGGCTTTATTTGTTATTCAGTTGAACACCCAGTATTTACGTCAAATAGTTCTCAAAACTGGCACTATGAGAATGAATGTGTTCAGCATTGGCCATTGGATAACTATTTTCATGAAGGATTAAGAAAAACAGAATTTTTAGGTAGTGAAGTCATTAAATACCATCGTACTATTGAAACCCATATATCAGCACTGCTTAAAGAAGGGTTTGAAATAAAATCGGTTTTAGAGCCTAAACCATCAAGTGAGTTAGTTGAAAAAATGGGATGGCATGATGAGCTAAGAAGACCAATGATGCTAATAATATCAGCAATGAAAAAGTGACTATATTTAAGGCTAACATTAGACACAAAAATGCCGCTTCACACTGAATGAAGCGGCATTTTTATTGACTCAGTAACATTGCTATCAATTACTTCTTACGACAGTACTCAGCAATGATGTACATTGATTGGCCATTGGCTTTACCAGATACCAATTTAGGGTCATCTGATAAGCTGATACCGCGTACTACAGTACCTTGCTTGATCACTTGAGAAGAACCTTTGATTGGTAGATCTTTAATGATGGTTACGTCGTCGCCTTTTTTCAGCTCAACACCGTTTACATCACGAGGCTTATCTTCGTCTTCATCCATTCCGGTTTCTGCCCACTTCTTGGTTTCGTCTTCAAGATACATCATATCTAAAAGTTCATTTGCCCAAGTTTCACCTTTACGAGAAAGGTGCGTCAGTTGACGCCATGCAAGAACTTGCACTTGTGGTACTTGGCTCCACATGCTGTCATTAAGACAACGCCAGTGGTTTACATCCATGTCTTCTGGTGATTCAATTTGTGCGCGACAAGTATCACAAAGCATCGCTGCATAATCGACAGTGATTTGAGTTTGCGGCGCAATCGCTAAAGGCGCTAATGAAGAAGTTGAAGAGCAAAGCTCACATTTTGATTCGCAACGTTCAAGTAGCGTAGCTTCTATAGACATAATGTTTTACCTAATTTGGTCAGGGTTTTATTTTGAGCCGCTATTATCCATGTTATCCATAGATTTTAAAGGGGAATATCTATTTTAGGCCATTTTCTGATGTTTAGGTCATACCTGAAAAATTTTAGCTAGGGTTAATTTCTCTTGTTCGGTTAATACAGGAGAGGAAAAATCGTGTACCGCTTCCATTTCATCTAAGAATTGTTGAACTTTCGTGAGCTGCTTTGGGCTCATGTCTACTATGCGTTCGATGATATTATCCAGTTGTTGTTCGGATGCGGAATCTTGTGTTTGATGAGAAAGTGGCGTTTGCATAGGGTTGTCCTTAAAATCGATATTGTGTGAGAGAATCGGAAAATGAAGCCAAAACGGTCGACAAACGCTGTCCAAAGGGGGCGGCTAAAAGTGTTTTAATCTGTGTTAAGGTTCATTTACTTAGAACAACTAGGCTACAACCGACTTGCCTAAACCACTTTTATCTCGAACAAAATTTAACCCCAAAGAGCAGCATACATTTTGTGTTATATCAGCAATTATGGACGGATTGTTTAATTTGTGTAAAATTAGCGCCAGATATTCCATTGGAATGAGAAAGGGTAATATGGGTAAGTTAGTTTTTTGGATTTTATTGATTGCCATTGGTATCGGTATCGGCATTAATTACCAAGATGACATTTTAGATATGTTGAACATGCGCGATATGGAAAGTCTTTATGACCATATTGAAGATGCTGCGGATAGTTTTCAACATGGTACGGATTCTTTATCAGATACCGTCAGTGAGTTAGCCAAATAAGGCGAATAGATTCCACAATATATTGAACGAAAATAGCCCGCATTGATTGCGGGCTATTTTTTTGTCTGAATTTATAGCCAAGTTATTTGGGTATAGACTATTGTTTTATCGCAGTATAACCATAGCTTTCGATAAGTTGCTGTCCTTCATTAGATAGCACGTAGTCTAAAAACTTTTCGGCACGCTCTTCTAGGTGATCTTTTTTATAAATAATTAAGAAAGGGCGAGCTAATTTGTATTTTCCGTTGGCAATGTTTTCTTGCGTCGGTTTAATACCTTCTAATTCTATCGCTTTAATCGAACGATCAATTGAACCCATTGAAACGAATCCGATAGCTTGTGGATTGTTGTTAATCAGCGTTTTCATCATACCATTGCTGTTTACAACTAAGCTTTTGGCATTGATGTTAGAAACACTTTGTCCATTGATTACTTTAGTCAAGCCCAATTGAGTTTCAAAGCTATAACGTGATCCTGATGATGCTTCACGAGTGACTACGGCAATCACTTGATCTGCGCCACCAACTTCTTTCCAGTTCTTTATTTCACCAAGATAAATTTTAGCCAGTTGATCTCGTGTTAGGCTTTGAACTGGATTTTGAATGTTTGTGGCTACCGCAATACCATCATGAGCGATTGGTACAATAGCAACTTGTTCGTTAGCTTCTGCTTCTGTTAAGTAGCGAGAACTCATCCCAAAATCTGCTACACCTTTCTCAGCAAGTACAATACCTGCGGTCGAATCAACGCCTTGAACGGCAATATAATCTTCAGGGTGGGCTTGGTTATATTTCTCGGCTAATACATCCATCACTCGAGTGACAGAAGTAGAGCCAGAGACAACAATTTGTTTAGCTTGAACAGCGGAAACAAAGAGTACTGAAGATAAAAGGGTAGCTAGTAAAGCTCGAAACATGTAGTTCTCCAATATGATTAACGGCAATAAAACTTGTCATTATTCTATGTCGTTTGTGTGACAGTTTTGTGACTAAACTGGCGGATAAACACGCCTTAAAGATAAAGTGAAATCGTGATGAGTGAATCATGCCGTAGTGTAAAGACTTGGGTGATAGCTTTGAATTCTGCATATTGAAGTCACTGGGTATATACTCATAGTGGAGGTTTACTATGATTAATGAACTAGATTGGCGTCGATTACTTAAACGTTGCGAACAACTCTGTCATTATCGAAATGGTAGTGTACCCGTTGGTCAAGGGAAAGCCTGTTTTGATAGCGATGAAGCCACTAAAGTTTTGATTTTTTCTAACGCGGTATTTTCAGTTGATTCGCTGCACTGTAGTCACACGATTGAAGTTGCCAAATTAGATTACGATTCAAGTCATGAGATATGGGAACTGTATATTAACAGTGCCGAAGATGCTTCGTTAGTCGAACCTGAATGGTTGCCACATCCTGTTCATTTTGCTCATTCAAACCCAATGATTTTATTATCGATAATCGAGAAAGATGCCGAAGAATGTATCTGGCGGTAGTTGAATTATATCATTAAAAAAGGCCACCGCATTAAAAATGGGTAGCCTTAGTTTTTCTATTTAACCTCAGTTAGGCGTTAAAAGATCGGTGTATTATCTAAATATGAGGTTATTTATATATTAAATTATTCAGAATCGGCTTCGTCTTTAGTCGGCTCAACGGATTCTGGCAGTGACGCAAAAATTTGCGTTGGTTTTGCCACGATATTACGGTTATCAATACTGACGGACGTTAGTACAACTTCAATAGTATCACCAAGTTTGAACTCAACGGTGCCATCAATTTCAATTGTACCGAGTTCACGTGAAGCGGCAATTCGTTCTTTGTTGTCGATAATTTGTGAACAAGGAATGAAAGCAGCTGCCCCGTTTTCTAACAGACGAACACGAGCACCAGCACGATTAATATCAAAGATCTCAGCTTGATATTTAGTGCCTTTTTCTGGTTCATTAAGCAGAGTGCGAGCGTATAACCAATCAGAGACATTACGTTCCGCCATTCCGTGATAACGACGGCAAAGTGATAACTCAGCACCGACACTTTCATCTGGCGTTTGCACTGGCGCCTTATCTAAAATTAGCGCTTTCAACATGCGATGGTTGATCATGTCGCCGTATTTACGAATTGGTGAAGTCCAAGTGGCGTAAATATCCAATCCCATTGCAAAGTGTTGTTCTGGTTTATGATTAATTTCGCTGTAAGCTTGGAATTTACGAATACGGTTGTCTAGGTATTTTTCATTCTGTGCGGTTAACCAACGACGTAGGGCGCTGAAACCTTCTAATGTCACAATGCTTTCAGCAGTAAATGGCAATTCACCTTCTGGATTAATCAGTGAGATAACTTCTTTTACTTTATCCTCTTTAAAGCCAGCGTGAGTGTTGAAAATACCAGATTCAAATTTATCTTTAAGCACAGTACCGGCACAGATGTTAGCGGTGATCATTGACTCTTCAACGAGTTTATTAGCAGTGCGACGCATATCAGCATGAATCGCCACCACATCGTTATCTTCACTTAACTCAAAGCGGTAATCTGGGCGATCTGGGAAAACCACAGCGTTATTTTGACGCCATTCACTACGCGCTTGCGCAAATTTGTGCAGGGTAGAGACTACGTTGGCGATAGTGTCATTGGGTTGCCATGCTTCACAACTGCCGGTTTCTAACCAATCAGAAACGTGGTCATAAACAAGACGAGCATGTGATTGAATGTTAGCGGCAAAGAACTGGATATCATCACCAATCACGCCATCCTTGCTTACGGTTACACGACAACATAGAGCTGCACGAAGTTCATCTTGTTTAAGTGAACATAAATCATCGGCTAGATCTCGAGGCAACATTGGAATGTTGCGACCTGGAAGGTAGATAGTGAAGCCGCGCTTTCTTGCTACCGTATCCATATCTGAATCAGGTGTGATGTAGGCGGTAGGATCAGCAATTGCAATGGTTAATTTGAAATCGCCAGTATCTAATTGCTCTGCATAAAGGGCATCATCCATATCTTTCGTCGATGCGCCATCAATTGTCACAAATGGGGTGTTTGTCAGATCAACGCGTTGTAGAGCTTCATCATCTTTTAATTGCCATTCTTGACCATCTTCTAAACCTTGTGGTTCACAATTCGGTAAATCGTTTTGTGCCAACGTTACCCACCAAGGGGCAATTTTGTCATCGGAATCGGTGATCTTTTCTGAAATTTCAACAAAGAAGTTATCTTTGTCGCAATCTTTAGCAAGGGGGTGGTCAACAAGGTGTGCGACAACCCAGTCACCGTCTTTTAGTGTTTCAGGGTTAACACCTTTTCGCGCTTTCGCTTTTAAAGAGAGCTTTTTAAGTTGCGGGTGATCTGGTACGACATTTAAGCGGCCTTTGAATAACTTAATACGAGCAATAAAACGCGTTAAAGCAGGTTCAACCAATTCATCTGGTTCTGCGCTTTCTTTATCGTTCTCAGAGCGAATAATCGCGACAACTTTGTCACCGTGAATACATTTCTTCATAGAAGCAGGCGGGATGAAATAGCTAGTTTTGCTATCCACTTCTAAAAAACCGAATGCTTTATCAGTTGCTTTTACCGTACCTTCTTTTTTAGGTAGGTTTTCTTTCATTTGTTGTTTAAGTTGGGCTAACAGCGGATTATCAGAAAACATAGAAAAATTCTTTATGAGTTTTTGGGGTTATACCCAAGTAATTTCAAGATGCGAGTTTATCACTTGGGTATATTCTGGTGACACTATAATGATTGCACCAATGGATTACCACTGTATTGCTTTAAACAAAGACAAAATGCTGCTTTAAAGTTGTTGCGGTTTGTGTTAAATAATAAAAATGTAACCTTGGTGACGGCTAGACGTCTAAAAATAAAGAGATAGGAGAGTTTTTTATAAAATTTGGCCTGATTAGAACAAAAATGTGATGAAATTCAATTTTCTCTGGCTTTTTTTGTGTTTATCAGGCAGAATGCGCCTCCCTTAATGATGTCCCGAAACAGCTTAAGGCGTTTTCTACCTAATCCATGATATGTATGGATACTAGATGTTAGGGTAGGTATTAGAGGTAGTAGAGCTTAATGGGACCGAAATTTTCCTTAAATAAGTAGGAACCCCATGTCAGAAAATCAAATCAAATTCGTCGATCTTGATCTAAACGAAAACCTTCTATCTGCACTTAACTCTATGGGCTTTGAAACCCCAACTCCAATTCAAGCAGCATCTATTCCTTTCCTTTTAGAAGGTAAAGATGCGCTAGGTAAAGCACAAACCGGTACTGGTAAAACAGCTGCGTTTTCTTTACCTGTTCTAAATAAAATCGACCTAGGTCAACACAAGCCACAAGCCATCGTTATGGCACCAACTCGTGAGCTTGCAATTCAAGTAGCAGCAGAAATCAAAACACTTGGCCAAAAAATTAAAGGCCTAAAAGTAATCGAAATCTACGGTGGTGCATCTATCGTTGATCAAATGCGTGCGCTTAAAAATGGTTCACATATTGTTGTTGGTACGCCTGGTCGTGTTAAAGATTTAATTAATCGTCGTACTCTACATCTTGATGAAGTGAAAACTTTCGTTCTTGATGAAGCTGATGAAATGCTAAAAATGGGCTTTGTTGATGATGTAACTTGGATCATGGAACAAGCACCAGAATCTGCACAACGTGTATTATTCTCAGCAACTATGCCTCCGATGGTAAAAACCATTGTTGACCGCTTCCTACGCAACCCAGCTCGAGTTGACGTTGCTGGCGAAAACCGTACTGTTGCTAAAGTTGAGCAGCAATATTGGGTAGTGAAGGGCGTAGAAAAAGACGAAGCAATGACTCGTCTACTTGAAACTGAAGACACTGATGCTTCAATCGTGTTCGTTCGTACTCGCCAAGATACTGAACGTCTGTCGGATTGGTTATCTGCACGCGGCTTTAAATCTGCGGCATTGCACGGTGATATTCCTCAAGCACAACGTGAACGTACCGTTGATAACATCAAACGTGGCGTAATTGATATCCTAGTTGCAACAGACGTAGTGGCTCGTGGTCTTGATGTTCCACGTATTACTCACGTATTCAACTACGATATCCCATTCGATACTGAATCATACATTCACCGTATCGGTCGTACTGGCCGTGCTGGACGTACTGGTAAAGCCGTATTATTGGTTCGTACAAACCAAATTCGTATGCTTCGCACTATTGAGCGTGTAACGAAATCAAGCATGGAAGAAATTCAACTTCCTAACCGTGATAAAGTCGCGGAAGCTCGCCTTGTTAAATTAAGTGCTGAATTAGAAGCTGAGAAATCAAATAGCTCAATTGCAAACTTTGCTGAGTTAATTGAGAAACTTCAAGCGTCTTTAGAAGTAGATGCTGCAACACTAGCTGCAATTCTTCTTCAACGTCAGCAAGGTAAGCGTCCATTATTCTACACTGGTCCGGATCCAATGATCGAAGCGATTGAGCGTGATAACAAGCGTCGTAAAGAGCGTCGTGAAAATCCTCGTGATGGTGGTCGTGACGGCGGTCGTTCATTCGGTGGTACTAAGCAAGATTGGGATACTTACCAATTGCAAGTTGGCCGTGATAGTGGTGTTCAAGTTAAAGATATCGTAGGTGCACTTGCAAACGAACTTGGCTTAACTAAGCATTCAATTGGTGCTATTAAACTGGCTCAAGGTCACACGTTTGTTCAGCTTCCAAAAGCAATGACTTCAGAAGTTGCTGGCAAACTTAAGAAATTACGTATTCGTCAAAAAGAAGTTGGCGCAGTAGTGTGTGACTTTGATGACTTCCGTGAATCACGTGGTCCGCGCTCTGGTGGTCCTCGTCGTGATGGTGGTGGTTTCCGTGGGCGTGGTGGTGAAGGTCATCGTGGTCGTCGTGAAGGTGGTTCTGGTAATGGTGAGCGTCGTTTCGACCGCAACAGAGGTCCAAAACCAGCTGGTAAGCCAGCGCCACGCGGTAACCGTGAAGGCTAAGCTCTAGCATAAAAATATAAATAACAGCCGAGATAGTGATATCTCGGCTTTTTTGTATTTAGTGTCTGTTGACCTAGTATTTAATTTAATTTCTAAAAGAAATCATCCCTTGTTTTAGATCAATCAAATCATTTCTCATTGCTGAAACTACCAAAATAAAGTTGAAAGATTAAAAAAATATTGAATAATGTAATGAAACTTACACGCAAAATATAATATAGTGTAGATTCTACAGACCGCACAAAAGAGAAACTCATGTCAAACAAATACGTATTAGTTATCAACTCGGGCAGTTCTTCATTAAAATTCGCTGTCATTGATTCTCAAACAGGTGAGGCCGCTTTAACTGGCTTAGGTGAATGTTTCGGGTTAGAAGACTCAAGAATGAGTTGGAAGTATCAAGGGAATAAACAAGAAGTTTCCATCGTAGGTGAAGAAAATCACCATCAACTAGCCGTCAAAAAATTGGTCGATATAGTAAATGAATATAACCTGACCAATGATGTTATTGCGATTGGTCACCGTATTGTTCATGGTGGTGAGAAATTTACTAAAACAGTTCAGATTGACCAACAAGTTTTAAAAGATATCGAATCCGTAAAAGAACTTGCTCCACTTCATGCTCCAGCCAATGTCATTGGTATTAAAGCCGCTCTAGAAGCTTTTCCATCTCTTCCTCAATTCGCAGTATTCGACACCGCTTTCCATCAAACTATGCCACCAAAAGCCTACACTGGTGCAATTGATAAAAAGTTATACGATGAGTATGCGATTCGTCGTTATGGTTTCCATGGTACAAGTCACTACTTTGTAAGCCGTGAAGCTGCAAAGATGATCAACAAACCTGTTGATGAGTGTAGCTTTATTTCTGTTCACTTAGGTAATGGCGCTTCGGTTTGTGCAATTAAAGATGGCAAAAGTGTTGATACTAGTATGGGCTTCACGCCACTTGCTGGCCTAATGATGGGCACACGTTGCGGTGATTTAGATCCAGGTATTATTGAGTTTTTGATCAACAAAGGTTGGTCTGCAGAAAAAGTTTTCGACACACTGAATAAAAAATCAGGTTTCCTAGGTGTATCTGGCTTAACTTCAGATGCGCGCGGCGTTTTAGAAGCGATGGAAGAAGGGCATGAAGGTGCCAAACTGGCTTTTCAAGTGTTTACTTACCGCGTTGCAAAATACATCGGTTCATACATGGTGGCGTTAGATAACCTAGACGGTATTATTTTTACTGGGGGCATTGGTGAAAACTCGCTACCAATCCGTAGTGAAATTCTTAACTACCTTAAGATCTTCGGTTACAAAGAAAATGCTCAAGCAGATGCAGACGCTCGCTTTGGTGAAGAAGGAATTATTACCACTGAAGACTCTCCAGTTGCTATGGTTATCCCAACCAATGAAGAGTTTGTTATTGCTCAAGAATCTGTTGCTTTAATGAAGTAATATTTGGGGTTGTTGATCTCGGAAGATCACTAGCCTTGACATTGAATGTAATAAAAAAGCGAGCCGTTTAGGCTCGCTTTTGTGTGTTTATCTCTTTATTTAAGCTGTAGCAGCACGTGCTTTTAGTAGCTCATCGTAAGTACCGCGGAAGTCATGAATCTGACCATCACGAATCTCAAGAATACGAGTGGCTAGTGATGATACGAACTGGCGATCGTGTGAGACGAAGAACAGTGTACCTTTGTAGTTCTCAAGTGCTAAGTTTAATGATTCGATTGATTCCATATCCATGTGGTTGGTTGGTTCATCCATCAACAGCATGTTTGGTTTATGCATCATTAATTTACCAAGTAACATACGACCTTGTTCACCACCGGAAAGTACTTGAACGCGTTTCTTAATATCATCTTGGCCAAACAACATACGACCTAGGAAGCTACGAACCACTTGCTCATCGTCACCTTCTTGACGCCATTGTGCCATCCAATCAAAAACTTTTAGATCTTCTGCAAATTCATGAGCATGATCTTGAGCGTAGTAACCAATATTTGAGTTTTCAGACCATTTGTAGCTACCAGTTTTTGGCTCTAGAGCACCCGCGAGTGTATTTAATAGGGTAGTCTTGCCCACGCCGTTTTCACCGATAATCGCAACACGTTCACCTACCTCGAAAATGGCATTGAAATCTGAGTAAAGCGTGGTTTCAAAACCTTGTGATAAGTTTTCGACTTCTAAAGCATTACGGAATAACTCTTTTGATTGCTCGAAACGAATAAATGGGTTCTGACGGCTAGAGGCTTTTACTTCTTCTAACTGGATCTTATCAATTTGTTTAGCACGGGAAGTCGCTTGTTTTGCTTTTGATGCGTTAGCAGAGAAGCGAGATACGAACGTTTGTAGTTCCGCGATTTGTGCTTTTTTCTTCGCATTATCGGATAACAAACGCTCACGAGCTTGAGTCGCTGCGAACATGTAGTCATCGTAATTACCAGGGTAGACACGTAGCTCACCGTAGTCGATATCGGCCATGTGTGTACAAACTTCATTTAGAAAGTGACGGTCATGCGAGATGATGACCATGGTGCAGTTACGTTGGTTTAGTGTATCTTCTAACCAGCGAATAGTATCCATATCCAAGTTGTTGGTCGGTTCATCAAGTAGCATGATGTTTGGATCGGCAAACAATACTTGTGCCAAAAGAACACGCAGTTTCCAACCTGGAGCGATTTCACTCATTGGGCCCCAATGTTGTTCTGTTGGAATACCTACGGATAAAAGTAAATCACCTGCACGAGCTTCGGCGGTATAACCATCCATTTCAGCAAATTGCGTTTCAAGATCGGCCACTTTCATGCCATCTTCTTCGCTCATTTCCGCTAAAGAGTAGATGCGATCACGCTCAACCTTGATTTCCCAAAGTTCTTTATGGCCCATGATAACGGTATCGATAACCGTAAACTCTTCGTAAGCAAACTGATCCTGATTCAATTTTGCAACGCGTTCGTTAGGATCAACACTCACGTTACCAGAACTAGGCTCAAGTTCACCACTTAATATTTTCATAAAGGTGGATTTACCACAGCCGTTAGCACCGATCAAACCATAGCGGTTACCGTCACCAAATTTAACAGAGATGTTTTCGAATAGGGGTTTTGCACCAAATTGCATGGTGATATTAGCTGTACTTAAGATAACGGCGTTCCTCTGGTTTAATCTTTAAATTTTTAATCATGGCTCACCGTGTTTGTAAATGCACGTGTGATTATGAATTAGCGCGCATTATAGACGATATGAAGGCTATGTGATACCCGTCAAATTTTGAAAGTGAGGGATTTTGTCGCTAAAGGGGATGTATAAAAAAGCGCTTATCTTGGTGAAGATAAACGCTTAGAGAGTTGCGGGGTGAAGCTATTTAATCAAGGCTTTGAAAGCATGCAGTTTTTCATTGGTAATCGGCGTATCTAAACCCGCTCCTGAAGCAATATCATAAATATAAGCCGCTGTTTGGCCTGATGAGTCAGTTGCTGTGATGTACAACTGACTGTCGTCGGTTAAGTTGATAGTGTCGATTTCAGTTCCAGCAAGGATAGTTGAAATCGAATTATCCTCACGTTTGATGATAGAAATCTGAGTTGATTCTTTAATTACAATATAATGGTCATTTACCCAAAGGTAGTTTTGCTGGCCGCCTTCGATTTGGCCAGCTTCACTTCCTGTTTCGAAACCAGTGTTGGCATTAATAACAAAATCACTTGTTAAGGTTTTTACTTTATTTGTCAATGGCCCCGTTTCTGATTCTGTTTCTGAGATAGAATACAAACATTGTTTGTTTCCATCATCACAATCGTTGCCATTAAAAGATCGGCTTAAAGCCAATGTTTGTGCATCGTCTTGATTGCGTGGGTTAAGAGCAATTTCACCATCCCAACCACCTGCTAAAGATTCATCAAGTTCAGCATCGCTGTTTAATAATCCAGTATTCAATAAAGTTAATTCCGAATTATGCACAGTAAGGATCTGGTTTACATTGCTGAGATTTTTAATTTTATTATCAATTCCGAGTAAGCCTGAAACCACACCAGAATTGATAGCTGGAATCACTACCGTTTTACAAGTAATTTGTTGTGCGACAGTAAGCTTATCACTATTACAAATTTCATTACTGAACGAGGCCGGGGCACCTTTATTTGTTTCTATTAATACATCACCGAGGTTCGTGCTAGTTGATAATAATGTATCACCGCTTATCTGAATAATATGTTTTGCTTTTTCTAATGTTTTATTCTCAATAAGTTGCTCTAACACTTCAATAATTGATTCATTAGAGTTTTCATCAGTTAATTTAGAAATAGCATCAATAATAGATTTAGTATTCAATTTAAGGTTGTTATAAAAGTGGCCCCGAGTATAAGAGCTGGTATTAAAGGTTTCACCGTTAGAAAAAACTAATAAACCTTTACTATTCTCACCAATAAATTCAGGTAAATCTTTATTGTCAGAAATTAAGAAATATTCACCAGCTTGGATTGTCCCATCATCAGAAGTCGATGTTTGTACATAATACCAAACAGGTTTTCGATAGGTATGATTGATAGGATCATGTTGCTCAACACTATCACTTAAGTTTTGATATTGGTAATGAGAACGATGATTCTCTGTTACTTCAACGATAAAACCACCATTAGACACGGGTGTAAATTTGTCGACATTTACATTTGAAATATCACCGATAGTTGACCCATTAGAATCAAACCCAATAAGGTGAGTGCCTTCATTATCATTTGAACCATCAATTCGAGCGATGCTAGAGACATTGGTTAATGAAGAAAAATTAAGCTCAGTCAGAGATTCAGATGGTTCAGAGTTCGAGCTTGAAGAATCGTTACAAGCTGAAAGGGTGATACAAACGGTTGTAGCCAGTAATAATTGTTTTAACATGAGCAATCCTATGTTTTGGAGACAGGATTTTAACACCTTTCGTTTATTTTCCAAGCGTGCAATAAGTTGGTCTGATAATAATAAAAAACCGTGCCACAAAAATAGTGTGGCACGGTTTGAGATATCGACTCAATACACTTATCACAAAGCGTAATTTATATTATTTCTAAGCTAGTTATATGCACGAGCAAAACAGCCAGAGCTTAATACTCTGTATTCACCGGCAGAGTATGGAATAAACGCTGACTCACCTTTAGTTAGCACTAAAATATAGCCACTCGGGTGGGTAAGCGTGACATCAGCATTGATAGCAAAAATGATCTCAGCACTATCACAGGTTAAGTTTGCTTCACACTCATAGACACTGAATTTAAAATCATCGACTGGAATTGGATAGTGTTTAGCATTTTTTTCTTCTTTTGGTGCTAGAAGAATTTCGTTGCTTGGTTTTGGTTGGCAAATTGTATTGGCAATGAGTTCTGGAATATCCATATATTTTGGGGTTAACCCGGCACGTAATACATTATCTGAATTAGCCATGATTTCTAAACCTGTACCTTTTATGTATGCATGAGGAGTACATGCATCAAGGAACATAGCTTCACCCGGTTTTAGTGTGATCACATGTAACATCAATGGGGCAAATAAACCGACATCACCTGGATATTGTTTTTCTAATTCAATTAATAGGTCAGCGAGTTCGTTGCCTTTGTATTCCTGTGCGTGAGCCATTAATGCCTGAATCGAAGAGTCTTTTGCTTCACCAGTTAGGGACAAAATAGCTTCAAAAAATTGACTTAAGCCTGATTCGGTTTGATTGTCTTTTAATGCCGCAACCTGTGTTTGTAGAGCAGGGGCATTCACCGTTTCAAACATACGAATAATATCTTTAAAATCTCGGAAACCATTCATTGCTTGATATGGCGTTAATGCGTAGACCAATTCAGGCTTATGATTGGGATCTTTATAATTCCGGTTTGCTGCTTTTAAATCAATTCCTGCTTGGTTTTCTTTTTCAAAGCCAACTTCTGCTGCTTGTTTGCTTGGGTGAACTTGAATGGAAAGGGCTTTTTCTGCTGCAAGAACTTTAAACAGGTATGGTAGTTCGTTGAAACGTTTTTCAGTACGCTCACCTAATATCGCCGTTTTGTTTTGTTCAATGATGCTATCTAAACGAACGATTTCTCCATTTATGTCGACTTGAGAGCAGCCGTTAGAGTGCGCGCCCATCCAAATTTCAGCTTGAGGCTTATTATCAGGATTTGGGATATTGAAAAGCTGTTGAATCGATGACGTACTGCCCCATGCGTAATCTTGAATAACGTTTTGCATGAAAATAAAAGGAGGAAGAGTTTTCATAATAATCCTTTACGGTCATACCTTAGATCCTGAACGACAACTCGAATCATATTGGGTATATAAAATTAAAATTTGGAAAAAACAATGCAGGCATTATAGCCTGCATTGGATTCAAAATGTTCAGAAGTTATTTCATTCTTTATTATGCTGTTGCCATTTTTGCTTGGCGCATTTTTTTCAATGCGACACAAACTACAGCGGTTACCACTGCACCTGTTGCCATGCATAGAATCGCCAGCAAAGGTTTGTTCATCGCACCGAGTAGTGCAACCACAGGACCACCGTGAGCTACGCTGTTGGTAATGCCGAATGAAAATGCCATTACTGCGCCAACCATAGAACCAAGTACGTTTGCTGGGATTACCGATAGTGGATCTTGCGCTGCAAATGGAATGGCACCTTCAGAGATACCGACTAAGCCCATTGCACCTGCAGCTTTACCTGCTTCAATTTCGCTGTCTTCAAAGATACCAAATTTGCGGCCAATGACGGTTGCTAGCGCCATACCCAGAGGAGCAATTGGAATAGCCACGGCCATTGCACCCATGAATTGAGTTTGGCCACTTGCAATCATACCGACAGAGAATAGGAAGGCGACTTTGTTGAATGGGCCACCCATATCGAAACCAGCCATACCACCAAGAACAATACCTAGTAGAACTACGTTACCTGTGCTCATTTCCGTTAGTACTGCGTTTAACCACTGCATTAGGTCAGCAATCGGTGCACCAATCACGAAGATAAACAATGAAGCAATAAATACTGTACCTAAGATTGGAGCAATCATTATTGGCACAAGTGGTGCGATCATTTTGTGATACTCACGCTGTGCAATAAAGCGAACAAAGTAACCCACTAGCAGACCTGCGATGATGGCACCAATAAAGCCTGTACCCGCTTCGGCACCGTAAAAAGAGCCATTATTAGCAATCCAGCCACCAATAAAACCTGGTGCAAGTGCTGCGCGATCGCCAATGGCATAAGCAATATAGCCTGCTAGTATAGGAATCATTAAAGTAAAGGCCACAACACCCACATTTAATACTTGGTTCCACAAGCTACCATCTGGAATTTGCATGCCGTTTGGTGTTGGTTCACCACCAATTGCTAGTGAAAGCGCAATCATCAAACCACCAGTTACCACAAACGGGATCATGTGTGATACGCCATTCATTAAGTAACGATAAAGATTTGAGCGTCCAGAATTAGCTCCTGATTTTTCTTCTTTGGTATTACTGCTAGCATCGGCTTGATAAGGTGCAGCATCGAGAGCTTGTTGAATGACGCCTTTACCATTACTAATAGGTGCTTTTACACCTGTTTGTATAAGCTTCTTACCATTAAATCGGGCCATATCAACTTGCTTATCACAGCTCACTACGATGGCTACCGCACGGTCGATTTCTTCTTGAGTTGGTGCATTTTTAACACCAATCGAACCATTGGTTTCAACTTTAATTTCGTAACCCATTTCTGCGGCAGCTTTCTCTAAACCTTCAGCTGCAAGGTAAGTATGGGCTATACCAGCAGGACAACCCGTAACCCCAATGATTAAGCCTTTATCTGCCGCAACCGTGTTTTCAACTTCTTTCTTTTCAAGCAATAATGCTAGAGCCGCTTCAGGTGTTTCAGCTTTAAAAAATGCTTCAATAAAGCCATCTTCGATTAATTTTGATGATAGTTCTGCTAATACTTCGATATGGTGATCAGCGCCGCCATCAGGAGAGGCGATCATGAAGAATAGTTTCGAATCTTCACCGTCTTCGGCACCATATTCAATACCAGAACGACTGATACCAATGGCTACCGCAGGCTCTGCTACCGCTGCACTTTTTGCGTGTGGAATTGCGACGCCTTCTTCAAAACCTGTATTACCAATTTCTTCACGAGCATAAATATCTTTCAAAAATTGAGCTTTATCGCTGAGCTTGCCTTGGGAATTTAAAATCGTCACCATTTCATTGAACACTTCGTCCTTGGTGGTCGCTTTTAGATTTAAGCAGATTAGATTTGCATTAATCAACTGGGTAATCATGGCAGTACCTATTATTAGTATTGATGTATTGTTGATATGAATTGTTGGTCATTTACTAAAGAAAGAATAGTGCATATAAGTTGCATTTACTGGATTATTGTAACCACTGAAATTGTTTGTGATCCTGATCACTGGTAAATTAAGTGGTGCTATATAACGTATACATTCCCTAAATAATCTAAGGCTGCTGTACCGCATGAATCAGACTTTTATCAATGTGCTAGAAGGTGTGCTATCTGACCGTGAGCACTTTAATCGTGTGTGGTTTGCCAATGATCACACCACTCCACCGCCTTTCAGTTATCAAGTAAACTTTTCCCGAATGGAGTTTGTGATCACCGGGGAATACATCAATGAAATTGAAGATCCTGATTTTGGCGTAACGAAAGTAAAGGTTCTACCCGGTGATATTTTGTATATTCCGCCCAATAGCTGGAATAAGCCTGACTGGGATAGTGATTGTTGCGTTTTAAGCTTACTATTTGGCAAGCGCCAGCTAGGGTTTAGCTTGGTTGAAAAAAGGAAAGGGGAAGCCAATTTCTTCGATGTGCAGAAGCATAGTATTCAAACTCGAACTGGCCATGCGATCGATCATATTCTCAGCGCATTAAATACGTTATCCAAAGAAAAGAATCTTCATCCCACAGGTGGACATTTATTGATGGCTTTAATGACTTATTGCCACGGTATGTTGCTGTCTCCTGATTTATCATCACAGAGTCGTAGTGAAGATCTTTATCAAGGTATATGTATTTATATTCAAGAAAACTTCCATCGCAACATTACTCGAGACAGTATCGCGCACCGCTTTAATATCAGCCCAAATCATCTATCAAGATTGTTCCGCCAGCAAGGTCACATGCGTTTGGCTGATTACATCACTTGGGTTCGATTAGAGCGGGCGAAATTCATGTTGACACGTTATTCATTTCGTTTAGGTGAAGTGGCTTTACGGTGTGGTTATAACGATGTGAACTACTTTTTTCGAGTGTTTAAGAATAAAACCGGTAGAACGCCTAGTGAGTTTCGAGCCATGTATGTGGAATAGTCAATTGGAAGTTAAGTTAACAAACTAACTGGGTAAGTTGAGTAAAGTTATTTGTCTAACTTCATAAAGCACGTGATGATGGCTTGTAGCTCCGAATGATGCCTATGTTGGCAGATAAATTGATTAATCTCAGAATTAACCAAAGCCATTGCCAAGTGCCTCACTGCCAATAAGGTTTGCTTATTTGCATCGGTTGGTAGCATTAAAGCAATAATATGAGTAACAGGAGGAAAGTGGCTTCCCCAATTTAAAGGCGTGTTGGTGGTTAATATAATTAGCTGTGGTTTATCAATTGCAGCATTAAGTAAATGTGGTAGGGCAACGCCATTATTCATTGCTGTTGAAGACAATGCTTCACGTTTTTTTAATGCTTCTTCTATGGCTTGGCGATCTTGATTTTGAGTTAACTGAGACAGCCTTTTTAAGCAATATTGCTTTTGAATTAATTGGTCTGTTGGTTCGGTATACAGTGCCGTATAAAGCTTCGTAAAATTGTTTATCTCTTTTTCAATATCAAGGCATTGGATTTGAAAGAGACTGTTATTAGATGTAGTCGGAAGATTGATAGCTTGTGTTTCAATAATAAAGCAATCAGTTTGCAAGAAAGTAATTAACGGTAACTGATACTGCTCGGCATTTTCACCAGTTAATACTAGTTGGCAAAGCTCGAAAGGGTGAAAGGCTAATGTCATCGCACTGAGGTAGTCTTTAACATCAACCTGTTGCAGGGATTGCACTTTAACTAAAGTGACACTTCCTGTAAAAGATTTGACTTGTTGGTGAATACCTTTAATCAACCAAGTTGGTAACCCAGTGGAACCTAGATAGAAGGTAATACGTTTATTTTGCATGCGCTATACAACGTTGGATCACTGCATCAGGGTTGGTGAGGATATCTTCTATAGACACTTGAATAGTTTGAGCATGTTCAAATCGTTCAGCTTGTTCTATTTCAATATCCGATGCGATCAAAACCACTTGAGCTAAACTGATATCTTTATAAGTCAGTTTATTATCAATTCCCATCGCACCTTGTGTTTCTACATGAATATTAATTTGTGCTTGTGCGGCAGACTTAACCAATGCCTCAGCCGCCATATAAGTGTGCGCGATTCCAGTTGGGCAAGCAGTAACAGCAACGATCTTCATCGGCTTTTCCTATTCGATAACGTTAATTCGCACATCATACTTCTGAGGCATTAACTTTCAACTTGTTTTAGTTCAATCAGTGCTTTTAGGCTCAAATCTCAACAATCTTAATGCATTCAACGTTACTAGAGCGGTTGCGCCACTGTCTGCCAATACTGCAACCCATAATCCAGTGATACCAAGTAGGCTAGTCACAAGAAATACGGCTTTTAACCCTAATGCTAAGGTGACATTTTGACGAATATTCGCAAGGGTCGCTCTAGATAATTCAATCATAGCAGGCAGTTCGGTCAAGCGATTATGAGTGAGGGCTGAATCAGCTGTTTCCAATGCCACATCGGTTCCGCCTCCCATTGCTACACTGACACTTGCCGCCTTCATTGCGGGAGCATCATTGATACCATCACCAACCATTGCGACTTGAGATTGCTGCGCCAATTGTTCTACAAATGTCACTTTATCTTGTGGTAATAGACTAGCTTTATATTCCATTGATAATTGACTACTGATCGCTTCGGCACTTCTTGGATTATCACCCGTTAACATAATAGAACGGATACCAAGCTTATGCAGCGCTTGAATCGCCAGCTTTGAATCGCTTCTTAAAGTATCTTGCCAAGCAATAATACCAATTGCTGTTTGACTATTTAGGGTAACGACGACTACAGTCTTACCTTGTGATTCAAGTTGTTGAACTTGCCGTAAAGTTTCTGTACCTAAAGGTAATTTCATTTTAGAAGGCGATATAATTTGAACAAGTTTCCCATCGACTTCTCCTTGCACACCGACCCCAGCTAAAGCTTGTTTATTACTTGCTTCTGGAATGGCAATACCTTGCGCTTCTACCTTACGAATGAAAGAGGTCGCAAGTGGGTGATTAGAGCCTAATTCAACTGCGCTAGCATAACGCATCAAGTCTTTTTCATTGGTATTATTTAAGCCAATGATATTGGTAACATCAGGTTTTCCTTGGGTAAGTGTCCCTGTCTTATCAAAAGCCATAATTTCAACTTTACCTAATTGTTCTAGCGCCGCACCGCCTTTAATTAGAGCACCACGACGAGCGGCAGTCGCTAACCCTGAAGTAATTGCGGCAGGTGTTGAAATGACAAGGGCGCAAGGGCATGCAATCAGTAACAATGCCAAACCGCGATATACCCATGTTTCCCAAGGTTGAGCAAATACAAGCGGAGGAGTAATGATTACCGCTAAAGCTACCAGCATCATTAACGGGGTATACCAACGGCTGAACTTATCTAAAAATCGCTCTAAAGGAGCTTTGCGTGATTCGGCATCTTCAATTAAATGTAAGATACGGTCGATGGCATTTTCACCTTGCTTAGATGTGATCATAAATCGCACGACACGGTCTGTCGCAATTGAACCCGCCATTACGTTGTCACCTTTTAGATGCTCGACAGGGATGGATTCACCGGTTAATGCACTTTCATCAAAACTGGCAGTGTCATCTTGAAGTTGACCATCAGCGGGTAGGCGCGAACCAGGTGATACCTCAACAATATCACCGGGTTGGAGTGATGCAGCAGACACAATAACTCTTTCATCATTGATGATTTTAGTCGCATTTTCTGGCACTAATTCCATTAAACTTTGTACACCGCTACGAGCTCTCGATGCCGCGAATGCTTCTAATCGTTCACCAATTAAAAAGAGTAGTAATACCATCGCCGCTTCTGCGGTTTCACCTAAGTATAAAGCGCCGAGAGCGGCAACACTCATCAATGTCTCAATCGCGAAAGGCGTACCTGATTTTGCTAGCTGAATCGCTTTTTTACCAATGGGATATAAACCAACTAAACAAGTTAATGTAAATATCCATTGGCTAATTTCTGGTGACCATATTTTAGCAAGTGCGCCAATCAGCATAGCAGCAGCAATACTCATGATTTGTAGGTTGTCTTTAACAATATTTGTAGGCTTGTTATTGGCACTTTCTGATAATGGTGAGCTTAAATTATTTAAAGTAAAGCCAGCATTTTGACAAGCTTGTTCAATTTGTTGAACTGTTGCAGGGTGTGCGAAATTGACTAATAATTTCTCAGTAGCAAATAGCACTTGTACTTTGTCTACGCCATGAATTTTCGCGACCGCTTTTTCTATTTTTTGGGCGCACGATGGACAATCCATGCCAGATACTTTCCATGATTCAAGTTGACTATTCTTGGAATTATCTTGAGGGTTCTGTGGCGCTTGTTGTTCGCTATTATTGCAGTTATTTGAAGAGCAACATTTTTTATCTGGCTCTACTAAAGGTTGTATTGCTGAGATTGAGTGAAGTGTTTTTATATTATTCGTCGTCATAACTAAGCTCCATTAAGGCTGTTATGCTAAGAATACACCTTGGAGTACACTCTAAGGTCAAGGCGAAATTGGGATATTTGCAAATAAAAACGCACTAGATAAGGAAAACCTAGTGCGCAGTATAAGTTTATAGGTAAGAGCCTATATTACTTGAGGACAAACTTCTCAATGGCCAGAGCAACACCACTGTTTTCGTTCGTTTCAGTGACATAATCAGCAATTTTTTTGGTCGCTTCTGTTGCATTCCCCATAGCAACGCCTAAACCAGCGTACTCCAACATGTGATGATCATTACCGGCGTCGCCTAATGTCATCACTTCCGATGCTTGAATACCTAAGTGCTTAGCTAGGGCTTGTACGCCAGAACCTTTATCGCTGGTTGGGTTCATAAATTCTAAAAAGAATGGCGAGCTGCGAACAATCGTAAATTGCTGATGTAGTTCATGTGGAATTTGTTCAATCGCTTGAGTTAGCTTTCCTTCTTCTTCAACCATCATCACTTTTAAAATTGGATCACCATCATTAAGTGTTTCAAAAGGGCGCTCAGTTAATGTGATGCCGTTAATTTCAGACTCATGAGTTGTGTACGGATTAGATTGTGGGCTAATTAAACCTTGTTCAAGAGAAAAAGCATGAATGAAAACATTTAGGCGCTTTGCCCAGTTATTTAATAGTTTTGCCTCTTTACCTGTCAAGATTTCTTGGCGAATCATGGTATTGCTTGCGACAGTTTGAACTAATGAACCGTTATAGCTGATGACATAATCGCTATCTTGAGTCATTTCTAATTCATTAAGAGCGGCACGCATACCATCTAGTGGTCGACCGGATGCTAATACAACATGAACACCTTGTTGTCTTGCTTGGGTAATGGCTTGTTTATTATGTTCAGAAATTTTGCCAGAACTATTTAATAACGTTCCGTCCATATCGATAGCGATAAGTTTGTACATTAAATCGAATCCTTACAGCGAGAGAGGCAGTGGTAGTATTAATTTTATCGCTGTAATACTACCATTTTATTATTGCCACTCGCTAATTATTGCCGCTAGCCATAGTCATCACACGTTTTAAAATCCAGCGTAGTAGTAATGGGATTTTTTCTGGCCCATGTTCTTCGCAATACTCAACAATGCCCAGTGCAAGATCAGGCTTGGCATGTTTTTTTACTGCGCGTTGAACAATCTTTTTGGCAGGAATCGGGTGATCCGCAGTGATATGTACCATGCTACGGAAAAAATCTTCAAACCCATTATGATAGAGGAAATGTTCAATATCGCGATCGGGTAACTCGGTTAAACGGTGCTTTTCCATATCTTGATCGAGCTGGGTTCTCACCGTAGTAGCGTATTTTTTACCGGCAGGATCACCATCTACCACAACATGCCAATCTATGTGTAGAGCTTTCGCCATTTTGATTAATGACTTTAAGCCAGACTGGGCAAACTCAATAATCTGCACACCTTCTGCTGCCAAGTTATAACCATAGATTTTCGCTAATTCATTAAATAGCCATACTTCGGTTTCACCTTCTACCAATAACCAACAACGCGCAAATAAGGCATTAGGTCGATGAAAGCGAATATGGAAGCTTATCCGCCTTAGATCATCTCGATTTAGTTGATGCTCTTGAATACTGTACGCTTGTGTCATATCTGATTGACGTACTAAGCGACGTATTGAAGAAAGAGGAACCGCACTAAGTAAAATCCCACTATTGGTGGTGAGTATTTTTTGCATTGGAATAAGTTGCAATATTTCCCATGATTTCAATAAATTGGTTGGGTGTAGTCGGCCTTCAGGATCTTCTAAGATCAATATCGGCCTAGCCATGGTGCTGATGGTGGCATTGCCTTTGGCTTGTAAGAAAGCGTTTAGTAATCCCATAAGTAATAACTTACTTTGCTGATTTTTACTTTTACGCAGAATTTTTATTAAGCTAGTTTGGTCGTCTGAAGAGGGATGTTCTCCATTGAATAGGTTTTCTCTAGGTTCTATCTTTTGTTGCGTAACATGTCGCTCAAAAGAGAAGTAGTGTTCGATTAAATCTTGCATAGCATTAATGGTGCTTTTCAATTCACCTTTATTTACATGGCCGGGCATCGCAAGTAATCGGCGATAAGTATTATTAATACGTTTTTCTATTTTGTCGTTAATTGGGCTTTCAAGGTGTTGTTCTCGACGGTTCGGAATCGGTATTCTTCTAGCATCACGTAGGCGAATTACTGGATGTATACGAGATAACTCCATTGCTAATTTATGAGTGTCATTTAATTTGAGTGGATTGCCTTGCTGATCTAAGAATTGGTACTCAGTATCAATTTTAAGCTCACTCCGGGAAGCACTAAGTTGATAGATACAGGTTTTGCAGGGCTGATTGTCTTCGCTCTTATCATCTTGCCAAACTGGTTTAAGTTTACGATAACGAATGTTTCTATGCTCATTTGGCTGAGAGGTTCGCCAGCGAGTAATGATTTGAATCTGCTGAGTTTGTGGGTGAGATTGGGCGTAATCGACGTGAAAATCTTCAATTTCAAATTGATATAACTGGTTAGTTGTTGGTAAGGCGATACACAACGCATCTAATAATGATGATTTTCCCCAAGTATTTTCACCGAGTAGTGTGGTCATTTCATTTAAGCTTAAGGAAAGACGCTTAATGCCTCTAAAGCCAAGGATTTCAATTCGGTCTAGTATCATTAATCGCTCCTTTTTATAGACCCACAATAAAGTAAGTGAAGCGGATGAGAAAAAGTTGGTCTTTGAGTTAAGAGTATAGGATTGAATATTGCTAAACGTTTGTATTCATCACACTTTTTTACCAATAGGCTTTGTTGAGTGAATGAAATCAAGATCGAATATTAAATATTCATAGTTTTGTCATCATTCAAGCAGTAAAATATACCCAAGTAACTTAACTGGCTAGTCAGGTTTTAAAACTGCGCCGGTTAAACAATGACAAACAGAGGTATAATGACCCAAAAGAATAACCAAGCCGTTAGCTTAATTTTAGCTCACATCAATGACACGCATTCTTACTTTGAACCTAGCTCGTTACAACTTGAGCTGAATATTGAACAGCAACAACTAAAGCCTTATGTTAGCGCTGGTGGTTTTGCTCGCATCGCAACTCGTACTCAACAATTAAGAGAGCAAGCTCAACAACGTGATTTGGGTTTTCTATTCCTGCACGCTGGTGACTGTTTCCAAGGCACTTTATATTTTTCGCTATTTAAAGGGCGGGCCAATGCTGAGTTACTCAATGCGTTAAACATTGATGCAATGGCACTCGGTAATCACGAATTGGATATGGGCAATGAGCCGGTCGCGCGATTTTTAACACGTATCGAATTTCCATTGTTAGCAGGCAACTGGGATGTCTCGAATGAGTCGATTAATAAGACGATTCGTGTCAGTGACTCACCGAAATTAGTTCCTTATCAGCCAAGTACCCAACATGCAGGATGGATCACCAAGCAAGTGCAGGGTAGTGAAGTGGCCATCTTTAGTTTGGCACTCGATAAAATGGCGGATATTTCTAACCCCGACCAAGATACGCCATTTATCAATTCTATCGATGTTGCTAAAGCGACCGTAAGAGCGATTCATGCTCAAGGTATTAAAAATATCATTCTGCTTAGCCACTTAGGATATGAAGCGGATTTAGAGTTAGCGAAACAAGTGGAAGGTATTGGCATTATTGTTGGAGGGCACTCGCATAGGTTACAGGGTGACTTTTCTGGTGTTGGACTCGCGAAAGATGACGACTACGGTCAGTGCATCAACAGTACTTATGTCGTACAGGCCGGCTACCACGCTCTTTCAATGGGGCACAGCGAAATTACTTTCGATGCTAATGGCCAAGTAATTGCTTTTAATGGTAAAAATGAATTGTTACTCGGCAGACGCTTATGTCTAGATGCCACGCTTTCTGATGCTTATCAAGATGATTTTCATGCAAAAGCCAGTGATTATTTACGTCAACATGAACATATTGTCATTTGTAAAAAAGATCCGAAAGTACATGATATTTTGCTGAATAAATACATTCCACGTGTCCGTAAGTTACAAGAAACCATAGTAGCACAAAGTGATTCGCCATTAAGACACGTGCGAATTCCAGATCAAGACGGTCCAAGTGTGTTAGCGCCATTGGTGGCAGAGTCGTTCGCTTTTATGATGAAACAGCAAGGTTATGAGGTTGATTTTGCAATTCATAATGCCGGAGGGGTGAGAGCATCGCTCAACCCTGGCAACATTACCATTGCGGATATTGCAGGTAAGTTATTACCATTTGCAGTTCCGATTGGCGTCTATGAAATTCAAGGCCGCTACTTAGCTACCATATTGGAAGGCGCTATCAATAATGCTTTGAATAACGGAGTAGAAGGTACTGGTTCGGGTAGCTACCCTTATGTCCATAACCTTGATTTTACTTATATTGCGGACAACCCTATGGGGAAAAGAATTACCAATTTACGGATTTTTACTGTTGGTGAGCAGTGGCAACCAGTGGAACAAGAACAATGGTATAAAGGTACATCATCGGCCTATACCATGAAAGGGAAAGAGGGTTACGATGCCATTTTAAATATGCATAAATACGGTAAAGTAACTCATTATTCTATGTCTGACTGCTTTACTGAATTTTTACAGAATAACCCACATAGAATTCAACAGTTAAATAAACGCTATTACCGTAACTAATTTGTTTATACCCAAGTAACTATCAAGATAGTCTGCTATTTCTTGGCATTGGTATAAAATAGTGCTTGTAGGTCAATCTACTTCAGAGTAAATTGACTGCGTTTGGGGAGTAGTCAGTGAGAATTTACTTGTC
The DNA here is from genome assembly GCF_030161215.1 of Vibrio algivorus. Lineage (NCBI taxonomy): Bacteria > Pseudomonadati > Pseudomonadota > Gammaproteobacteria > Vibrionales > Vibrionaceae > Vibrio > Vibrio algivorus. The sequence continues at coordinate 396,282 of NZ_BSPV01000004.1, forward strand.
GTCATCTCGAGATAGGCCACATTAATGTGATAGATCTATTTCCGGTAAGTAAAGGTGGTTTTCCACTCTGACGAGACCAACGCACATAGTTTAAATATCAGGACAAATACCAACAAAGTGTGAGCCTGATATTTTTCGTATTGTGCGGATGGTCTGAGTGCTCTCATTCATTTCTATCCGCCATTTGAGGATCAGAAATGCACGTCACAACCTATGCTTACTTCGGTTTACTTACCCTACTGATGTTAGCCCTAGATGTTTGGCAAACACGTAATGGCAATGTCACCATAAAAAAAGCCGCTATATGGAGCCTGTTCTGGGTTTTATTAGCCTTAGTCTTCTTTATCTCTTTATATGAGTTTTGGCCTGTATTCGAGCCGGATAGTGCTTATTCCGCTCATGATGCTGCAACAGCATTTTTAACGGGTTATTTACTCGAAAAATCCCTCAGTGTTGATAATTTATTTGTTTTTGCTTTAATTTTTGGTCGCTTTGCCGTACCTCAAGAGTTAAGACCTAGAGTTTTATTGTGGGGCGTTATTGGCGCTTTAGTGTTGCGTGCAGTGATGATTGCCATTGGTGCGGAATTGCTAGAAGCTTTCCATTGGGTATTGTATTTATTTGCTTTCTTCCTAATCTGGACAGGCTATCAATTAAGTAAGCCAGAAAGTGATGAGGAAGAAGAGGTAAATTCTTTCCCTGAACGCATGGTTCGCAAACTCTTTAGAGTGACGGAAGATTACCAAGGGACCAAATTATTTACTCGTGATAATTTAGGTTTGATGGTAACACCGTTGCTCGTAGTTGTTGCCGTAATAGCAATGACAGACGTATTGTTTGCTTTAGATTCTATACCTGCTATTTTCGCGGTAACTCAAGAACCATTTTTGGTGTTAACGGCGAATGTGTTTGCATTACTTGGATTGCGATCTTTGTATTTTGTCTTAGAAGGCATGCTTGATAAGTTTGTTTATCTACGTCCAGCATTGGCATTTATCATGATATTTATTGGTATTAAGATGCTATTAATTGGTACGCCATGGGCAATTCCGACTATGGTATCGTTGCTCGTACTATTAACAACTATGACTGTTGCTGTGATTGCCTCCATTATGAAAGAGAAAAAGCTCAAAAAGTTAGATGCAAAATAACTTAATAGCAGCCTAGTTCAGTAAACAAAAAATAAAAGGCCGAAGCAATGTTTATTGCTTCGGCCTTGAAGTTACTGGGGCTTGATTTGTAAATAACCTCAGATTTAATAAAAACTTGGGCTGAACATTTGGATATGGACGGTTTCACCAGCTTCAACGTGACCGCGTTCTTGCTCTAATACAACAAAGCAATTGGCAAGACTCATTGAGCGAAATGCGCCTGAACTTTGATTACCAGTAGTTGATACTTCAAGTGTACCTTGCTCAGTTATTGAGAAAATGCCACGTTGAAAATCTGTACGTCCCGGTACTTTTTTGAATCGTGTTTGGCTAACAGCTGGGATGCTAGGTTGTGGTTGCCATTGGCTATGACCTGCTAGTTTTGCTAATAGTGGTTGAACCAGAATATAAAGCGTTAATACCGCCGACACTGGGTTACCAGGCAAACCACAGAATAGGGCGCTTTTACGTTCTTCGGTTTCTAGTAACTTACCAAAAGCAAAAGGCTTACCCGGCTTCATAGCAATCTTCCAAAAGCCTATCTCACCTAACTCATCTAAAATCTCTTTGGTGTAATCTGCTTCACCGACACTTACACCACCTGATGTAATGACAACGTCCGCTTGAGATTGTGCTTGTTGAAAGGCTTGTCTAAGTTGTTCTTTATCGTCAGGAATGACACCGAGATCAATCGCTTCACAACCAAACTTTTCAAGCATCACTTTGATGCCATAACGATTACTATCGTAAATTTCACCTGCTTTAAGTTTTGTACCTAATGGTTTTAATTCATCGCCAGTTGAAAAAAAGGCTACTTTCGGCTTCTGGAATACCGAAACGCTTGGGATGCCTAGTGTGGCGATCATTGGGATATCACGAGATGTTAGCTTGTGACCTTTGGCTAAAACTAATGCACCTTGCTCGATGTCATCGCCGGTAGGTCGAATATTCTGTTGTAGCTTAACGGGTAGTGCTTGTGAGAAATTAACAAGATCGCCATTCGCTTCAGCTTGTTCTTGCATTATCACGAGATCACAACCTTGTGGGATTTGCGCACCGGTCATGATTCTAATGCAAGTGCCTTGTGGCCAGTCGCCTTCAAATGGAATACCTGCAAAGGATTTTCCTATTAATGGTAATTGTGTTGTCGATTCTAAGTCACTAGAACGCAATGCATATCCATCCATTGCCGAATTATCAAATGGTGGGACATTGATTGGTGAGTGAATGTCTTCGCTTAAAACATACCCAACTGCTTTATCAAGAGGTAAGTTTGTCACCAATGAAATTGGTGTGATGGATTCAAGCATCTTTGAAATAGCAGTATCAATTGGCATTAAGCCTGGAGTGTCGCAGCAACCCATATACAATGTTCCTAATCATTTTCATCATTTAATGATGACTATTATACCCAAGTAACTTCAAGGTGCGAGTTTCAGTAAGAATAAAACAATCTGTAAGCTAGGAAAATTGAATATGAGCATAGTGATTCTATCTCTGTTCAATTTAGGGATGTATTTTTTATTAATAACGAGTATCCTTTAAAGCCTTATATAGCTGAGAAGTTACTTGGGTATATATGCGAATCAAGTCCTTGAAACCGGAGAAATCAAATGGCAAATTTGGAGACGCACGCAGTCGCTAATTCCGAGCTAAGTGAAGCGGCATTATTAGTTCAAAACGCATTGGCTAAGCGTGGCATTGAAACTCCTATGTATCCGAATGATGTATCAAGAGAAGAGAAAAAAGAACGCATTGAATATCATATGCGTGAAATCCTCTCTTTACTTGAACTTGATCTTGCTGATGATAGCTTAGAAGAAACGCCGCGCCGTATTGCTAAAATGTACGTAGATGAGGTGTTTTCGGGCCTTGATTATAAAAACTTCCCTAAGATCACTGTGATTGAAAATAAAATGTCTTGCAGTGAAATGGTACGAGTAAAAGACATTACCGTTACCAGTACTTGTGAACATCATTTAGTGACGATAGATGGTCAAGCTGCGGTCGCTTATATTCCAAGAAGTAAAATTATTGGGCTATCTAAAATTAATCGTATCGTACGTTTTTTTGCACAGCGCCCACAAGTTCAAGAGCGTATGACTCAGCAAATTTTGGTTGCGCTGCAAGCCTTACTAGAAACTGATGATGTTGCAATCACTATGGATGCAACTCATTATTGTGTGAAATCACGTGGAGTGATGGACGCCACTAGTGTAACGACTACGACTGCTTTAGGTGGGATATTCAAATCAAACCCAGCTACACGCGCTGAGTTTTTACATGGTTTAAGATAATTGATTCACTTAGCTTCAATGCTAAAACCACTACCTTACATTTAAACACAAAGCCGCTATTTTTAGTGGCTTTGTCGTTTCTGTAACACAAGTAAAAGCTGTGCAGGGTTAAACATTTACCTTGCCACGTAATTTCTTAGTTTGGCCACGCATGACTTTTTTATCTGTACGCTTGCGTTGAGAAGATTTCGATGGGGCAGTGGCTCGACGTACTTTATCCACTTTCGCAGCATCTAAAATCATCTGTTTTAAACGTTCGAGTGCATCTTCACGGTTTTTTTCTTGAGTTCGAAATTGCTGCGCTTTAATCACAATCACGCCATCAGTAGTGATCCGCTTATCTTTTAATTCGAGTAATCTTTGTTTGTAGAATTCTGGAAGCGATGATTTATTAATATCAAAGCGTAAATGAATTGCAGAGGAGACTTTGTTGACGTTCTGACCGCCAGCCCCTTGAGCTCTAATCGCCGTTAATTCTATTTCCCAGCTTCCTAGCTCGACATTATTGGATATTTTTAACATAAATTGACCATTAGCTCACAGATTTTGTGGATTTAGTTATCGAATTGTTAATTGCATCGGTGATATGCTTGCCTAATATACCCAAGTGATTTCAAGATGCGAGTTTCAGCAAAAATAAAACAAGAGAGGCACGTATGGCAGTAGATGTTTCTAGTTATAAAGGCTTAATTTTTGATATGGATGGCACCTTAATTGATACTATGCCTTCACATCTACTCGCATGGAAACAAACGGCGGAAGAATTCAATTTCCCGTTTGATGCTGAATGGATTCACAGCCTAGGTGGAATGCCCACTCAGAAAGTCGCATTGTTATTGAATGAACGATATCACATTGATATCAATCCTCAAAAGGTTGCTGAAATGAAAACCGGCTTGTTTGCTGGTTTGATTGAGGATGCCAATATCATAAATTGTACTTATGACGTTCTAAAACAATTCTACGGTCAAAAAAAGCTGGCGATAGGAACGGGTAGTAATCAACAAAATGCGCTTCGTTTATTAGAACATAATAACTTATTGCCACTATTGGATACTGTCGTGACGGCTGCTGATGTTAAAAACCACAAACCCAATCCAGATACATTTTTATTAGCAGCAGAAAAATTAGGTTTATTACCTAGTGAGTGTGTCGTTTTTGAAGATACTGAGATAGGTCGACAGGCGGCTTTATCTGCAGGAATGGCATGCATAATGGTAGTTAATGGTCAGTTAGTCGCCTAACGATGAATGCATTATTGAGGTGTTTGTCTACTTAGGTATACAATGACGTACTTTTAAAAAACTAGGTCAAAATAATGAGCGATACTAATTCAACCCCAGCTTTACCTGATCACCTTTCTGGCAACCCTCGCAGCCCACATTATGTTGCGGAATGCTTTGAGCAACCAATCGGTATCCGTCTTAATGGTAAAGAGCGCACTGATGTAGAAGAATACTGCGTTAGTGAAGGTTGGGTGAAAATTGCATCACCGAAATCAAAAGATCGTTTTGGTCAACCAATGTTGATTAAACTAAAAGGCGAAGTTGAAGCTTTTTATAAGTAATGCACTCTAGAATTGAAAAATGCAATACAGGAGACTGTATTGCATTTTTTGTATCTGAAATAAGAGATTAATCTAAGATCTCAAGTAACTCGACATCAAAAATTAATGTCGCTCCCGCTGGAATTGGACCGGAGCCACTTTTTCCATAAGCGATATCGTAAGGAATAAATAGGCGAACCTTTTCACCTTCTACCATCAGTTGTAAACCTTCTTGCCAACCTTTGATTACTTGATTAAGTTTAAAACTGATTGGTTCACCGCGCTTATAAGAGCTATCAAATTCGGTGCCATCTAACAACGTACCTTGATAATGAACTTTAACTTGACTCGTTGCAGTAGGGTGAGCGGTGCCGTTTCCTTCTTTTAATACTAGATACTGCAAGCCACTCTCGGTTTGAATAACACCTTCACGTTGGTTATTTTCCGCTAAAAATTGCTTACCTTTTTCAATATTCACAACGGCAAGTTTTTGATTATTGATGTTGCGGTAAATGAAGAATGCAACAAGCAATAGAACGATAATAGGAAGTATGATCTTCACGTTAGTCCCTTAAGGTTGTTTGAGTAGAAAGTTAATGGTGTGTGCGATTTCGTTGATATCTTGATGACCGCCAACTAGCACTTCATATTTACCGTTAACAATGAAGGTTGGTACTGAATTAAACCCACCTTGTTTGCTGATTTCCATTGCTTGATCTAAATAACGGAATAGAGCTTTTTGCTGTAAGTCATCAAAGCTATAAGGGCTAATCATATGGCGAGAGGTAAATACTTGTTCAATAGCCTGTTTTTGTTGTGAAATTGTTGAGCCTTCACCTAGTTGAATCGCTGAAAATAAATCTTTCATCATCGCTTCATCAGGCTTGTGATTCAATTGCATTACCGCTGCATAATAAATTAATGCAGCCACTTGCGCTTGATCGTTAAAGGTTACGTGTACTTTGCCAATGTCTTGGCCAGTTAATTTCTCTAGTTCAGGTAAAGAAGCTTCCATATTTCGGCAATGACCACAAGTCAAAGAAAAGACTTCGGTAACGGGGCTAACTTCAGGTTGCGTTAATGTTGTTGTGAGTTGTTGATATTGCTCACCTTGCTTAGGGGTGTCGGAGTCAGAACATCCGGCAATAAAAAAGGCGGTAACAGTCAGTAAAATGATGTTTTTTAATATGTTTAACATGATGTTCTTCAGTGTTAGGTTAGGTGAATAGATAAAAATTAACTACGTAAAATATAGAACTTGTAAGATATGAAAAGTTCCAGCATAAGTAAAACTTCTTTTGTATCAATGTGTTCTTAAACGATATAAAAACATACAAATCAACTAGAGCTTAGCGTAAACTGAACCATAATACCTATGGATTTGGTTGAATTTTATGAATAAAAAAATTTTCAATATGGAACGAAAATTAAGTCATTTACTTTCTTTAAGTATCTTTTCTTTGTGTGGATTTTCCTCTTTACTTCATGCACAAGAAACGACTCCCATCTCCCCATATATCATCAATGGTAATACGGTTTTAACTACATCATTTCCTTATATGGGAGTATTAATCACAGACAATGTGACCGATAACAAACGTACGGTAACTCGCTTTTGTGGTGGTACCTTACTTAATGAGCAATATGTGTTAACCGCTGCGCATTGCCTATATTCAGATAACCCATCCAAGTTTAAAAATTTAGCGGTGGTTTTCAATGTTAACAATGTTGATGATGATATTTTTAACCAAGAAAATACCTATGCAGCAAAGGAGGTGTATTATCATGATGACTACACCACAACAACTTTTCAAAATGATATCGCTATTATTAAATTGATATCTACCGTTCCTGAAAGCGTTGTATCTTCAGCTGATTATGTGAAAACAGCCGTGAATGAAAACTACCGTATGGATGGCCAATTATTTACCGCTATTGGTTATGGAAAAACAGGTCCACAGGCTGACAGTGCTAATTCCTTACAAGAGGTTCAAATTGAATATTTACAGCCTGATCAATGTGAACAGAATTTTGATATTTCTGATAAACAAATTTGTGTAATTGGTGAAGAAAAAAACAGTTTGCACTCTGGTGTCTGTGGTGGGGATTCTGGCGGGCCATTATTATATGAAGAAAAGGGGCAACAGTACCAAGCTGGCATTGTGAGTTATGGGCCTAAAGAATGTGGAGACCTTAATGTAGCGGTTCAAAGCGTTTACACTGAAGTTTATGATTATGCTGACTGGGTAGCCAACGTACTAAATGGTAGTGAAATACCTAAATTTGATGTAACTAAACTGGAAGAAGATGATAACGAAGCTAATTCTTCCGAAGGAAGTAGTGGTGGTGGAACGATAAACTTAGCTTGGTTAGCTGTGTTGCTATCATTGCTTGTCTTTAGAAAGAAAACGAGTACAAAGTTTTGATAAAAAAGCAGCGAATAGCTTTATGTTATTCGCTGCTTTTTAACAAATCTTTAGATTTAAAGTTTTAGCTGTTATTTTGGTTCGCTATTTTTTCTGCTTCAATTTGTTCTGGGGTTTTGTAAGCTTTGGTATTCCAAAGAGGTACCGTTGATAAGCTATGTTTGTAACTACCTTGAATTTCTTTGGTACTGTATGAAAGGTATAACAAGGTTTGCGAGCCTTGGTCATAAATTCTACGGATTTTCAAAGTCTTGAATAAAACACTTTTCGATTTCTTAAATACCACTTCACCGGATTTAGATTTATCAATCTCAGCAATCATTTCAGGTGTTATTTCACCTGTTTGACGACATGAAATGCCCATATCAGAAGGGTCGGCAAAGTCTAAATTCGCCTCTACATTAGAAATATGGCAAGTAACGCCAGTCACAATAGGATCAGATAACACTTCAATCTTAATGTCTTTAGTGGTGAATATCCCCAAAGAGACATCTCCCACTTCATTTTTATCACAAGCAGTAAGTGACAGTGTAATGGAAGATAAAAGTACAAGTTTTTTTATCATGTTCCTTTCCTTTGGAATAAATCAGTAAATATTGAATATCGATTTATACCCAAGTGAATTCTGCGTCTTGAAGTTACTTGGGTATAGAATGCTTAAAGTTTAACATAAGCCATCAATACTAATGAAAATAAATTCAATGATTTGGTGAATTCACTCGTTATGTGTATTGCCTATAGGCAAGTTCGCAATCACTAGCCGCCAGCAAGCTGAGCTGTTAGGATGACATCACTCGTACGGCTAAAATCGTACTCACGTATTCAAAGCGGCAATAAATGTCGCTGAGGTAAAGTATGCAGTCTCAAATCGATAGTTATATTTCGGCTAAAAACCATTGGTTGTCTCAGCAAGTGGACGTCGAATATCCGACACCAGAAAGCCTAATGGGACGCAAGCTGTATTTAGAAACAGAACAAGATGTGAAATATAGTGTGTCTGAGATTGAATCATTGCTGAATAACAAAGTAGGACTAAATGTCATTGAAGTGGATTTTCATCGATTAACTATTTTATTTGCAGTTCTTCAAGCATCGCATCTTTCTGATAAGCCAGATAATCAAAACCTTATCATCGAGTTTCTTACACAAATTATCCTCGATAATGAATATCAACTCTTCCTAGGGTTTGATGGTGGGGAAGCCGTTTCAGCCTTGATTTGTAAGATTGATCTAGATGATCGTCTCGCGGTTTTAACGGATATTGTCATTTCAAAAAAAGCTCAAAATTTATTTAAAACGTCAGATTTTGCATCAGATGTTTTGCAGCATTTAATATCCAAATCACTGATAATACATAAGGTTATTCATCCTAGTTGGGTATAAATAGTGATCTTGTTATAATTTTTAAATTTTAATTCTGTTTGAGATAACACAAAATTTAATTGCTTCTGTCCTTTTCTAGATAAACATCGACACTGAATATATCGGAATGAACGTATAGGTGTGGTGCGGCGATGGATACGGATAAAATAAAATGTGTCATCTTTGACTGTGATGGAACTTTAGTCGACAGTGAGAGTTTATGCTGCCAAGCGCTCGTAAATGTGTTTGCAAGTTACGGAGCTGATATTAACTTTGAACAATGTATGAACAATTTTCAAGGTGGGAAAATGTTCGATATATTGAACGAAACCAGCCAAGCTGCTGGTTTAAGTATTCCAATGGAAGTGCTAGAGCCTAAATATCGTGAACAAGTAAAGCAACTTTTTGATGAACAACTTCAACCTATTCCACATGCAAAACAGACCGTTGAGCATTTGATTCAAAAAGGCATTGCAGTGTGTGTGGCTTCTAATGGACCGCAAAGTAAAATGCAACATTCCCTTGCGTTGACAGGAATGCTACCGCTTTTTGAAAACAAAATTTTTAGTGCTTTTGATATTAATAGCTGGAAACCAGAACCTGATTTATTACTATTTGCTGCTATGCAAATGGGATTTTTGCTTGAAGAATGTATGTTTGTTGATGATACCGAGAATGGCATATACGCTGGTATTAATGCAGGATTGAAGACGATTTATTATTCTCCCGTTGGTAGTGATATAGACGATCCACAAGTGACAACGGTCAAGTGCCTAACTGAATTACACCGATGGTTTAGTTAACTTCCTTTTTAACTAAACCGCAGTAATCAGCCTGATAAAATTAAATAATGGAAAGGCAAGGACAGAGACTAGTGCAAGGTAGAAATGGATTTCAGAAGGGGAGCTTCTGAGTTATTTGTTATGGTTAAGCGGTTTTTACTATTAATTGGAACCGGCCCACACTCAACACAGATCAATACATCCTGATCTTCCGATAGCAAAAATTCATCACTCGAACAAATTGGGCAGCAGCTAATTTCCGAATCTTCATAAAGAAAAGTATCGTTGTTGTTTTTCTTCATTATAAAACCCTCTTTTATCTTCATACAGTATGAGCCCATCAATAGATGTATGCATAAGTTTCCTATCACTGGGCCATAATAAAGCGACTGGTTTACAGCAAAACACCTTCACTTTAGCACTCGGTTACATTGTATTAAGATAAGTGTCGCAAAAATCAAATAGCCAAGGTTAGCAGTATACTGAATTATGGTTCGAAATGTTTATTTAATCACCAGATCATACCAGTCATAAATATCGCTTATTTAAGGAGTAAGATGAATTTTTTAGCGCATTTACATATTGCTGAATATTGTCAGAGTGATTTGGCTGGTAATCTACTTGGTGATTTTGTAAAAGGTAACCCGGAAGGGAAGTATCCTAATCATGTCGTTGATGGGATACGCCTTCATCGGTTTGTTGACAGCTACACAGATACTCATCCATTGATACTACAACAAAAATCACTATTTGATCCTCAAATTAAACGATTCTCACCGATTGCATTGGATATGTTTTGGGATCATTGTTTAGCTTGCGAATGGGGTGAGTTTCATCATCTTAGGCTAGTTGATTTTGTTGAGAAGTGTCATTCTTTCTGTGATTCACAAAGCTATGAAGTACCGGATCATTACCGAACGACGATGAATGCGATGTGGCGTGGAGAATGGTTGCTATCCTATCAAGATATTAATAGCACCTTGTACGCCCTTGAAAGAATGTCACACCGTAGCCCTAGAATGGGCCCTTTAAACGATTGTGGTGATGTTTTAGTGGCACATTATGAAGAGTTACGTGCGGTGTTCTTACAGTTTTATCCTGATATTCTGAATAACAGCAAAAGATTCATCGATAAACATCAACAGCCGTGAGCTTAAGTTTGATAGAATCACCGCATCAGTCTCGTTTTATTTTTTATTTATAGTATTAGGCACTCTATGTCGTTCGAAACCTTAGGCTTATCTCCCCAAATCTGCCAAACTTTATCAGTCCTTGGTTTTAAAACGCCAACAGATATTCAAAAACAAGCCATTCCCAAAATATTAGAAGGCAAGGATATACTTGCTAGCGCACAAACAGGAACTGGGAAAACGGCTGCGTTTGGTTTACCTATCATTCAACAATTGTTAGATAGCCCTGATTTAGATGGAAACAATGATATTGCTGAGCCTGAAGAACTTCCGCAGAAAAAAACGCGTGGCGCAGCCGTTAAAGCACTGATTTTGACGCCGACACGAGAACTCGCTCAACAAGTCTACGACAATCTTGTGTCTTATAACCAAGGTTTGAAAATTGTCGTGGTTTATGGCGGTACCAGCATGAGCGTGCAAACTAAAAATTTAAGCCTTGGCGCTGATATTGTCGTTGCGACTCCTGGTCGTTTACTTGATCACCTTTTTGTTGGCAATTTGCATTTGCAACAAACCCAAACACTGGTACTCGATGAAGCCGATCGCATGATGGATATGGGGTTTATGCCAGATTTACAACGAATCTTGCGCCGAATGAGTCAAGAGAAACAGACCTTATTTTTCTCGGCAACGTTCACCAAGCGCGTTCGAGAGGTTGCTTATAAATTGTTAAATAATGCTGTGGAAATACAAATTGCTTCGGAAAATAGCACAGCAGAAACTGTTGAACAAATAGTCTACCCAGTGAATAAATCGCGTAAACGTGAGCTCCTCTCTTACCTAATTGGTTCTAGAAATTGGCAACAAGTTTTGGTGTTTACTAAAACAAAGCAAACTTCAGATGTGTTAGCTAAAGAATTAAAGCTCGATGGCATTGAGGCGGCTTCCATTAATGGTGATAAAAGCCAAGGGGCAAGACAAAAAGCATTAGACGATTTTAAATCAGGAAAAGTAAGAGCTCTGATTGCTACCGATGTTGCGGCACGCGGATTAGACATCCAACAACTACCGCACGTGGTTAATTATGAATTACCCTTTCAAGCAGAAGACTATGTTCACAGGATTGGAAGAACCGGGCGAGCAGGAGAGAAGGGGCAAGCAATTTCTTTGATGTGCCCACAAGAGCAGTATTTATTAGATGCTATCGAAACCTTGCTTGATACACGCCTTCCTCAACAATGGCTGCCTGGTTATGAACCCACATTTGAAGAAGAGGAAACTCAAACCAAACGCCGTAGCCGTTCTTCAGAAAAGAGAAAGCTTAAAGCAAAACTAAAGATACATAGCTCTAGAGGCAAACGTCGATAATATCTATTACCCATTGGATTCTTTAGGTGGTGGTACAATAATTTCGTCTAAGCAGCTTGGTGACTCAATATATTCATTGGAAATATAGAGTTGGCTTGCAAGTAATCGGTTAAATTGTTGCCAATGTGCAAATAGTGCAGATTGACGGTTATCAGATTCAAAGGCATGTAACATCAAAGGCTCTAACGTACTTGCTGTATGAGAGTACATTGAGGCTTGCCAACGTAAAGTCCTAGATGTGAGTGGGGAATCTGGATGATCTTGTTTAAATTTCTGTATTAGACCATCAATTAGTTGGTTGTTTTTACGATTTGGTTCTAAGAAGTAGTTCACCATACTCTTTTCTTGTCGAACCGCATCGGCAAGGAAAGTAATGGCTCGCGAATCATGTAAGCTACAAGCTAAAACACGATTCATCAGCATATATAACTGAACATTTGCCGGTAGGTTTTGTGGTAGAGAATCAATAATATATTGAAAGTACTCTTGGAAATATTGGTAGATATGATCACTGATATGCTGCCAAATTTTCTCTTTACTACCAAAGTGATAGCGTAACAAGCTATGGGATACATTAGCCTGTTCACTAATCTGGCGCAGCGATACTTTTTTATAGCCAAATCGACAAAATAGCTGTGCAGCAATCTTTAAAATGGCTTTTTTGGTCTGCTCGGCTTCTTGAGCTGTGCGACGACCTTGTTTTTTTTCAGTGACTGAGTTCAATGTACTACCAATATTATTATTTAGTATTTATACCCAAATGACTTCAAGATGCAGAATTCAGAGCTGTCATCCAAACCTTTAGGCAAGAAAGATTGGCGAAGGAATGAAGCACCTTTCAAACCAATCTGACGCGGCATAAAGGTTTGGATGAAGCTCCCGAAGGGCAAGTTAAAACAAGCTATATGCCGCGTTAAATTGAGTAGAGATAATAACTATGATCATATTCAATTTGCCTTGCCTAAAGCTTGTTTTATTCTTGCTGAAACTCGCATCTTGAAGTTACTTGGGTATATAACCAAGTAACCTCAAAGTGAAACTTGACATCACTTGGTATAATCAACCAGTATTTTCTTTGTCATTATATACCCAAGTAAGAAAATTCTTCAGCTATTTCGCACTAAGCCATAATGTCAAAAAATGAAGTAGATTTAGATATACCTACTTCATTTTTATACTCATTTAACCCGCCTTAACAAAATGACGAATACGTTCTACTAAGATATCAACATCACTAGCTTGAACATCATTGTGCAATACAAAGCGAAGAGGATTACCGGCGGTAATAATAATACCTTCTTTCTTTAGTTGAGATTGCATGGCAAGAGTATCAATATGTGGTGCTAACTTAACAAAGACAATATTAGTTTGTACGTGATCAACGTTGATATTAAAGCCGTCCAGTTCAGATAAACCGGTTGCCAGTCTTTTGGCATTATCATGATCAGTTTGTAAGCGATTAACTTGTTCTGTTAACGCAATTTTACCTGCAGCAGCCAAAATGCCCGCTTGACGCATACCACCACCAAGCATTTTGCGAATACGTCGAGCTTTATTGATGAATTCTTTTGTTCCTAAGAGGAGTGAACCAACCGGAGCAGATAACCCTTTTGAAAGACAAATGGTCATAGAATCAAAATGACAAGCGATTTCTTTAATATCAACATTTAATGCTACTGCTGCGTTATAAACACGAGCGCCATCCAAATGTAGCTGTAAATTATGACGTTGGGTAAATTCACGTGCTTGACGTAAATAGTCAAGCGGTAGCACTTTACCATTAATAGTATTTTCCAAACTTAATAACTTGGTTTGTGCAAAGTGAATATCATCAGGTTTAATGGCTTGCTCTAGTTTTTTAAAGCAAAGTGTGCCATCAGCTTCATTTTGGATTGGTTGCGGCTGAATCGAACCGAGTACAGCTGCGCCACCGCCTTCAAATTTATAGTTATGTGCTTGTTGACCACAAAGGTATTCATCACCACGACCACAATGAGACATTAAGCCGAGTAAATTAGCCTGTGTACCTGAGCTGGTAAAAATGGCAGCTTCAAAACCGTGACGCTCTGCCGCCCAAATTTCTAAAGCATTAATCGTAGGGTCATCCCCATAAACATCATCACCTACAATTGCATTTGCCATTGCGATACGCATCGCTTCCGTAGGTTGGGTAACCGTATCTGAACGAAAGTCCATGTTATTTCCTTAAAATTAAATAGCTAAATTAAAAAACCACACAGTTTTGCTTTGCTTAGACAAGCAATGGTTTTTCCATCAGTGATCTCATCGGTTTTGATCCAATTCTCAATATCATCTAACGAGACTTTAATAACATTAATTACTTCATCATCATCTGGTAATAACGATTGATTCGGAGATAAGCCTTTAGCAACAAAGAGATATTGAATCTCATCACAGAACCCCGCCAAAGGAGAGCATTGCCCTAAAGGTTCGAAATGTTGAGCGCTGTAGCCAGTTTCTTCAATTAATTCACGCCTCGCACATTCTATTGGGCTTTCATCGCCTTCAATGGTTCCGGCTGGAAGTTCTAAGATCCATTTATTTAATGATGGGCGAAATTGTCGCAGTAATAAAATATCGCCATCATCTGTGATGGGTAGAATAACGGCTGCGCCAGGGTGAATGATAGTGGTATGACGAATAGATTTCCCATTAGGTAGATCGACATCGATCTCAGCCAATTGAATATTTTTCCAACGGTGTAAAACAGTATGGCTCATAGTTATCACTCTTAACGGGTCGATATGTTGTGTTTGCGAGATTAAATGCAGGTTATCAAAAGGATTGATAGATTACACCCTATATACCCAAGTGACTTCAAGGTGCAAGTTTCAATGATCATTAAAATTAACAACTTAATGATCCATAATAAAAAAATGATTCACCTTTCGCTCAGAATAAGACAAAGTGTTACTAAAGAGGTATTTAGAAGAGGTAAGCATGGAAAGCGCACAAAAAAGAACCGTCACAGAACGTTCATTGTTATCGGAAAGAATCAATAAATTGGTTCAAGCGTTATCTGATGGTGTTTATGAGCGAGAAGATACCATTAGATTATGTTTATTAGCAGCTTTGTCCGGTGAAAGTGTTTTTTTACTTGGTCCTCCTGGTATTGCCAAAAGCCTCATTGCTAAGCGACTTATTCAAGCTTTTGAAAGTAATAGCTATTTTGAATATTTAATGACTCGATTCTCTACTCCTGAAGAGGTGTTTGGTCCGCTAAGCATTCAAGAATTAAAAGACAATGGACGCTATGTTCGTCTGACTGAAGGGTATTTACCAACCTCACATGTCGTATTTTTAGATGAAATCTGGAAAGCTGGTCCAGCGATATTAAATACACTACTCACCGTGGTGAATGAAAAAACTTTTAAAAATGGCAGTGATGTTGAACCCGTACCAATGCGCCTATTGATTACCGCATCGAATGAACTCCCAAATGAAGACAGTGGCTTAGAAGCACTATATGACCGAATGTTAGTCCGTGTTTTTGTTAATCGTATTCAAAATAAGCAAAACTTCCACTCGATGTTAACGGTTGGTACTCCGCAAGAAGCGAAGATTCCAGAAGGACTCGCCATTAAAGATGAAGAGTACTACCGTTGGTTAAACGAACTTGATCAACTAGAGCTATCAGAAAGTACTTTTGAGCAACTCTACTACCTAAAATCTAAGATAGAAGCAAAAGAGCAGACCGCTTCATCGGCAGCAGTCGAAAGTGATTTATATGTTTCGGATCGCCGCTGGAAAAAAGCAGTTAAATTACTTAAGGCCAGCGCTTACTTTAATGGTAGAGATAGTATTAACGCACTTGATTTGTTGCTACTACAAGATTGTTTATGGAATTCACCACAATCTCGTTTAATTGTTCGTGAATGTATTGCTGAGTTCGCTAGTGAGCAAGCCTATCATCAAGGTACTTTACGAGCCCAAATTGAACAAAAGCAGGATAAGTTAGCCGAGTTGGATCAATCCATCACTAAACGGTTTGCTATGACGTTATCGTCAGACGTCGAAGGGACGATTCGCCGCAAAAATATTTATCAATATGATCTATCAAAAGCGAAAAAATACCGTGTCGGTAATACATCAGATTTAGTTAAGCTGGTCCTATTAGAAACCAATATGTCAGTAACCAACCATGATACGGGTGATAGTCGTTGGGTGTACATTCCGTATAAAGAGCTAGAGCCAATTATTAAAGATGGCGGCGGCGAAGCTTATGGTTTTGTTAATAAAAAGACCAATTTATGCCGCTTCGTATTTGATATAGATGTAGACCAGCGCCTTGTAATCAAAGATATAGGCAATCGTGCAATCACCGTTACACTGGCGACGGATAAAGGTTTTGATCCAGAAGTAGTAACCCAATGGCAGTCGACAACTGAGTCGGTGGTGAAAGAACTAACTAGCTTAGATTTTGATGTGCGTAAGGCTCGAGAGGAATTTCACTCTAGTTTGCCCCACAGCTTCTTAGATAAAGGTTTATTACTACAAATCGAATCAAGTATTCAAGAGCTCACTCAGCTTACTGAGGCTATCAAACAAAAAACTGATGATGCAATGGAACAAATTCATCGTTTGCAAGAAGCATTTGAATAATGAGCGACAATTATGCTTGGAATTGATGCTTTAGATATTGCGGTTTTATTAGCCGATGCTGAAATGATTGAAGTGGCCTTACAAGATTTAATGGGTCGCTCTCAGTTATTGCCTTTGGTTGAGGAAAATAAAAGCGTCCGAGGGATGGTTAAATCGCAACTTAAGCGATGGAAGAGCAAGGTGGCTGCTAAGGTTGATAATATTCCTCATACTAAAGAAATTAAACAAGAATTGGCTTTATACCAAGAAGTGATTCATTGGAGTGAAACAGAATTCATAGCCCAAATTGACACTCTACTTGAGCAATTACAATCTTGTTCAGAATTTTATCCTGACGCTAAAAAAATTCTTTTATCCACCAATGCGAAACTGAACCCTATGCTGCCACACTATTTTTGTCAGCAATGGTATAACAGTATTGTAAGTAATGTTAGGCGTATTCAAGAGTCTCAGCTTGAAGTAGAGAAACAGAAAGAACTCGAACAGCTGCGTAAACGTCTAGAAAACATTAAACAAATGGAACAACTTTCGCCCGATGAAGATACAGGAACCATTGCTGGACGAATGTGGGATATGACCAATATCAGCTTATCAAAAAGCGATTGGTCAGTGATGAAAGATCAGGCTGACTTTTTAAATAAGCATCCAAAATTAAAAGATATTGCAGAACAATTGGGTCGAATGGCGAATCAAAACGATCTTAATGAGCCACCTAGCTATAGCGAAGGGATTCGTTTTGAAGAAGAAAACTCTCAACAGGCTACTGATGATATTGTTGGCATTCATGAAAACGATGATCTGAATAAACTGCTACCGAATGAGCTGCTATTTCTTACCTACCCAGAGCTCGAAGTGGTTTTTTATAAGCACCTTATTGATAAGCGCTTGATGAATTACCAAATGGAAGGAAAAGCCCATTCATCTAAGAAAGTTACAGCAATGGAACCGATCCCCGCCAAAGCGGAAAATGATACTGGCCCATTTATAATTTGTGTTGATGCATCTGGCTCGATGCGTGGTTTCCCAGAGCAATGTGTAAAAGCCATTGCCTTTGCTTTAATGCAGATCGCCTTGGCTGAAGATCGTGACTGTTATGTGGTTTTATTTTCCACTGACTACATCACTTATCAATTGACCAAACAAGATGGTCTTAGGGAAGCGAGTGATTTCCTTTCCTATACATTTCATGGTGGTACTGACCTAGAGCCAGCAATTTCTGAAGCAATAAAACAAATGCAAGGGGAGCGTTATCAACATGCTGATTTGGTTATTTTGTCTGACTTTATTGCCCCAAAACAATCCAAAAACATGATCCAGCAAGTTGAAGCATTAAAGCAAAAAAATAACCGTTTCCACGCAATAAGTTTATCAAAGTATGGAAACCCAGAATTGATGAATATTTTTGACCATGTATGGTCTTATACGCCTAGTTTGGGGCAAAAGTTAGTAAAGCAAAAATAGGGTAGTCACCAAACTTTATTCGTATTTTGGGGCGTTTGGTTGGATTTTTGAGCAGTTAAGCTAGAAAGTTTTAATTTATTATTGACTCAATCGCTCAGTCCAGTAAAGTATCAAACATTGTTTAAACAGCTGATTCTTTACTGTTTAATAATCTATTTACTAACATGGCAAATGCGATGTTAAAGATGGTGTCTTAACTGTTCATTTAACTACTAAATGGTTAGGTGCATCGCAAAAAGAATTGCGTGCCCTGGTGGTGGAATTGGTAGACACAAGGGATTTAAAATCCCTCGGCGTTCGCGCTGTGCCGGTTCAAGTCCGGCCCGGGGCACCATCTATATCAAAGGCTTACCGATTTCGGTAGGCCTTTTTTATTTTTCCTCTCTTATATCTCAAATCTCTCTTGCGTAATCAAATTGAAATATTTTTGTCATTTAGCATTCAAATATAACTTAGAGCATAGTGTTTTTATTATGCAAGGAAGATAGAACACAATGAACACTAAGTTATTACCTGTATTATCGGCATTAGTACTCAATCTCTCAACGTTTCCTAGTTATGCACTTACTATGGATCTCGTTGGACGTTATCAAACGAAAATTTATGGTGAAGCGGGTGCCGAAATTGTCGACTATCATCAAACCACACAATCTGCTTATGTGGTCAATGGCGCAAAAAATCGAATTGATATTATCAAACTAGACAATTTGTCTACAGAAGCTATTAAAGATTCATATACCGCTAACACATTAAAGGCAAATCAATTAGCCCTACCCAAAGAAGTGATTACTACAAACAATCAGACTATGCAATTGGGTTCAGCGAACTCGTTAAGTATCTATGATGACTGGTTAGCGGTGGCGGTCGCGAATAAAGAAAAACAAGAAAACGGTGCCGTTCTTTTCTATCATATTAAAGAAGATCAGCCAAAGTTGTTGAAATCCGTTGAAGTCGGCGCTTTACCTGATATGGTGACTTTTACCCCAGATGGTTCAAAGGTAGTGGTTGCCAATGAAGGGGAGCCGACTAATGATTACCAGCATGATCCTGTGGGTAGTGTGGGTGTGATTGCTTTCGATAAAAACGGCCCTGTTGATACGGCTGTTTTACTCATGTTTGATAAATTTGAAAAACAAAAAGATCAGCTTATAAAACAAGGATTCAAATACGCGAGCCCAAAGGGGTATTCATTAGCACAAGATATTGAACCAGAGTACATTACAGTCAGTAAAAATAGTCGTTATGCTTGGGTTTCCCTACAAGATAATAATGCTTTAGCTAAAGTCGATTTAGAAAAAAGTAATATTGATGCTATTTACCCACTTGGTTTGAAAGATTACAGCCTAGAAAAAAACGGGATAGATGCAAGTGATAAGGATGAGACGATCAACATCCAACCATGGCAGGGCGTCTATGGCCTATATCAACCAGATACTATTCACATCTATACCGTTAATGGTAAGAGTTACATTGTCACTGCTAATGAAGGTGATTCACGAGATTGGTGGTTTGAGGCCAGTGATCAACAAACCTGCATTGATGCGGGTGGTCGAGATTATGATGAAGAAGATGGCTGCCTAGCCTACAGTGAAGAAACTCGAGCGGCTAAATTACCGTTAGCTGAAGATAACCCAGCAAAACAAAACATGGGCAAACAAGCACTTGGGCGTCTTAAAGTGACAAAAGCCATGGGGGATGAAGATGGTGATGGTTTCTATGAGAAAATTGTCAGCTTTGGTGCTCGTTCGTTTTCTATTTGGGATGAACAAGGGTTGCAAATTTTTGATAGTGGTAATCAGTTTGCCAAAGTGATTGCTGAACGTTTTCCCGATAGCTTCAATACCAATGAAACTGAAAACAAAATGGATAATCGCTCTGATGATAAAGGTTCAGAACCTGAAGCGCTTGCTGTAGGGGAAGTAGACGGCAAGACTTACGCTTTTATTGGTTTAGAGCGAATGGGCGGCATCATGATTTACGATATCAGCCAGCCGAATCAATCTAAATTTGTCGATTATCATCTTAACCGTGATTTATCCGTTAATTTTGAAATAGACGATTCAACCCAGCCAATCAGCTTGAAAGGTGATTATGAGAAAGCTGGGGACTTAGCTCCAGAAGGTATGCGTTTTATTAGTAAGCAAGAAAGTCCAACTAAGCAGGCGTTGTTACTAGTAGCAAATGAGGTAAGTGGGAGTGTCTCAGTCTATCAACTGAAATAAAACGGCTAGTACATACTAAGAATATATACCCAAGTAAGCCTTGTTTGACATAACAAGGCTTTTTTAATTAGTTAATTTGAAAAATATCAAAAAATGACCAATATATGAATAGAGTAAAATTTATTCAACTGCGCTAAGACATTAATTTCTTTTAAAAAGACACTTTAAAAGTCATGGTTATGTCAAATTCACTACAAATAGAAAATTTATAAAATATTGTTAAGTGGTTGATATTAAAGAGTTGTCATGTAATTGCAATACAGCTGTACGCTCGAAAGTATTTGCACGGGTATGTGAACTGGTTCAAAATTATCGTTTAGTGAGTAACTGGTAAGAGTTCTTCTAACATCTTATAGGGCAAAGACTGAACATGAAAGTCGTTGATATTATCAAGCACAAAACAGATTCTTTAGCGAAACATCAATTCGAATTGAAAGATTTGATGTCGCCAGTATTGAGAGAATACTGGGCTGATTTTATTAATCGTGCGAATTCTCAACAAATATTTCCTTGGCTGAAAGATCATCAAACACCAGCTGTTAATGAAGAAGTAGCACCTACTGCCGTTCCTGAGATAGAAATGTCACCGGAAGCAGAAGCTTTGTATCTTGAGTTAAGTGACAAAATTGACCAAGAAATTCATGTAGGTGAGTGGATGTCAGTCGATCAAGATCGCATTAACTCCTTTGGCCAAATTACCGAAGACATGCAATGGATTCATACGGATACCGATCGTGCGGCAACAGAATCTCCTTTTAAAACGACTATTGCACATGGCTTTCTAACTTTATCTTTATTATCTCGTTTAACGGATAGTGTTGATGAGGAAAATCCTCCATTTCCAACGGCTAAAATGACAGTTAATGTTGGGCTGAATGAAGTTCGTTTTCCTTATCCTGTTAAAGCAGGCAATAACATCCGAGCTCGTAGCAAGCTTTTAAAAGTGACACCAATTAAACGTGGTTTAGAAATTGAACGTGAAGTGAAAGTAGAAATTGATGGTGTAAGACGCCCAGGTTGCGTGGTCGTTTCAGTTATCCGTCTTTATTTTTAATTTATATCCAAGTGACTTGAGTACAAATAGCGCTGATAATATTGGCGCTATTTTTTATTGAGAGAGGTTAATATGGCTCGTACTGCCGCTGCGCTGCATATTTTAGTAAAGCATGAGTCTCAAGCTAAAGATATTCTACAACAACTTAAGAAAGGTGCTAAGTTTCAAGCATTAGCTAAGAAGTATTCAACATGCCCATCAGGCAAAAAGGGTGGAGACCTAGGAGAATTTCCTAAAGGTGCAATGGTTCCCGCTTTCGATAAAGTTTGTTTTAGTGGTGAGTTAATTACTCCTCATTTAGTCAAAACCAAATTTGGTTGGCACATCGTAAAGGTGCTTTATCGAACCTAATTAACTTCAGGTTTGGTTAATTAAACAATAAAAAAGCGTTCACTCCGATTTGAAGTGAACGCCTTTTTTATGTGCGAACTAGATATCAAGCTGCTGGAATCATGGATTCAGGCATACCAAGGTAATACCCTTGATACATATTGATATTCAATGCACGCATGGTATCCAGTTGTTGTTGGTTTTCAATACCTTCAATAACCGTTTGAGCACCGTAAGCCTTTGCGATAGCCACAGCTTCTAGTAGCTTTTCTTGTTCACCTGCCATGTATTGACTTAAAAGCATGCGATCAATTTTAACAATAGTCGGATTAATGAGATCAACACGCTCACTATTTGAGTATTCCGAACCAAAGTCATCAATCGCAATATCAAACCCATGTTCAGCCATTTTGCTAACTGAGGCTTTCAGCTGCTCAATGTTATCACAGTGAAATTCAAGTAATTCGAGAACGATTTGATTTGAGCTAATCTTCAACTTGTTCAGCTCTTTTAGAAAACGAACTTCATGTGGGCAAGAAGGCTCTATGGTTTTAAAACTATTGGGTAAAAAGTTTAAGAACAACTTAATTTGTTTGTGCTGAGAATCAACAAAGTTATTGATGTGTAGTATTCGACTAATAAGGTCTATCGCACTTTTATCATCTTGATTTGGGTTGTCATCTGAAAAGTAATAGCCAGGACAGATATGCTCACCAGATTCACTTTTCATTCTTAACAAGGCTTCAACACCAACAATCGTATTTTTTTGATTAAAAATAGGCTGAAAAACACTATTTAATGTTAAGTTTTTATATTGTGCAAAGTGATTACCACACTCGTCTTTAAAAAAAGACATGTCGAATTTTTTTGACATTAATTCAGGTACTCAATGACTACTACAAATTACACTTAAGATAGCAAATACAACCAGCATCAGCTATCTATTTAATGATATAAATAGCTTTTTAACTCAATTCGATATTGATTTTTATAGGAAAAACTATTGAGTGGAGAGTATCTCATGTATGTTATCGCTCATCAAAAAAGTCTTTGTCGCGTATATATTTACTCATTAAATGATAAGAAAACGGTCTAATTAACCAGCTCAATAAAGAACGACCTAATCGTAATATTGTGGGGGTGTTTTCATAAATACGTCCATTGTATAACCACAGCATTTTTCCTACATGCCAGTACATAAATGGAATCGGAGGTAGAAAGGTGACGATATCAATATCACAGCAAACACGGAATGTTCTTCTTGCTAACTGATAACGTCGTCGAAACCGCCATCCTCCGATGGCTGGCTGACCAAATGTCACTACACGTTTTATAATATTCGGATATTTGGTTTCTAAATAATCGGCAAAAACTAATCCTATAGCACCACCGGAAGAGTGGCCGGTAATACTAATTCTTTTACCTTTTTCAATCAGGGGAGTCAGTATTGTCTCTAAACGAATATAAACCGAATCACCTAGCTTATCGTCGCGATGTGAAGGCATGCTTTCTTGGTGTAACAAATGATGAAAACCAGCATGTATTGAATAAGGTAACCCTAAAGTAGGAAGGCAAGACTTACGCCACATAGCGAGATTTAACAACCAGTCGTTAATGCTATGTGATCCTTTAATGACAACGATCACTTCTTCTTTATCTTTACACCACAATACACGGATTAACGTTTTTCCTTTGGCGTTATAAATAATGCGTTGGCCATTGGGATCAAAACCATAGCGTGTTTGCTTAAAAACTCTAGGGTAGGCCAATTGGCAAAGAATAGCATAACGTTCGTATTGGTATCGTTTGAGTGTCTTCAAATATAAAAATCATTGTTATTAAGGTAATCACTACCATGCCAAACAATGATTACGAAATTATTACTTAGGGCTATTTTTTTCTACTGATATTTTACTTGGCAGTAGAGTATGAAGCCAGCGCTGGATTTTCTCTTTCCTTAACCATAATAAGAATAAAGCTCCTGCAATATAGAGGCTTGGCTCTAAAATTTCTGATTTAACTGACCAGTAATAATGGATTGGTGCAAGTATGGCAGCGATATATACCCAATTGTGTAATTGCTGCCATTTCCTGCCCATTTTTCGTTGTAGTGCTTGTGTAGAAGTGATCGTTAATAGTAGCAGGATAATCCAAATCACTGCGCCTAAAACTAGGTAAGGACGTTTAATTATCTCACTACCAATTAATTGCCATTGTAAGGCCAAATCCAACCAAGCAAATGCCGTTAAGTGAATCACTGCCCAAGCAAAACTATAAATACCCAGCAAACGGCGTGTTCTAATTAGTTGACCTTGTTTGAATTTTTTCGCCACTGGTGAAATGAGGAGAGTCATCATCAAGGTATTTATAGCTGCTTTACCAGTAAAGTGAATAATGGGCTGAACAGGATCGGCTCCTAAGTGCCCATTTATCACGGCAAATACCAACCACGTAAGTGAAAATATTTGGGCTAAATGTATGATCACTTTTAGGCCAATAATATGCTTTGGTTTTAAAGGCATTAATAATTTCGCTTTAGGTCTAAATTTTTATACAAAGAGGCAACTTGCTCACCATATCCGTTAAACATAAGTGTTTCTTGTCGAACTGAGCTGAATACACTGCCTTCACCAATAAATCGTTCACTTGCCTGACTCCATCTAGGGTGATCGACATTTGGATTAACATTGGCATAAAAACCATACTCATCAGGAGCAAGTAAGTTCCAGGTAGTAGGTGGCTGTTTTTCAAGTAAATGGATTTTGACAATCGATTTAATTCCTTTAAAGCCGTATTTCCAAGGCACTATCAAGCGTAATGGTGCACCATTTTGTGGTGCGAGCGTTTTGCCATATAAACCAACAGTCATTAAAGTCAGTGGATTCATAGCTTCAGCTATGGTTAAACCTTCTACGTACGGGTAGTCGATACTTGAAAAACCACGTTGCCCTGGCATTTGGTCGGGATCATAAAGTGTTTCAAATGCTACGTATTTGGCTTTACTGGTAGGTTGAACCAAGTGTAATAGTGACGCTAATGGAAAACCTAACCACGGAACATTCATCGACCAAGCTTCTACACACCGATGACGGTAGATTCGTTCTTCAATCTCCATGTTTTTCATCACGTCAGCTATATCAAGCGTCACCGGTTTGGCGACTTCCCCTGTGATCTCTATCGTCCAAGGTGTCGTTTTGAAATTCTTTGCTTGCTCTGCAGGTTCACCTTTACCGGTGCCAAACTCATAGAAATTATTATAAGTCAGTACTTTATTTTCTGGTGTTAGTGCCAATCCTTTTGTTGAAAATTCAGAAGATGCACCTTCTAACGCCATTCTTGAATCTTGCTCAGTGACTTTATCATTTGATGAACTAAATACATCAAATAGTCCAGCATGAGTCTGAGATGCGAAAGGGACGGCTGCCGCTGCAATACCTAGCTTCTTAACAATGTCTCTACGTTGTTTATAAATAGATTCTGGGGTTGCATCATTTTCACTTAAAAACCAAGATGGACGTGATTTAATCAACATAAGGCAATCCTTTGTGAAGATAAAAATAAGATTCGTTTTAATAAGACCGCAATAAGGAATAAATAATTTCAGGTAGTTGCGATTTGTTGGTTGTGAACACTATTATCAAAGTTCGACAGACGTTAGTTAACTTGACATTTCTTGACAAAATTTTTGTTACACAAAAGTAACCATTAATTTATGTTTGTTATTCCTTACAATCGTAATGGTTGTCACAATGTATACAGTGTGGTCAAAAAAATTGAACAAGTTGTCCAGAATAGACTCTTATCTTCTGTGGTATAAACAAGAATAACTTTCATATATGGAATGAGTTACATGAATCAAGTTGTACATAGCTATAACCTTATTAGCAAAATTAATCACTGGATTTCTGCTGTAGTCATTATCGGACTATTTGCTGCTGGTCTATGGATGGTTGATTTAAGTTATTACAGCGCTTGGTATCAAGATGCGCCACATTGGCATAAATCGGTTGGCTTATTGCTCGCGGCTTACACTGTGTTTCGAGTGATTTGGCGCTTATTTACTCACTCACCAGAAGTAGAAGGGACTACATTTGAAAAAGTCGCAGCAAAAATTGCTCACTTTTTAATGTATGCGCTGCTGTTTGGAATTTTTATTTCAGGTTATCTTATTTCAACCTCTGATGGCCGTGGGATCGATATTTTTGATTGGTACACGGTACCATCACTGGGTGCATTATTTGAAGACCAATCCGATATCGCAGGTCTACTACATTATTATTTTGCATGTATCTTGATAGGTTTAACATCCATACATGCGATTGCAGCACTAAAACATCACTTTGTTAATAAAGACAATACGTTACGAAAAATGACAGGAGCGACAAAATGATTAAAATGGAAATGAAAAAATGGCTAACAACCGCCGGTCTATGTGCCACTATGGTACTACCTATGGGTGCAATTGCAGCGGATTACCAAATTGATACTAAAGGCGCACACGCTTCAGTAAACTTCCGTGTAAGCCACTTAGGTTACAGCTTCACACAAGGTCGTTTTAATAATTTTGAAGGCACTTTTTCTTATGACCCGGCTAATGTTGAAGCTTCAAAAGTAAATGTCGTGGTTGATACTGGAAGTATTGATTCAAACCATGCTGATCGTGACAAGCACATTCGTAGCGATGACTTTTTAAATGCGAGTAAATTCCCTGAAGCGACATTTACGAGTACTAAAGTAACCGATAAAGGGGACGGTAAATTAGCGGTTGATGGTAATTTACAATTACATGGTAAAACCGTTCCGGTAACGATTGATGCTGAATTTATTGGTGCAGGTAAAGACCCATGGGGTGGTGAACGCGCAGGTTTTAAAGGTACTACTCGTCTGGAAGTAAAAGACTTTGGTATTAAAGAAATGGCAGGGGCAACTTACGTAGATTTAGATCTTTATGTTGAAGGTGTTAAGCAGTAACGGTTAAAACATATACCTACCCATATAACAAAGGCTCGCTAATTAAATTAGTGAGCCTTTTTTCTTTTATTTGGCACCGTAGCTTTTACTTTCCAACGTAACTGTATGTTTAGTCGTAAAAAACCTTGTTATAAAATCTTTATTGTAATAAAAAGCTTAGTCGTAAATTGTCGGGATTGGCTGGCGTTTATGTTGCGTCGCTTTATAAATCCCAACTAAACGATCGACGACTTCTTGAGCTACCGGCTTACCTTCTAAGAAATCATCAATTTGATCATAGGTTAAGTTTAGAGCATCTTCATCCGCTTTTTGTGGAGCAAGCTCTTCAAGATCGGCTGTTGGTACTTTTTTAACTAATATATCTGGTGCACCGAGTTTGGCTGCAACTTGACGTACTTGGCGTTTGCTTAAACCAAACAATGGAGCTAAATCACATGCACCATCACCAAACTTAGTATAAAAACCAGTAATATTTTCTGCAGAGTGGTCTGTCCCTAACACAAGACCACCAACATAACCTGCCACTTCATATTGAGCCACCATACGTGCTCGAGCTTTAACATTTCCCTTAACAAAATCGACTTTCGCCGGATCGCTTGGTAACAGGCTTGTACCATTGAGAGCCTCATGGCTTGCAGCATGAAGTCCATCGACGCCAGCTTTTATATTAACGGAAATGGAATGAGTTGGCTGAATAAATGACAGTGCTACCTGTGCTTCATCTTCGTCTTTCTGCTCGCCATAAGGTAGGCGTACAGCAATAAATTGGTAATCGGTTGTATTATTTTCGGTATTCAGTTCATCTACCGCTAACTGAGCAAGACGACCACATGTAGTCGAATCTACACCACCACTGATACCGAGAATTAATGACTTACAGCCAGATTGTTGCAATTTATTCTTAATAAAAGAAACTCGGCGAGTAACTTCAAATTGAGCATCGATAACGGGTAGGACTTGCATTTCTTGACGAATGAGTTGCTCCATGAGAATTCCTTATTGTGCAGCAAAAAAGTTATAGGTCATACCCAAGTGACCTCAAGGTGCTGAAACTCGTATCTTGAAGTTACTTGGGTATAAACTGTGATTGTAATCATATAACTATACCCAAGTGACCTCAAGGAGTGAGTCTAGCCACTCGTATTTTAATCGTTTTATCTCGTTTCACTGTATGGCTAACGATGGTAATCTTACCTAGGCATATACCCAAGTGACTTCAAGGTGCAGAATTCAGAGCTATCATCCAAACCTTTAGGCAAGAAAGATTGGCGAAGGAATGTAAGCACCTTTCAAACCAATCTGACGCGGCATAAAGGTTTGGATGAAGCTCCCGAAGGGCAAGTTAAAACAAGCTTTATGCTGCGTTAAATTGAACTGAGATAGAATGACTATTATCATTTTCAATTTGCCTTGCCTAAAGCTTGTTTTATTCTTGCTGAAACTCGCATCTTGAAGTCACTTGGGTATACATCTAATTCTATATTGACTAGAGGGACTTCTTTTTCGTGAATATTGCAATTTTTGGTAGTGCGTTTAATCCACCTAGTCGGGGGCATCAAAGTGTACTAGAAAGGCTTAAGCACTATGATTTGGTTTTATTGGTGCCAAGTATTGCTCACGCATGGGGGAAAGATATGCTCGGGTATTCCACTCGCTGTGAGATGGTCGAAGCTTTTATTCAAGATGTTAAGTTGGACAATTTACAAATCAGCAATATTGAAGCGGAGATTTTGCAATCAAATGGAGAGGAACAGGGGCAGTCGGTGACGACGTATGCAGTAATGACAGCGTTGCAAGAACACTACCCACAAAGTCAGCTTACTTTTGTTCTCGGCCCAGATAACTTTCTAAACTTTGGTAAATTTTATAAAGCGGATGAAATCACGAGCAAATGGTCAATATTGGCTTGCCCTGAAACATTACCGGTTCGTAGTACTCAGATCAGACAGCGCCTTGCCAATCACCAATCGATTAGAGATCTGACTACGCCATCTGTTGAGGAATATGTTCAAGAGCATAAGCTTTATAGCTAAAGAGCCTCTATGTACTTAACGACTTATTGGCAATAGCCAAACACAATTGCTCAGCCTGCTGGGCATTTGCCGAAAACACTTCATCAATAATACGTTCTGTTTTAATGCCTGATGCACGCAGTTTAAAGGCTTGTCTTACTTTTAATGCCATTTGCAGTGAGGCTTGATCAATGCTTGGTATTTTAGCTGCATTATCTAGCGTTAACACGGAGTCATCTAGCTGAGGACTCAGTTTCTCAAGCTCAAAACCTACGATTTCCAGCCATTTTTTCTGCTCATTATTGCTCGGATCAAAAGAGGATTGACTCAAGGTCTCTAGTAAAACATTTAATAGTGCTGAGCGTTGAACCAAACCCGCTTGGTGGGGATAGTTTTTGGTTGAACGTACCGATACTTCCACTTCAATCAATGAACAGTTTGGAAAGTAGGTTAGGGCGTTTAGACAGTCAAAAGGCAACCAGAAGGTATCACCAGCATTCATTACATATTCCGTTTTTCCTAATCGCACAGAAGCAAAACCACTTAAAACAGAAATTAACTTATGTTTTATGGTTTTTTTACGGGCCGTAGTGTGTAAGAAAGGATATTGATGTATATGGTGAGCAATTAAATAGTTCATGAGCCATTTTTTAGCAATTAAAATTCAGCGCTAAGATACCGTTTTCTAATCACCATTCCAATCATTTAATCCCTTTGGCATCATCACAATTCTTGTTTTAGCACAATGAAATTGAGGGTTTTGTTAAACTTGAACATTCGTCTATTCACTAATTTCGCGAATTCATGTAATTTACGCATCCCAATTGGCTTTACCTTGAGATTGTCCCTGTCTATTTGGCGCATATCATCGTAAAATTACCTGTTTATTCACAACTGCAGTAAATTAATGAGCATTGATAACGATCCATACAAAGAAATTCGTCCTTATAATGATGATGAAATCCCAGCGGCTCTTGAGCGCCTAATTAATGATGATAGCTTCATTAATGCGATCATCAAATATCGTTTTTCTCATAAGCCGGCTTGGTTTAAAAAGTTGGTTTCTCCTGCGATAAAAGTCTATCTAAAGATCAAATGGTCAAAACTTAAAACCGTTGATGATATCCAACGTGAAGTTGAGCTTTACATGGGGTCAACCTTAAATAAGACGACGAATGGTGTGACTTACTCTGGCTTAGAAAAGCTCGACCCTGATCAAGCGTATCTGTTTGTTTCTAACCACCGCGATATTGCAATGGATCCCGCATTAGTTAACTGGGGCTTGTATAATAATGGTCATAAAACCGTTCGTATCGCGATTGGTGATAACTTATTAAAAATGCCTTGTGCGACAGAGATGATGAAGCTGAATAAAAGCTTTATCGTAAAGCGCTCAATTAAAGCCCCTCGTGAAATGATGAAATCGTTAGGTTTGTTGTCGTCTTATATTAAACATTCATTAGAAACTCAGAACTCTATTTGGATTGCTCAACGAGAAGGTCGAGCTAAAGATGGAAATGACATGACCGAACCGGCTATTTTGAAGATGTTTCATGTAGAGGGGCGTCGTCAAAAAATTGCATTTCCTGACTATATTAAATCACTCAAAATTGTGCCAGTTTCTATCTCGTATGAAAATGATCCTTGTGACCTCGACAAAGCCAGAGAGCTTTATGAAATAGAAGTGAATGGTAAGTACGAGAAAACAGAGTTTGAAGATATTGCCAGTATTGTTAAAGGCATTATTGGTGAAAAAGGGCGAGTACATGTTAGCTTTGGTGATGTGATCACCGATGACTTTGAAACACCTGATGAACTTGCTAAAGAATTAGATCGTCAAATTCATGCTCTATATCGCTTGTATCCAGTAAACTTATTGGCCGCGGGTAAGCAAAGCGATGCCATTACGGAAGAAGTTGAAGCGAATTTTGCTAAAAAATTAAAAGCGTTACCGGCGGGTGCTCAAGAGAAATTAGTCGTAATGTATGCCAATCCTGTGACTAAGAAAAACGAAGTCGAGCAAGCAACAGAATAATCGACCCTTAAAGTTTTAAGTTATAAAAAAAGCAACTGATTGATTCAGTTGCTTTTTTATTACCTAAATAGCAGGTCAAATTAACGATTCAAAGAACGACTTTGAAGTTCAAAAATTAACTTTTCAGCGCTACATTCAAACTTAATGCGAGCGGTTAATTGCATGGCATCGTCTGCCACATCTTCAATGTCACTTTGATAGTTTGAGTTCACACGCTCAGCAAGTTGAAGATAAGGTTGAAGTTGAGCCATCAATGTCTCTTTACCTTGAGCTAAAATGGTTACTTCAGCAACATCATCACCTTCTTTGATGATGAATCCCATTTCCGCACTACAGCCACAAGCTTCGCATACTTCATTCTCTGCGCTGACTTCTAACTCTGCTTCTGTTGTCATATGTTTATCCTCGTACAAAAACTGTGGGTACTTTACGCCTGATTTTAGATTAAAACCAGAAAAAAGCATTGAGTTAAAACAAACCTACAGCAGATTACTTGTCGTCATTAAGCCGGCATAATGACAGGAAATCCATGTTGAGGATGTTCTGACAGGAGCACTTTTTGTCCATAAACTTGTTCTATATTCGATGCGGTTAAAGTATTCCAAGCATTGCCATCACTCATAATATCACCTTGATCAAGTAGTAAAATTCTATCTGCATATTGGGCTGCTAGGTTTAAATCATGTAATACCACGACAACAGCAGTACCTGTTTTAGCCATATCTTTTACTAACTGCAATGTATTATGTTGATGTGATAAATCGAGCGCAGAAGTCGGCTCATCTAACATAAAGATTCGATTAGATTGAGCATAATGAAGTTGAGTTAATACCCGAGCAAGGTGTACACGCTGCTTTTCACCACCAGACAATTGAGGGTAAAGCTGCTTGGCCATTGGTAGTATGCCCACTTGCTTCATTTTTTCTCTAGCAATAAGATTCAATTCAGCTTTAGAAGCATTTAATGGTAAACCACCTAATTCAACGACTTCTTCAACTAAGAAAGGGAATGATAGGGTACTGCTCTGAGGCAACATTCCTAAATGACGTGCGAGTTGTTGCTTATCCCAACTTACCGCGGGCTTACCAAAATATTGCAAACTGGCATTTAAATTATTTTGTTGTGTTAGCGGTACTTCTCCACATAGTAACTTCAATAAACTGCTTTTTCCTGTGCCGTTAGGGCCAAGTAAGGCCGTCACTTCACCTAGATGAACTTCTAAGCTGACATCATTTAAAATCTTCTTTTTTCCATATTGCAAGGTGAGGTGTTGTGCTTTGATTGCAATTTTATGCTGAATGTTTTTTTGACTATTTAGTTTTCTATCTTCCTCGATTAAAAGAGGGGCTAGGTTGTCAGTGTTAGCCTTTACATGAGTCGCTTTCAAGCTTTTAGAAAACATATTATGAATCTGCATTAGATAAAACGTCCCTTTTGCTTGAATAGAAGATAGAGAAAGAAAGGGGCGCCAACGAGAGCTGTGACAATACCGACTGGAAGCTCGGCTGGCATA
Organism: Vibrio algivorus; assembly: GCF_030161215.1. NCBI lineage: Bacteria > Pseudomonadati > Pseudomonadota > Gammaproteobacteria > Vibrionales > Vibrionaceae > Vibrio > Vibrio algivorus. Next base: position 428,565 of record NZ_BSPV01000004.1, read on the forward strand.
ACCGCCACTCGTGCAAACATATCCGCAACGGTTAACAATAACGCACCTAATAATATAGAAACGGGGAGTAATGTACGATGATCCGGCCCAACAAGCATTCGACCTAGATGCGGAATGACTAAACCCACAAAACCTATCATGCCACTTAAACTGACGGTAACACCCACACCTACTGCTGTTAATAAGATCAAACGACGCTTTAGGGATTGAATAGGCACCCCAAGATGTTTTGCTTCCGATTCACCTAGCAATAAAGCATTTAAAGCAGGTGCTTGTTTAATAAATAGAAATGATAATAGTGCTAAAGTTATACTGGCTAAGGTAATGCTAGGCCAGGTTGCTCCAGCTAATGACCCCATAGACCACAAAGAGAGATCTCTTAACATTTGGTCATCAGCAATGAAGTTCAAATAACCAATAGCAGCCCCTGATAAGGCGCTAATGGCAACACCAGCTAATAACATAATGGTAACGGAAGTACCTAAATTACTCGTGCCAAGTTTATAAACAATGATTGTCGTTAAAGCGCCGCCAAGAAAGGCAAAAATAGGTACCGCAGCAAAATTCATGAAATTAGGATAGTAACTGGTCATCCCAGAAAATAACACAATGGCAAGCGCTGCACCCAAGGCGGCACCAGCGGACACACCGATTATACCAGGCTCAGCGAGTGGGTTACGAAAGAGGCCTTGCATCACTGCGCCACATAACCCTAAAATCCCCCCCACAAGTAAACATAATAATGTTCTTGGCAAGCGAACTTGATGAATAATCAAAGCGACATGTTGAGGGAGTTCTGCGTTTGATGGCATAAAACTCATTATGCTGTGGGTTAAGCTAATCTGCATAGGCCCAACGGCTATCGACACAAAACTTGTGATAATCGCAAGGCTAGCAAGCAGTAATAAAATAATAGGTAAGGAAGCTTGTCTTAACATATTTAGCTTACTCGCTAGGGTAAATTAAAGGCTGAATACGTGCGGCTTCAGATAGCGTTTTTAGTCCAACACCGCCAACCAATGCTTTACCATCAATCGAAATGATATTATGAGTTTCTCCAGCTGGGGTTGCCGCTAACATAGGCATTTTTTTTAAAATAGCATCCGCTCCCCCTAACTCATTTAAGCTACGACCACTCACTAAAATTACATCAGGTTGCATCTCAATCATCGACTCTAATGAAATCGGCTTGTATGAATCGAGTGATACTGCGGCAGGGTTGATTGCACCAATTATTTCAATTAAAGCATTTGGCGTCGTATGATTTCCGGCCACATTCGCAGGTCGCCCTTCATGGATAAGCAAGAACATCACTTTCTTTTTATCTTGTGGTTGATGAGATTTTAACGCAGCAACTTGTTTATCTACATTTTGCTTGATACTTATGGCTTGTTGTTGCTTACCGGTAATGTGAGCAATTTGCTCAATACGTCTATCTAGCCCTTCAATTGTTGCTTCGTTATTGACAATCTCTACTGCAATACCGGCTTGTTTTAACGTATTAAGAGTCGAGTCAGGGCCCATTTCATCCGAACCAATTAACAAGCTAGGTTGTAGTGCCATCAAACCTTCGGTAGATAGTTGGCGATGGTAGCCCACTACAGGTAATGCTCTTCCTTTAGGTTGTTCACTGGTGACATCAATTGCCACTAATTGATCTTGCGCGCCTAATGCTTCAATAATTTCAGTTACAGCTGACCCTGCGCTAATAATACGTTCAGTTTTGCTATCAGTATTAGAAGCTAGAGCATTAGATGAAAAGCTAGTTAAAAGTGACAATAAAGCCGTTAATACAGGATTCTTAAAGCTTTGAAGCTCAATCGTGTCGAAAAAAGACAAGATATTGTTGTCGTTATTTAGCATTAGTTTGTTCCTCCATAAGTATTTGAGTAGCAGAGATGTTTTGTTGTTGAAGGAAGCCAAATAACTTCACGATATGTTGTATTTCAGCGTGCTTATCAGCGGCAATAATCACTTCTTTTTTAGGATCTTGAGCGACGCTAACGGTTAAACTCTTTTGAAATTCAGTCCAACTCGATGAGGCTTTTCCATTAATCGCCCAGTAGGGTGGCTGGTTCAATATATTAATCGTGATAGATTGTTTCTCGACAACTTTTGTTTCACCTGATTCCGTTGAGGGGAGTTGCACTTCCAATGAACTCAACTTAACGGAAGCGGTTAGCATTAGGAAAACCATCACAATAAAAATAATATCGAGAAGTGGTGTTAAATCAGGGGTTATCGGTGATGAATAAGCTGTGGAGTTTGAACGAATCATTTTGCAGCCTGCGTTTCTGTTGCTGCTAAACGATTAGATTCTGTTGATGATGTTTTTGCATAGGGCATCATATCAACACCTTCAATCCATAAATTGACTCGGTTCATCGCATGTTCAAGTTTACTTATAAGCTGTTCTGACCATAAAGTGAAAAGCTGTGCGCTAACAATCGCAGGTAGGGCAATAATCAAGCCAGCAGCAGTAGTGCGCATCGCGATACCTAAACCATCAGCAAGATCGTTTGGTGTAATATTGCCAGAACTCGCCGCTACACCTTTAAACATATCAATTAGCCCCAATACGGTTCCTAACAGACCGATTAATGGGCTGATCACACCTATAAGAGTGAGGATCTTTAAACCACTTTGTAACTGATGGCGCTTTTCTTGTAGCCAAATGCTAGCAACATCTTCACGTAATGGTTTAGCTAAAGATGATTGACGAAGAATTAATGAAACACCCTGATAAATCAAAGCTCTATGTTGAGAAAAAATATTTGCTAGATGCTGTATTTTTTCCACTTCTGATGGCTTTATAGAAGCTAACGGGCTTGATATTTGAGCTCGCCCAATCGAGTGATTAAATACAACATGAATTAGACGCTCCACAATAATAATTAAGGTGAGCAAAGAACAAATCATAAGTGGCCAAGCCATTAAGCCAAGCAACTGTTCTACTTGAGAGATAAATATCATTGATTAATCCAACTTGAAACGAATAGGAACCTGTACTCGATGCGCGATCGAAGTACCGTTGATTTTACGTGGTGAAAACTTCCATTTTTTTATTGCCTCTAGTGCTGCTTGATCAAGCATCGACGCACCAGAGGAAGACAATAAGTTTTGTTTTATTTGCTGACCATTTTCATCGAGCCAGATTTCATACATAGCAGTGCCTTCAATACCTCGACGCTGAGCTAATCTAGGGTAACGGGGCTTTGTTGGAGGCGATAAAAAGCTTGGTTGCTCAATGAGAATTGGTTTTTCACTCACACCTTGCTTTGCTGGGCTTACAGGGGAAGATTGAGCCGTCAGTTCTTTTTCAGTGTCTGGAGCGACTTTAGCCTTTGGTTGCGACTTAGTTATTGATGGCTCTTTTACTACTGAGTGTTTTGGCACAGGCTTTTTCTCTACCAATTTTTTTGCAATAGCTTGCTTTTCGGTAGGCTTCTTAGTAACAGGTTTTTTATTTGTCACAGATTTGGCAACCTTGGGTTCTACAGGTTGTGCTGCTTTAGGCGTAGGGGGTGTAGGTTCTGTTTTTTCAGAAGGTGGCTGTAGATTCGCCGACTCTTTTGGTTTGCTCTCGGACTTGTTTGTGACAGAAGGTGAGGCAGCTTTAACAAACTGAAGGGAAATAGTGTTGGCTTGAGTACCTACAGGCATAGCAAAAGCTTTTTGCTCATCAAATTGAGTTACTAACGCAGCATGAGCACCAAAAGAAATAATTGCAGCACAAGTATAACGACGAACGTTCACATCAAATCCTTTAGAACATAAACTTAACTTTCAACGATTATTGATCACAATCTAAATAATATCAATTATCAATTGCATTCTCATTAATGTGAAATTATGATTCTGCTCACATGCTTAATATGAATATAAAAAGAGTGATTACCAATGGACAGGGATGAACTAAAACAAAGAGTTAGAGAACTTCTAGAGAAAGATGACAGTACTTTACCTGCTACGTTAGCTCAACATTTAGGGGTTAGCGAGGGCGAGGTGGTTTGTGCATTTCCAAATGACATGGCGGTTATCGTGCCAGGCGAACATGCTCAAACATTGCTTGAAACCATTGTCGGTTGGGGACCTGTGACCACTATCATGCATTCCTTTGGTTCTATTTTTGAAGTGAAAGCACCATTCCCAAAAGGTAAGAATGCCCATGGTTACTATAATTTAATGGGTAGACCTGGTGAGTTACACGGTCACTTAAGGCTAGACCTTATCGAGAAAGTTGCTCTTGTTTCAAAACCTTTTAGAGGAAAGGAGAGCTACTATTTCGGTTTTTTTGATTCATTAGGAAATAGCATTTTTAAAATTTATTTAGGTAGAGATCAGAAACGCGTTTTATTCGCAGATCAGGTAGAGAAATTTAAACAAATTCAAATTGAATTGAGCCAATAAGGGAAGATTATGGAAAGCCAAACCATTCAGGCGAAAGAAGTAAAGCAAGAAAGATTACAGAATAGACTAGGTCCAGAAATTCAAGAGTTTCGCTCCGAAAGAAAAACTATCCAATTAGCAACGGTTGATGAAACAGGTAAACCCAACGTGAGCTATGCGCCATTTGTGGTCAATAGTGATGGTTATTTTGTACTTATTTCTGAAATTGCTCGTCATGCTAGAAACCTTACAGCAAACCCTCAAGTTTCTTTAATGTTAATTGAGGACGAAGATAGCTCTAAGCAATTATTTGCTCGTAAAAGACTAACTTTTGATGCTGTAGCAAGTATTGTTGAACGAGATTCAACGCAATGGCAACAAGTAACAACTGAATTAGAACAAAGATTTGGCGAGATAGTGAAAGGGTTAAGCCAATTAGAAGACTTTAAACTATTTTGTTTAAAACCCGTACAAGGCCTGTTTGTTAAAGGATTTGGACAAGCCTTCCAGGTTTCAGGTGACGATCTTGTTGATGTGGTGCATTTAGAGCAAGGTCATAAAAAGATCAGTAACGAATCATAATTTCTCATTACCAACTTTGATGCCTAGTACCAATCAATATAAGTAAATGGTCTAAGTTAGCGTAGGGAAAAAGTAAACGACAAGAAAAAGGGGTAAGTCCAGCGACTTACCCCTTTGGTGTTTGCAAGCAAAGGTAACACCCGTTTCCCATCTATAACCACCGTACTTGAAGCTGCAGCTTTGTTGACGGCATTCATTCACCCCAATCACATAGACGAGCTATGCTCATGGGGCCTCATTCATTTGTCGCCTCACTGCAACTCCAATTACTTTGGGTATAGTGGGATTTATACCAGCACTAATACTGACATTATTGATTTTTCATTATAGCAACAAACCATTCATTCACGCTCGCAATAATTGCGTTATTAGACTTCATTCTAAATCTGCGTAAGAAACCATGAAATAATGTTTTTTGTCATTAATTTTTCATATATCTATGTTTGGCAATTAGGGGCTGAGGTGTTGTATTTAGGCAATTCTTTAATCTCATTACCGAGATCTTGTATTCGAGTATTATGCGAAGGGTGAGTTGATAACAATTCTGGAGGTTGATTCCCACCGGATGCCTTTGCCATATTCTTCCATAATTGAATGCTTTGCTGTGGATCGAATCCAGCTTTAGCCATCAGATCGATACCCATAATATCGGCTTCCGTTTCTTGGGTTCGTCCATAAGGTAAGTTAATACCATATTCCACGCCCAAGCCTAGGGCACTCATCGTCATTTCTTTATATTCCGTACCCGCTAAGGCAAAGTCGGTAACTTGCAAACCTGTGTTAGTTATTTGGTTACGTGACATACGCTCGTTACCATGATTCGCGAGAACATGAGCCACTTCGTGTCCTAAAACCGTTGCCAGTTGATCTTGGTTTGTTGCCACTTTAAGTAAGCCAGTGTAAACACCAATTTTACCACCTGGTAGAGCGAAAGCATTGACTTGATCAGAATCAAACACGACGACTTCCCACTGTTCAAAACTGGCTTGCTTCGGCACTTGTTTGGTAATCGCATTAGCTACACAGGTTACATAAGCATTGATCTTGGCATCTTTACTGACTTTCTCATTTTGCTTCATCTGCTCAAAGGATTGAGCGCCTAATTGAGACATTTCATTGTCTGAAAATAGAATTACTTGGCTTCTGCCTGTTGGGGAAGAAGTACAAGCAGACAAACTCATGATGAAGCCACTTAAAGTGAGGACCTTTAATCGTGGTGAAATTTTCTTCATATTCATTCCTTGAGCTAACAATATTAAATTCACTTTAAAACACATTAATGATCGCTGCAATTACTCAAATATACGATAAAACTGAAATCAAAATTAGAGTGATATGTTCATATTGAGAAGTGAGATCTTGCACTTAGTTATTGATAATAATATTGTTACGAGCACAGCTTTATGGACCAATAGGAATCACCATGATTTGGAAAAAAGACGTCACTTTAGAGCGTTTAAATGCAACTTCCCGTAACACCTTAATGGAGCACCTCAATATTGAGTACGTTGAGATCACGGATAATAGTATTTCAGCGACCATGCCAGTATCGAGTATCACTCATCAGCCTATGGGGTTGTTGCACGGTGGTGCATCTGTTGTATTAGCTGAAACTTTAGGTTCTTTGGCAGCAAATATGTGTGTGGACGATAACTCTTACTGTGTTGGATTGGATATTAACGCCAATCACATTCGAGCAAAACGTAACGGAGTCGTGACGGGAAAAACGTGGCCAATTCATATTGGAGTATCAACTCAAGTATGGCAAATTGAAATTGTTGATGAAGAACAGCGTCTACTATGTACTAGCCGAATTACCATGGCCGTTAAAACTCGAAAAGGCGGTTAAAAACCGAAAATGATCATTGAATTCTCACAAGGAAAAATTATTGCAAACCAACATGAAATTGTTGTGCGTTTGACTCAGATAGTGAGTGTCACTATGCAATCTCAAACCGAAGCATTGAAGCTAATTGGTCATGGTGTCAATGTGATTACCGCACATGACATGCAATGCCAATGGTCGATTAAGTTAGACTCTGAACAACAATTACAACAACTGGCTGATTTTCTTTGTTTGCCAATACAATAGCGATTAGGGCTAGCTTATCTCGAACAAAATTTACTCACAAAAGATAAACATGCCCTAATAAAAGAGGAATTTTCTGTTTTATTGTCAATGCCTAAAAATGGTGTTACCACAAGATTTATCTCTTTAAAGCTGATAAAGTAGGAAATAATTTCTTATTGCCAAACAATAGAGTTTCCCCTTTATGAGCAGCCCACGATTAAGAACACAATTTGAGCGTTTATTTGAGCATTTCCAAGGCGAAGATTGCGCTATTCAGTTAGAAGAATTAACCGATATATTGTGTTGTACGCGCCGAAATACTCGTATTGTTCTTAATAAGTTAGTAGAAGAAGGCTGGATCGAATGGATACCTGCGGCAGGGCGCGGAAAATTATCTCGCTTAATTTTTAAACGTAATAAAATAGATGTTAGTGAAAATCTTGCCAAACGTTATTTAGAAGAAGGCAAAATTGAACATGCGCTTTCTGTTTTAGATAATGACCCAGCACGGCTGACTCAAGTCTTTCAAGGCTACTTAGGCTTTAGCCATTTAGAAGGGCAGCAGGTCATCCGTTTACCTTATTACCGACAACTTGCGACACTCAATCCATTAAAGCCGACTCGGCGCTCTGAACAACATATCATTCGACAAATTTTTAGTGGCTTAACTCAGTTAGATGAAAAAGAACAAGTGAAACCGGATCTGGCTCATCACTGGGAAATGTTATCACCGACGCATTGGCGTTTTTATCTACGTTCAGGGGTTCGCTTTCATAATGGCGACCGTTTAAGTATTACCGATGTAATTGAGAGCATTAACCGATTAAAAACATTAACTTTATTTGAACATATTGAATCGGTTTCTTCACCTTCCAATAATACACTAGATGTTCACTTAACAGATGCCGATTATTATTTACCTTTATTATTAACGGAAACACCTGCAAAAATATTGCAGTCACACATTAGTGAACCAGAGAAATTTGATTTAATTCCCAACGGAACTGGGCCATATAAAGTCACCAGAAATGATTCATCTCGTTTGGTGTTAGAAGCCTTTGAACATTACTTTGGTTATCGACCGCTAATCGAACGAGTAGAAGTATGGGTGTTCGATGAAGCTCACTCATCGATGGTTTATCCTAGCTTAACTCACCCAAATAAGCCCACAGAAGGGCAATTTACCGATGTAGAGCTCGATCCTGGTTGCACATACCTACTACTTAACCGCCGTTCAGGTATTGCAAAAAATGATGATTGGGCACATTACTTAGCGCAAAGATTAAACCCGTTTAGTTTATTGCGGGGAATTCCTGATCAAAAAGTCATCGAATTAGGGTTACTACACGCTCACGGTTTAAAGCCAGGTTGGCATCATAGTGGAATTTTACAGTCAAACTTAACGCCACCATTGATTGAAGATAATGAAAAAACACAAGTAACTGTTGCCTATCACAGTATGCACCCGTTATTTCCTTATGTGATTCAATCCATGAAAAGTTTATTAAAAGAAGACGGTATTACTTTAAAAATGGTCAAATATGATCTGACCGTCGAAACCCCTGATGAAGTTGATATTTGGCTCAAACCTATGGGACTGGCTAACCATCGTAAAGATGCCTTAATTGGTTGGCTCCTTGGTTATAGTGATATTGATATTATGAGTAATCAGGAAAACTTTTCTAACTGGAAGAAAATGGTCTCGGATTGGCGCTCTCAACCCAATCAAACTTTTCCGGCAAAAGAACTGGCAAAGCAATTAGTTCAAACGCAGCAACTCATACCGATGTTTCACTGTTGGTTAGGCGTTAGCCAAGATCAATGTGGCTCCTTACAAAATGCAACCTGTAACGCTTTGGGCTGGTTTGATTTTAGTCAGGTATGGGTAAAACCAGAGTAACGCTCTACACTAGATAGATACCTACGAAAGGGAGAATGGCACTATGGACACACACCCTGAGGGTTATGCAATTGTTCTATCAACAACAAACGAAGAAGAAAGCCAACAAGCAATTATTAATGCCTTATTAACGGCCAAATTAGCCGCTTGTATTCAAGTCATGCCAATAACGAGTTACTACCATTGGCACGGAGAAATAAATCATGATCAAGAATCACTATTGATCATTAAGATACTGCATCGACACTACCAAGAAGTTGAGCAAGTTATTCTCGCTAATCATAGTTATCAAGTTCCACAAATTGTTATGCTGCCCATCGAAACGGGTTTTCACGAGTACCTACAATGGATCCAATCTAGTAGTCACTCATAACGCGGTATTTTATTTGGAAATTTATGCAAACTGTATCCATATTAGTTGATGTACAAAACATCTATTACACTACTCGCGACAAATATCATCGTCATTTTGATTACAACGCATTCTGGGCAAAAGTGATGAAAGATCGCACTTTAGTCAATGCCAATGCTTATGCGATAGCTCGAAGTGATGATAAACAAAAGCAATTTCATAATATTTTAAGAGGCATTGGGTTTGACGTAAAACTCAAACCATTTATTCAACGACAAGATGGCTCCGCAAAAGGGGATTGGGATGTTGGAATTGCACTTGATGCTATGGAACTAGCTGAAGTTTCAGATGTGATTGTGATTGCATCGGGAGATGGTGACTTCGATCTATTAGCTAAGCGTATTCAAAGTCGTTACGGAAAAACGGTTGAAGTTTATGGGGTGCCCGGCTTAACGGCGAATTCTCTTATTGAAGCCGCCGATCGATACCAACCCATTGAAGATGAGTTATTGCTCTGATTCTACTTGATCTGTTTTTTGCACACCTTCAGAAGAGGCTTGTATTTGAGCTTCTTCTTCCATACGAGCTCGCTCTGCTTTAGAAATATATTTCGGCTTATTGGTTTTATGCAGTTTGGCATTTTGTTGCTTTAAGCGTTTTTTTAAAATCGAATTGATTTTTTTCTTACGGTTCATAACCTGTCTCTGCGATAAAGTGGGTGCGCATCATATCAAACGCTTATTTTAAAGCTAGCTTATATTTTCTCTTTTCATTCATGATCGAGTTCTATATATTCGAACCCCATTTTAATCAGACTCGGAATTACTATGACTTGCGAGATATATAAAGACTTCATTTTTGAAGCAGCGCACCATTTACCTAACGTACCAGAAGGGCACAAATGTGGGCGTTTGCACGGTCATTCTTTCTTTGTTCGCTTATACATTCAAGGTGAAGTCGACCCTACCACTGGCTGGATTATCGATTTTGGTGATGTGAAGAAAATATTCGCACCAATTTATGATCAACTTGATCACTACTATCTCAATGATATCCCTGGGTTAGAAAACCCAACTAGCGAAGTATTGGCTAAGTGGATCTGGGAAAAAGTAAAACCACTTCTGCCACAACTAAGCCAAGTTGAAATTAAAGAAACCTGTACTGCAGGCTGTATATACCGCGGTTAAGATAAAAGGTAAGTCTTGTGTACAAGATAAACGAAATCTTTGAAACTATCCAAGGAGAAGGTTACTTTACTGGTGTACCTTCTGTTTTTATTCGTCTGCAAGTTTGTCCGGTAGGATGTTCATGGTGTGATACAAAACAAACTTGGACGGCAGAAGAAAGTGATAAAACCACACTTGGCGATATCATCATCAAACAAGGTGATAGCCCAAGCTGGAGCCCAGCCAGCGTTGATGACATTGTCTCGCTATATCAACAGCAAGGCTACACAGCAAAGCATGTTGTGATCACGGGTGGTGAACCTTGTATCTATGATTTGCACCCATTAACGTCTGCTTTTGAAGCGATAGGTTGTCAGTGTCAAATTGAGACCAGTGGAACATCGGAAATAACATGTTCTGATAACACATGGGTGACAGTGTCACCAAAAATTGCAATGAAAGGTAAACTGGAAGTACTCGATTCAGCATTACAACGTGCCAATGAAATTAAACATCCAGTAGGGACACAAAAAGATATCGATCAACTTGATGCACTACTCACACGTGCACAATGTGAATCTAAATCTAATATAGCCTTGCAGCCAATCAGTCAGAAACCTAGAGCCACTGAACTTTGTATGGAAACCTGCATTAAGCGTAATTGGCGTTTATCCATCCAAACGCATAAGTATTTGAATATCGCTTAATTACCATCTTCGGATAACTAAGCAGGTTGCAGACTTATTATCTCTTAATAAGAAAAAGCGCCTCATTTCACATAAATAAAGTGGAATGAGGCGCTTTTTTATTGATTCTGGCTAATCGATTTAATTATTCACCCGCGACCATACGTGATTTACGCTTGATACTCATAGCAAACATATAAAGTGATGTTGCTAACAAGATCACGAATAAGAAACCCGTTAAACCTTCAGGATTATTCATCCAATGCTGCGCAGCAATAGGGCCAGCAACCGAGCCAATACTATAAGCAAGCAACATAATTTGCGTGGCAGAAACAATGTAGTTTTCTTCTAATCCATCACAACCTAGGCTTATTGCCAAAGGGTAGATAGAGAAGGTTGCCATACCAAGTAACACTAAGCTAATTGCAAGTACAACTAGGCTAGAACTTAATGTCGTTAAGCCAATTGCAAACACACCGAGTAGACAAAATAATCCCATCAATAATTTCTTACCCATGAATTGGCTACCCCAAGACACAATAGGTTGCACCAACATTGCGCCCATCACTAACAATGCCATCAAGCTACCTATTTTGGTAGTTGAGACATGGCGGTCGTGTAACTCTAAAGGCATAAGGCCATAAATAGAGCCAATTAACAGGCCAGATACCATACAACCGATTAAAGCCGCTTTATTCATTTTAAATACTTGCTTTAAGCTAAGTACTGAATGGGTTTCAGTTTGCGGTTGTTGGCAGCGACCAAAGCAAAGTAGTAGGGTAGCAGCAACAAGCAAAGACAAAATCACGACAAATGGCCACTCGCTTTCAATTGCAAAAACACTAATACCAAGCTGACCTAGCGTCGCACCACCATAAAGTGAAGCCATATATAAACCTAGTCGCTTAGCTCGGCTTTTTTCATCACCAATTAATAGCCAAGATTCAACCACTACAAATATGCCAGCTACTGCAATGCCTGCAATGAAACGGGCAAATAGCCATGACTCAAATGCCGGAACAATCGGCATTGCCACAATAGTGAGCGAAAAAAGCACTAGGAAAAATACAAAAGCATTCTTATGTCCAATTTTTGCCACAATAGGCTCAATGAACATCGCACCCAATAATAATCCAGCATAAAATGCACTGGCTAACCAGCTTGCAGCGTCCGTGCTTAAACCATATTGACCTAACATCAATGGGATCAAACTCATTAAATAACCTGATGCAACAGCATATAAAGATAGTGCTGCAACTGGGATCAAAAATGATGTTTTTGATGAAGTCAAAGCTACGTCGTTCACCGCATACTCCGAAAAATTAATGTTTTGAATGTAAATAAGAGGGTAATTTCGCGGCGAATATGAGGCTTACATCACAGGATGTAAAATGAGATTTTTTTGACTTAACGATAAAAGAAATTGATTGAAGGGCTATTACCGTATTTTCAGTAGGAAACTGCCTAATAATAAGCATATTAGGCAATCTTTATTGTGGTTTTTAGGCTTTTAACTATTTGATAACAGCTTGGTTTAACCATTGTATAAACTGGCTTTTTGGCAATGCACCATTAATAGAGTCGATCATTTTTCCAGACTTGAATACCATAATGGTTGGAATGCTACGTATTTGATACTTAGCGGCAATAGTTTGTTGTGATTCGGTATCTACTTTTAAAAACCTGACTTGACCAGTCATTTCTGCTGCAGCATCTTCAAAGATAGGAGCAAAGCCAACGCATGGGTTGCACCAAGGTGCCCAAAAATCAATAACAATGGGTAGTTCACTGGTTAATAATGCACTTAAATTTTCAGTTGTAGTATTGATTGGCTTACCATCAAACAAAGATGACTGACAACGTCCACAACTCGCTTTATCCGACACTCTGGATTCTGGAACTTTGTTCTTACTTTGACAGTATGGGCAAGCGGTTATAAATGATGTCATGAAGTACCTCTTTAAGAATATTCTCTTCTACTTATAAAAATGTGACTAGCTGTTTACAAAACAGTTAGTAAGGAAACGCTTAACGTATAAGTTTTCAAGCAACTATCGTATAATGTTTACAAGTTTGAAATAAACAAAAATAAAACAATAAAATTAATAAGGTATTTTTATGGCTAACGTTTACGCAGAAATTACAGGGTGGGGAAAATGTCTACCACCTGCTGTTTTAACTAATGACGATTTAAGTACATTTTTGGAAACCTCTGATGAATGGATCCGCTCTCGTACAGGTATCGAAAGTCGCCGCATTAGCCATGTAGAGACATCCGATCTTGCAACAGTAGCCGCTAAAAATGCCATGCAAGCGGCTGGAATAACAGCCAATGAAGTTGATTGCATCATTGTTGCGACCTGCTCTCCAGACACCTTGATTCCGAATACTGCGTCAAAAGTGCAAAGTAACCTTGGTATTCAAGCCGCTGCCGCATTTGATCTAAACGCGGCTTGTACTGGGTTCCTTTACGGTTTAGAAACGGCAACCAGATTAATTCAAGCAGGTAATTACCGTAATGCGATTGTTATTGGTGCAGAACATTTATCGTTTTATTTAAACTGGACCCAACGAGATACCGCTGTACTGTTTGGCGATGGTGCAGGAGCAGTCGTATTATCTCGACGTGAGCAGGATACCCCAGTCGGGCTTCAACAGGCTTCACTAGGCTGTGATGCGGAAGGGCGCGATATTCTTGCTATACCTAAATTTGGTACTGCTATGGACCGTTTTGATCAAGATAGTGGTCACTGGAGTTTTGATTTTGTCGGGAAAGATATTTTTAAACGTGCGGTAAAAGGAATGAGCGCAGCGACGCAAAACGTACTTGAACGTTCCGGCCTAACCAAAGAAGAAATAGATTGTGTTGTTCCTCATCAGGCCAATATTCGCATAATCCAAACCTTGTGTGATTTTGCTGGTATCTCTCAAGATAAAGCCTTCGTGAATATTCAAAAATACGGTAACACTTCCGCAGCGACGATTCCTATCGCTCTATGCGAGGCCGTTGAACAAGGGTTTGTTAAGCCGAATATGAATATCCTTGTTGCCGCATTTGGTGCAGGTTTAACATGGGGAGCTGGCATGATTAAGTGGGGCGATAGAGTCACACCAATCGAAGCACAAACAGCGGAATTAGAGCCTTGTGAAAAAACAGCATTGCAACTTCTACAAGATGCAATCGAACACTGTAAAGCTCACCAAGATTAATTTAGCAATACAAATACATCTCTTGTTAAAACGTCCATCGGAGAAATCCATGGACGTTTTTTATGTAACCATCAACATATTTAGTTGTTGCTAAATTAATGGTTACTAATATAATTGAGTGAGATATTAACCCTCAAGAGGCAATTATGACTATTCCTTGGAGTGCTTTATTCGGTGGGATGTTACTCGGAATTTCTGCAACTATCCTTATGTTATTTAAAGGCAAAGTGGCAGGCATTAGCGGAATTCTTAATGGTGTAATAACGGCATCAACTGTAGATAAAGGTTGGCGAATTCAATTTATCATTGGTTTGATTACTGGTGGTTTATTGACGAACAAGCTTATTCAACCTGATCTCGCAGGTATCCCCACGCATTACTCTAGTTCTATCGTGACTATGCTACTAGCCGGTTTATTAGTTGGTCTTGGAACCAAACTAGGTAATGGTTGTACTAGCGGTCATGGCATTTGTGGAATGGGGCGCTTTTCTATCCGTTCTACGATAGCCACTCTGACTTTTATGCTAGTGGCGGTAATCACGGTCTACATTCGATTACATATTTTATAAGCGAGCGACTATGAAACGTTATTCTTCTATTCCCTTAATTGCTGGTTTGCTTTTTGGTGCTGGCATGGTGATTTCAGATATGGTCAACCCAATAAAAGTTATCGCCTTCCTTGATGTAGCTGGCGCATGGAAAGTCGATCTGGCTTTTGTTATGGGAGGGGCATTATTGGTCTTTGCTCCTATGTACCATCTTGTTATTAAACCAAGACAAAGGCCGCTTGATCAAACTGAGTTTTGTATAACCAAGAGTAATGCTGTGGATCGTAAACTGATCTTTGGAGCAAGTTTATTTGGATTAGGTTGGGGCATTGCAGGGATCTGCCCAGGCCCAGCTTTGGCATCATTATCAACGCTTAACTTCGGTCTGATTAGTTTTATTGCTGCCATGGTTGTAGGAATGGAGTTAGCCAATAAGCTTCAAAGTAAATTTGAACTAGCCTCAACAACGAATACATAAGATTGTTTTTGACATATGTTCTATGCTTTTAACAATCGGATTATAAAAAAGAGAGGTGGTAATATGGAAATGCATCGTCACTCGCTAGAAACGCTATTTGAGCAACTTGGTTTGGCAAGTTCAAATGAAGATATTGAAGCCTTTATTGCTCAACATGCCGCTCAATTGGACCACTCACAACCTTTACATCGAGCGCCGTTTTGGACTCCTTCGCAGTCAAATTTTATTAAAGAGGCTAAGAAAGAAGATGCTGATTGGGTAGAGGTAGTTGATCAACTTGATACACTTTTTCGGGCTCAATCTACTCATTAATTTCAACCGCTCTTAAACAATAGGTTGAGTAAGTGCGGTATAAATTCGCTTAACCACAGCGATCGATTCCTCATTATCACCGTGAACACAAAGGGTGTCCGCTTGTAATTCGAGAGTATGCCCTTTAATAGTGGTGACCGTACCGAAATTTGCCAATTGCATCGCTTGGTAGAAAATATCCTCCGCATTTTGGTGTACGGCATTGGGCTTATTTCGAGGTACTAACGAACCATCATCTTTATAAGCTCGGTCAGCAAAAGCTTCAAAAAGCAACGGTACATTATACTCATCGGCAATATCTAAGTAGGCAGTATTATCCTTCTTGGCTAATACCATTAATGGTAGTCCTGTAGGCATTACTGCCTGCACAATCGCTTCAAAAACCTCAAGATCCTCCATCATATCGTTATATAAAGCACCATGAGGCTTCACATAATCAACTTGCGTATCATAAAACGAGGCAAGGCTTTGAATAGCACCAATTTGGTAACTAATGAGATGGGAAATTTGTTCTGCTGTGTGCGCAATAGAGCGTCGACCAAAACCTAATAAATCTTGATAAGAAGGGTGGGCTCCGATACTGACATCATGTTTAACGGCTAATTGAATCGTTTTTGCCATAGTGTCAGGGTCAGAAGCATGAAAGCCACAAGCAATGTTGGCCATATGAACATAAGGAATGATGGTTTCATCTTCCCCCATCGTCCAATGACCAAAGCTTTCTCCCATATCACAATTGAGTTTTAATTTTGCCGATTCAAGTGTCATTTTTGTGCACCAATCATAGTCTATTATGTATATTTGAGATTTTAATATTGACACCCCAAGGGTATATCTACAAGTCGCAATGTTGTAAGGTTAGATCCAAGTAATAATTTGTTGATATAGAGGCTTTTATGTTTGTTTTAGTTACCGGTGGAATGGGTTATATAGGCAGTCACACTTGTATTCAAATGATTGAAGCAGGGATGACACCAATCATTTTTGATAACTTATATAATAGCAAGTCAACCGTACTCGATCGCATTGAAAAAGTATCAGGCGTTCGCCCAATTTTTGTTGAAGGTGACATCCGCGACAAGCAAGCACTAAGCCACGTTTTGAATCAATATAATATTGAATCGGTCATTCATTTTGCTGGTTTAAAAGCTGTCGGTGAATCCGTTGAAAAACCATTAGAGTATTACGACACCAATGTCCATGGTACTTTAGTTCTTGTTGATGCGATGCGTGAAGCCGGCATTAAATCGTTAATTTTCAGCTCTTCGGCCACGGTATATGGTGATCCTGATTCGGTACCAATTTTAGAAAGCTTCCCAACCAGCGCGACTAACCCTTATGGCCGCAGTAAATTAATTGTAGAAGAATGCTTAACAGACTTCCAAAAAGCGAACCCAGATTGGAGTGTTACTTTATTACGTTATTTCAATCCAGTCGGCTCTCACCCATCAGGTGAGCTAGGGGAAGATCCTCAAGGTATTCCAAACAACTTGATGCCTTTTGTTTCTCAAGTCGCGGTAGGTCGTCGCGAATTCTTATCTGTATTTGGTGGCGATTACCCAACTCCTGATGGTACTGGTGTTCGTGATTATATCCATGTGATGGATTTGTCAGATGGCCACCTAGCAGCGCTTAAACATGTAGGTCGCAAACAAGGTCTTCATATTTATAATCTAGGTACAGGTAAGGGCAATAGCGTGTTAGAAATGGTTAGCGCGTTCGAAAAATCATCTGGCAAGAAAGTCCCTTATAAAATTGTTGACCGCCGTCCTGGTGATATTGCTGAGTGTTGGGCAGATCCTGCTAAAGCAAAAGCCGATTTACATTGGAAGGCCACACGCTCATTAGAGCAAATGACGGCAGATACTTGGCGTTGGCAATCTAATAACCCACAAGGCTATCCTGAATCATAAGTAATAAATAATGAAAGAGAGCAATGTTAAGTTGCTCTTTTTTTTAACACAAAACATTGCTTTGATCGCAAAAACAAACTATTCACTACATTTTCATAACAAACATGGTTATAATTCCCTCGATTTTTACTTTAGGGCTACTATTAAGTCTACTTAAATCAGGGGAAAAACATGTCATTATCACTAGGTCTGATCATTGCTTTTATTGTTGCAAGCGCAGTAATGGTAAAGCATGAAATGTCTAATCAATCATAATTATTTACATAATCTTTAATAAAACTTTTTAATGTAAATTGATTTGATTAACTCAATAAAAGTCAGCGATTGCTGGCTTTTTTTCATTTAAAGCCTAATTAACATCAGATTTGGATAACGAGAGCTATTCAACACCGACCTGTTAACACCTAACGACGTTAAATCACCGTAATAGACCAGTTAAAGAAACAAAAAGACTCCTATAAAAATAGGAGTCTTTATTTTAGTTAGCTTTTAACTTATACCCAAAGTAATTGAAGTTACAGTGAGGCGACACCTGAATGAGGCCTCATGAGCATAGCTCGCCTATGACTTTCAAAGAGATAGGGGGCGAATGAACGCCGGCAATAAGCTACTGCTTCAAATACGACGGGTATAACTCAACAGATGTCACTAGGAACTTAAAATTGGTAATCTAAACTTACGCCCCAGTTACGACCTGGTTGAGTATAAAAATCAACATTCTTTGATCCCGGCGTATTACCACGTTCTAGATCAGAATAATGCCAATATTTCTTATCAAAAGCATTAAATAAACCTGCACGAAGGGTTAAGTCATTAATAGGGCGGTAATACGCTGTTAAATCCACTAATGTATAGCCCGGTGCATCTTTGTATTCATCACTCGACCAATCATCTTTACTCGCGGCCATCGTAACGTTAAGTAACCCACCAAATACTGAGTTAAGGCTATCATAACCTAGACCAACATTACCGGTTAGCGGCGCCACAGAATCAAGGTGTTCACCAGTGTCTTTATCTCGGCCTTCGGCATAAGCGACAGAAATCTTCGAGTAAAAACCTTGTGGTGCACCGAATGCGGTATCTAACATTGTTGTCGATGAAAATTCTGCACCGTAAATCTCAGCTTTATTAATATTTTCTTTACTATATCTATCTTTACCACTACTTGCGTCAGTGCCAAGGTTAGTATCACTAATAAAGTCAGAGTAATCATTATAAAAGCCGACTATTTCAAAACGTGTACTTTCACTACGACCACGGAAACCCGCTTCATAAGAAATGCTCTTTTCTGGTTTTAAGTCTGGATTAGGCTCAACAATCGCGCCTTGATTATAAAAATAGTAAAGATCATAAACAGTAGGGGCTTTAAAACCTTGGCTTATTTGAGCAAAGCCACTGAACCCATCACTAAAGTGATATACCGAACCTAATTTACCCGTCACAGCATCACTATCACTGTCTGGGTAATCGGTCGCAAATCCATCATCGCTTTCAGGTTCGGTTTTAAACGAATCATAACGAATACCGGCAGTTAGGATTAAGCGTTCTTGTAAAAAGAAAGCTTGGTCTTGGAAATAAATACCCCACTTGGTCAGGGTTGCATCTGGCATTCCCGTGCTACCTGGTCCAACGGTACCTAAATCATATTTATAGTCGGTATTATCCAATTCAAACTTATCGTGAATAAAAGAGGCGCCATAAGTAAATTGGTGATAATGACTATTAAATTCAACCAGTTTATCGAATTGAGAATCAAACTGAACACTTTTATCGGTAGCATCACGCTCACGCATTCGCTCACCACTACCCATCATTCCAGTGGTAGTGTCATAGTTCTTACTTAAAGAGTCACTTTGTTGATAATTAAGCGACCAATTTAAGCTATCTGCAATCGCTGCATCCATTAGCCATTCATGATTAAAACCAACTCGTAATCTCTCGGATTGATCTTCATTGTAATTATTGGCATACGTGATTACAGGACCCATACCTGGGAATGAAATAGAGTAACCATCGTATGACAATTCATCTTCATCGTAATTTCTCAGGTAGTACTCTAATGATACACCAATACGGTGAGCTTCATTCACTTGATAATAAGCTTTAGCAAGTAGGTTGCTAATATCTTTATCAGCAGGATCAGCTTGGCCGCGCCCAAAACCAGATACATCATCACCATCAGAATATGTTTCGGTTTCTTGACCATCAGCATAAGTCAACATAAGTAGCGTTTCTAAATCACCATATCGCATCGCCCATGTAAGGGTATTTTTAAATGTTTCATCAGCTGAAGTATATGAAGACTTAAGACCAAAACGATTTTCATCACCTTCTGTTACTAAAACATCTGAAGGATCTTTGGTTTTAAAGAGTACTGCACCGCCTAATGCATCAGAACCATAAAGGGTAGAGGAAGGACCTTTATTCACCTCTATGGCACTTAAAGTATCAACTTCTATATTGTTAGGGTAGGAGCGTTGTTCTGTTGCTCCTGGGTTATACGGAACAGGTTGTTCAACACCATCAACCATTACTTTAATACGTGAATCTTCCATTCCTCGAATGTTATATCCAGAAATACCAAATCGACCCGTCCCTTCAGCATCAACCCCTGGGGTATATTTTAATGCTTGCTGTGGATCGGTTGCCATTTGATTATCGATATCATTTGACGAAACCGTTTCAACTGAAGCAGATACATCTTTGATGTCTTGCTCAGTTCGAGTTGCCGAAACGACCACTTCTTGGAGAGAAGTTAATTCTTGTGCCGCATAAGCTGCTGGAGTTAAAGTGGAAGCAATCGTAATCGCAAGTAATGTTGGTTTTAATTTATGGGTGTACATATAGTTATTCCATTCCCTATGTTAGTTTTCGAATACATTCTAATAAATAAGAATGATAATAACTATCATTTGTATTGCTTATTTTAACCAAATTATTACATGAAGTGACATAAAGCTAACAAAAGCCATTGAAAAACAACAAATTATACTGAGTATAAAAAGTTCACTTATAAGTCATACAGTTACATTAATTGTGATTAACTTCACATTTAAGTGGGTTAAAAATAAGGAAAAATGATTTGAACAACAGTATTACATTGGAAGCACTACAGGTATTGGATGCCATCGCGAGGAGAGGAAGCTTCGCTGCTGCTGCAAACGAATTGAATCGTGCACCATCATCTTTAAGTTATCAGGTGCAAAAATTAGAGCAAGATCTGGATCTTGTCATTTTTGATCGCTCAGGCCATAAAGCCGTATTTACCGATGCAGGTCACTTACTGTTAGAAAGAGGGCGTTCCATTCTTTCTGCCGCCCATGAATTAGTTGAAGATGCCAACATACTGGCACATGGATGGGAATTAGAGATCTCTATTGCTTATGATTTATTACCCATTGAATTTTTCTTTCCATTAGTGAAGGACTTAGAAAACCATTCAAAAACACGGGTCAAAATACAAGAAGAAATTCTTGCCGGTTGTTGGGAAGCTTTAGCTTATGGGCGTGCAGATTTGCTCGTTTGTGCAAAAATGGAACACACACCAATTGATACTAAAATAGAGCCTTTAGGGACTATCAATATGTTATGGGTGGCAGAGCCCAATCATATCGTGCATAAGAGAACTTCAACCTTTGATCAGAACACTCGAAATAAATATAGAGCTATTGCAGTTGCCGACTCTGCTCGTAATTCACCAGTATTAAGTAAAAATTTAGCGGATGATCAACCTAGACTCACCGTCAGCAACTTTCCAGCCAAAGTAGAAGCATTATGTGCAGGTGTAGGCATTGGAACGTTACCTATGCACATAGCAACACCTTTGATCGAACAGGGTAAACTCAAAGTTATTGAAGGAAGCGAGACTCAATCAGTAGAAATGGTGATTGCATGGCGACGCAATAAAATGGGTAAAGCGAAGTCTTGGTGTATTCAGTACCTTAAAAAACACTGGAAAATCGCTAATCTTACAACCTCTCAAAGCTGATAGTGGATATAAGAATATACCCACAATCCCTTTTAAAGAATTAAAAGCATATCCACAATATTGTCTTCAAAGTGGGTTTCTGTTTTGAAGTTCAATTTTTTGGCTAATTGGACCATACCTTTATTGGATGGCATTGTTATTCCCGTTAAACGAACAGTGCCTTTGGTTTGGCTATAAGCAATCAGCTTTTCCATCAGTAATCTGCCAAGACCAATTCCTTTTAGGTCGGAACGAATCAAAATTGAGAACTCTGCATCATAATTGTGAGAATCAGCGATCACTCTAGCTACGCCTAGTAATATCTCTTGGTTTTCCTCATTGATTTGTGTGGCAACAAATGCCATTTCTCGGTCATAATCAATTTGCGTTAAATTGGCCAAGGCTTCGTGATTAAATTCACCAACATCTGAAAAAAAACGCTTATACAAATCTTCACGGGAAACTTGAGTAATAAATGAAGCCATTTTTTCTTCATCTTCAGGCAATACAGGCCGCACTAAACAACGCTGACCGTTTTTAAGTTGCGTCATTTCTTCATGCTCAACCGGGTAAGGCTTAATGGCTAAACGTTGCCTTTTATTGCCATTGGCGGCTTGTAACTCTAAGCGAGCATCAATAACCGTAAATTCATTTCCTGCAGCTAATAATGGGTGCAAATCTAAACTGAGAATTTCAGAATTATCGATAACCATTTGTGATAAGCGAACCAATAGCTCACATAAAGCGATAGTATCGACCGGATTTGGTAACTGCTCTAATCGTAATTTACCTACGCGCATAGCTCGTATCACCAAATAACGCGCTAGCGCCATATTTAAAGGCAGTAGAGCAACCGAAGCATCTTCAGTCACATCCCATTCTGTACCACCTTGGCCAAGCATGATTACGGGACCAAAAATAGGGTCGGTTTCGATGCGGATTCTTAACTCTTGTGAGCCAGCTCGACTCGCCATACTTTGCACCGAAACACCATGAATTAAGGCAGAAGGATAAAGGAGTGATGTTCTATCCATAATGGCTTGAGTGGCACTGGCAACTTCATTGGCATTGCGTAAATTCAACATCACGCCTTGGACTTCTGACTTATGCACAATATCAGGTGAACGCAATTTCACCGCCACCGGATAACCAATTTTTTCACTGATATGTACCGCTTCACTGGCATCTGAAGCTAACCACGTCGGAAGCACCGAAATGTTATAACTTTTTAGTAAGCCATCAATTTGGTGAGAATCAAACAAACTAGTGGATTCTTGAAGGTGAGACTGAATCCAACTTTGCGCTTGTAATAATTGCTCTGGATTACGTAATTCGACAGAAGAAGGGGTTTCCATTAACTGCTTCTGGTTGCGTCGATATTCAACCAAATGCATATAAGCACCTACCGCACCTTCGGGTGTTCGATAAGTAGGAATGCCAGCCTGAGTAAACAACGAACGAGCTTCTTTTGCCGTGGTTTCACCAGACCAATTGGTCAAGATATTAAAACACCGGCTCTTTTTATGATTTTTTACCTTTTCAATCAAGGTATTGGCAGTTTGTGTCGGGTGAGAAATTGCCGAAGGACTGTGCATCACTAATATGGCATCAATTGCATCACTATCGAGCAAGATATCCATTGCCTTTGCATAACGCTGACTATCCGCATCACCAACAAGATCAATCGGATTACTGTGGGACCAGCTTGGTGGTAGGATTTGATTTAATTGTTCAATGGTTTCTTCCGTTAGCGTGGCAAGCTTGCCCCCACGGTGGATCAACTCATCGACCGCCATAATACCGGGGCCGCCACCATTGGTCATAATCGCTAAACGTTCACCACGTAATGGCACCGAATGAGTCAAGGTCTCTAAAGCGGCAAACAGTTCATGAGTATTATTTACTCGTAACATACCAGAGCGCTTAATTGCAGAATCATAAATAATATCGATACTTTGCTTACCACGAGTATGCAACGAAGCAGCTTGTTGGCCTTCAACACTTCGTCCTGATTTCAAAACCAAGATTCGACGATTACGTGATGCGCTACGAGCTGCCGACATAAAGGCTCTCGCATCTTTAATCGAGTCAACATACAACAAAATAGCGGAGGTTTTGCTATCCACAGATAAGCTATCTAGTAACTCGGGAAAATCAATATCAACCGCATTACCAAGTGAAACAAAAGCGGAGAAACCAATTTGTTTATCGGTCGCCCAATCTAGGATAGTGGTACACACTGCCGCTGATTGGGAAATAAAGGCGATACTACCTTGTGAGGCTGTCACAGGGGAGAGGGAGGCATTTAGCTTAACCCAAGGGAGTATTAACCCCAAGCTATTGGAGCCTAACACCCGCATACCCGATTGACGTGCTATGGCTAAGCATTCTTCATCGATACTTTGCTCTGAATCTTGTTCCGATTGATACATATCCGATGAAATCACAATCACCGCACCAGCACCTTTGGCCGCTAGCTCTGTGAAAATGGCTTTATTATATTTCGCTTTAGTACAAATAATGGAGAGGTCGGGAATAAGTGGCAGTTGATCAATGCTAGAATAAGCAAGCACTCCACTCACAGATTGATATTTAGGGGTAACCGGCATGATCGTGCCTTGAAAACCACCACTGAGTAAGTTTTGCATAACGATAGAGCCAGCTCGAAAAGGGCGTTGTGAAGCTCCAATAACGGCAACAGACTTTGGCTTTAATAGTTTATCTAACGTTAACATTTTTCCACCTACACCCTTTACAAAGACATAGCCATATCATAATCAATATTAATATCGAAACGCTTTCCCAAACCTATCAATGTGATCTATCGCTATAATTAACCTCAGTTTGGTTAACAGAGCGACTCAAACCTGAGATTAATTAACTATCATTTTATCTTTGCAGTCTAAGAAATTTACAAACATATTACTTTCAAACTCTTAATCACCTTGATATTCAGACATGTCAGAGGCATGATGTTGAGAGTTTTTATAACACTTTGGTCTTACTATGAAAAAAATAGCTATTATCTCTCTATCCGTTCTATTTTTAGCAGCTTGTTCATCGGCAAATTACGATGACGAAGTGTCTACAGAAACGTATCAAGAAACTTATCAAACCGATGAAGTACCTCAACCAATCACTGAATCTAACACGCCTTTAGAGCAAGATTTATCGGTTGATTCAACCCAAGCCGCAGAGCCAAGCATGATTGAACCTGCAGCGCCTGAAGCAAAAACAGAATCTGGCAAAAAAGTGGTTAAATTGAGTCCTCCAGCGGAAGAAGAAACCAAAGCGGAATCTTCTGAATCTACCGTTAAAGTATTTTATCCAGAACAAAATGACGTTACTCAACCAGCTGCAGGTAACTACCTTGTTCAAGTAGCGGCACTGCAAAGTGAGAAATTCTTAACGAATACCGCGAAAGGCTTGCCAGAAAATCAGCCAAAATGGCAAAACATAAAAACAGTCAATGGTAAACAATGGCACAGCTTACTATTTGGTAACTTTAAAACTGCAGAAGAAGCGAAAGATGCCATTATGCGTCTACCTGCAAGCTACCAAAACATGGGACCATTTGTGAAAAGTGTAAAATCGATTACTAATTCACAATATCCAACGCTGAAAAAGCTACCATAGTAGGTTCAAACTCTGAAACTATACCCAAAGTAACTGGAGTTGCAGTGAGGCGACAAGTGAATGAGGCCCCATGAGTTTAGCTTGCCTAAATGATTGGGGGAATGAACGCCGTCAACAAAGCTGCAGCTTCAAGTATAAAAAACAAACAAAGGGGTGCTGATGCGCTCCTTTTTTATGATGATTTAGTACTTTAACGCGATTTTGTACTGCTCTTGGAACGATAAAGCATTATGATTGGTGTATAGCGTTAACATAAACAGCGTCGAAATTAAGATGAAAAATATTTTACTTTTATGTGGTGGTGGCTCTTCTGAACATGAAGTGTCACTAGTTTCAGCCCAATACCTTGAGCAACAACTTAATCTCACTCCAGATTTCAACGTTATTAAAGTTGAAATAAAAGCAAACGCTTGGTTTGTTTCTTCTGGGCAAAAAGTGGAGCTAGATATTGCTCATTCCTGCTTAAAAGGCGAAGACTTCCCTTCATGCGCGATTGATTTTGTTGTGCCCTGTATTCATGGCTTCCCTGGAGAAACGGGGGATATTCAATCTTTGCTTGAAATGGCCAACATCCCATACTTAGGCTGCGGCCCAGAAGCGAGCTCTAATAGCTTTAACAAGATCACTTCAAAGTTATGGTATGACGCTTTAGGCATTCCAAATACTCCATATCGTTTTTTAACCGAAAACAATGAACAGTCGATTCAAATTGCTGAGCAAGCATTTGATTTGTGGGGGAAAGTTTTCGTTAAAGCCGCAAGGCAAGGCTCATCAGTAGGTTGCTACAGCGTAACTGAAAAAGCTAAGCTAGCTCAAGCAGTTCGTGAAGCATTTACATATTCAGATCAAGTGCTTATCGAAAAGTCGGTGAAACCAAGAGAGTTAGAAGTTGCAGCTTATCAACTTGACGGCGAACTTGTGATCACTAAACCGGGTGAAGTCATTGCACCCGATGGCGTGTTTTATACTTACGATGAAAAATACAGCGCAGATAGCCATTCATCGACTGTACTAGAAGCTCAAGGATTGAGTGAAAGTGAACAACTGGCCATTCAAGACTATTCACGAAAAGTGTTTACACATATGAACTTGAAGAACCTGTCGCGTATTGATTTCTTTTTAACCGAAGAAGGCGATATCTATTTAAATGAAGTAAATACCTTCCCGGGTATGACGCCAATCTCAATGTTTCCTAAATTAATGGAACATAACGGCCATAAGTTTAGTGATTTCTTAGAAAGCTCGATTAAAAAACAGCTAAAAAAATAAGTTATTACAGCACCTAAATCATCTAAAAAGCTGGCTAATCCCAGCTTTTTATTTTTTTAAACAATAATTGCTCGGATTCTGACAGGGCGTGTTTTCCAATATATTGAGCTGGCATAACCGCACTAGTCCAACGACCCAACTGCTGAATTTGTCGTAAATTATAACCTTTCTTATATCGATCCTGACTGGCTCCGACTCGGCTTGATTGCCCTGAAAACGCTAAATGTTCAGGTAGATTAAGTCGATCGCTTGCTCGGCGGAATACACGATAAATCGACGAATCATTTAACGATTCATTCCCTAGATTACCATGCTTATCGATTCGACAAAATAAAGCACCTTGGTATTCATCGCCCAACACGGCTAACCACTTTTGAAGTAATAAGCTTGTTCTTGGCGTCAATTGATAAGCATTATCTCCAATCATCAATTGAGCACATTCATCATTTAATAAATCTATCTGATGCAATGTTAAATCTCTCAATTGCCCGCGCTTTAAAAAACATTCAAACATTAAGCTATATATCAATAAATCACGCAGATCTTTTATTGAATCGCTTTCAGCTAAGCATTTAAATAGCTTATTAAGATGGTTTTCGGTAAAAGGGGTTGCCTGAGCTGCATCGCCTTTTTTCATATTGCGTAAAGCCGATAAGGTAAAGTGAATTTGTCTGTGATTGGTTGGTTCTGGGAGTGAATGTAAGCGGTGAACTAAACCAATCGTCAAACTATAGCGACGTATAGAGGCATATTTTCTTTGTCTGCTTTCATGTTCTAAAAACAAACGAATGGCAGTAACGGAAGCGGGCAACGGATTGACATGATGAGAACGACAAAAATCAACAAAGCGATTCCAATCATTGACCATCGACAATAATGAGTTATGCGAATATAGACCGTGAGTTAGCTCGACAAAATCCTGATAACCAATCGGTTTTGAAAACAGTTTGATGCTTTCTTTTAATTGGGTAGGATCAGACATCAATGGAATGTTCTTTCTCATCATTCACCTTACTAAATGAGCAGTAGTGCATACTGAAAATAGCATCTTGTAGTGACTTCTTATACTATTATATCCAAAGTAATTGGAGTTGCAGTGAGGCGCCAAGTGAGTGAAGCCCCATGATCATAGCTTGTTTGATTAGGGTGAATGAGCACTGGCAACAAAGCTGTTCTTTCAAGTACGAAGAGTATATAAAAAACAAATAAACCGAAATAAAGAGGCCTTATGTCACTCGTATATTCAACCGAAGTTGGTCGTATTAAACCAGAAGAAGAAGTTAAACAGCGACCAAAAGGCGACGGTATTGTTCGCATTCAAAGAGAAACCAAAGGCCGTAAAGGCAAGGGCGTCTGTGTAGTGACTGGCCTTGATATGAATGATACTGAATTAAAACTGATGGCTGCCGAACTAAAAAAAGTGTGTGGCTGCGGTGGTAGTGTGAAAGATGGCACAATTGAAATTCAAGGCGATAATCGAGATAAAATTAAAGCTCACCTAGAGAAAAAAGGGCATACGGTTAAACTTGCGGGCGGCTAGTCGCTCATTTTACTCCCCATCAAGAAACCCATTTTATGAATCGTCACAATATGTTTGAAGGCTCTATCAATAGGGCCTTACTTTCCTTAGCTATTCCGATTGTTCTTGCTCAGATACTTCAATCTGCTTATCAACTTACCGATGCTTTTTGGGTGGGTCGCTTAGGCGCGGTGCAAGTTGCGGCTGTATCAATAAGTAACCCTGTCACTTTCTTGGTAATTGCTCTCGGCGCAGGTCTAGCAATGGCTGGCGCAACACTGTCTGCTCAATATATGGGAGCCGGCAATAAAAAAATGGTTAACCATGTCGCAGCCCAAACCATGCTAATGGTCGTTGTCATTGCCATCGTTTTAGGGCTCACAGGTTATACTTTATCATCACATTTTTTAAGGTTGCTTGGTGTTGAGGATGAAGTGTATCACGATGCACTTGACTATATGCATGTCTCATTTATAGGAGTGATATTTGTCTTCACGTATGCCATGTTTCAATCGATCATGCGTGGTATTGGGCAAGTAAAAATCCCATTGATTATTGTATTTGGTACGGTGATTCTAAACTTCGGACTTGATCCTCTTTTTATTTTTGGCTTAGGAAGCTTTGAAGGGCTCGGAGTCAAAGGAGCTGCATTAGCAACCTTAGTCACTCAAGCTATCGCGGCAATAATTGGGTTAGGTATTTTCTTTCGTGGCAAACATGGTATCCACTTAACCCTAACAAGCTTCAAGCCTGATTTTTCATACATTAAAAGAGCATTCTTTTTAGGCGCTCCGGGCTCAGTTGAGCTTTCAGCAAGAGCCCTAGGGTTAATGATCATGTCTTTTTTAGTAGCGAGTTTTGGTACTGTCACCATTGCCTCTTACGGTGTAGGTTCGACCATTCTACAAATTGTCACTATTCCAGCCATGGGATTATCAATGGCAGTTTCTACGCTTGTTGGGCAGAATATCGGCGCTAAAAATATTGAAAGAGCATCAAAAATCACAATTTTAGGCACGATTTGGGGCTGGGTAGCGTTAACAATACTTGGTGTTTTTGCTTACATTTTGGCGCCACTGTGTGTTGCCTTCTTTATTCCGGATGATCCGCAAGTCATAGAGCATGGTGCCCAATTTGTTAGAACCATGTGCTTAACCTGGGGCTTTATTGGTGTGCAGTTGTGTGTTGTTTCAGCATTTAGAGCGTCAGGAAATATGCTCAATACCATGCTGATTTCTTTATTTTCTCAATGGGTCGTTCAGTTTCCATTGGCTTATATATTGTCAAAACATACTCAGCTTGAAGCGTCTGGGATTTGGTGGTCATTTGCTATCACAAATATTATTGTCGCGTTGTTCTCTATTGCTTGGTTTGCAAGAGGGAGTTGGAAAAACAAAAATCTAACCGAAGATGACAAAAAAATTGCTAAAATTACTGGTGAAGCCTATATAGAAATCGATGAACATCGTACATAATGTCTAACAATATACTCAAGTAACTATAAAATTTAAGGTTTTACTATGTATAAGAAATTACTTGCTGTGTCTGCAGCCGCTATCGTTTTATCTGCATGTAGCTCATCAGAACCAGAACAAGAAGCAAACCCAGAGTTGAAGGTTCAATGTGAAACGGCTCAACGCCTCGTTGGTGGCTGGCAAAAAGCTGAAATAACACCAGAAGCAAAGCAATCTGCATTATTGGCTATCGCAAGCATGGATGGAAACCACACTCTTAAAGAAGTAATTTCTGTTGAGCAGCAAGTTGTGGCAGGTATGAACTATAAAGTCGCATTTACCGTAGATGACGGTACGGCTTATGTCGCTAAAGTATTCCGCAGCTTAAAAGGCGAGTACAAAATGGTAAGCGTACAACCAAAACAACTGGTTGATGGATGCATTGCACAACAAGCACAAAATGCTCAAGAGAAGTAAACCAAACTTCAATTAGCTCTCTTAAAAACCTAACATGCGTTAGGTTTTTTTGTTTTAGGGCTAAATATCACAAAAAATTAATTTATATGTGAAAAAGAGATATCTATTCATCCAAGCTCCTATTTCCCCCGTCTACCAATCACTTGTCGACCTAATTTTCTTATCTCAGAATATTAATATTTCAATTCCGTCACTTATTTGTATTTAAAGTGTCACAGTGTTTCTTCTTAATTCATATCAGTTTTGAGAATTAAGAAGAACGAGATTATGTACCAATCAAACGATAACCATACATTAAATTACTTTATTCCCCCTGAAACGATATTTGATCAAGACATCAGTCTCGGAGATCAAATAACAAACCGTCTTAAAACCCAAAAAAAATTATTAGCCGTGAACCAACTGACTAAAGCTTACAAGGGTGGGAAGAATGTATTAGACAACATCAGCTTTGATTTATATGAAGGAGAGTTTGTCGCCATCATTGGCCGCTCTGGAGCAGGAAAATCAACCATGCTTCACACATTAAATGGCACGATTGAAGCTAGCTCTGGTGAAATTATAGATATCAGTGGGCAAGGGGAAAATGTCGTCACCATGCCTCGAAAACAACTTAGGCAATGGCGCAGTCAATGTAGCATGATTTTCCAAAACTTCTGCCTAGTGCCTAGGTTAGATGTCATCACCAATGTATTACTTGGCCGCTTAAGTTATACCCCAACGTGGAAATCCATGTTTAAAATCTTTGATGATAAAGATAGAGCCAAAGCTATTGAACTACTCAAGTGGTTAAAGATCTTACCTCATGCTCTTCAACGAGCAGAAAACCTTTCTGGTGGCCAGCAGCAACGCGTCGCTATTTGCCGAGCGTTAATGCAACAACCCAAAATCTTGTTAGCGGATGAGCCCGTCGCCTCTTTAGATCCTAAGAATACGACTCGAATTATGGATGCTTTACAGAATGTTAGTGAAGAAGGAATCGCGGTGATGGTCAACCTTCACTCCATCGAATTGGTGAAGCAATACTGCACTCGTGTTATTGGCTTAGAGAAAGGCAAAGTTGTCTATGACGGTTCACCAGATGGATTAACCGATGACATCTTACATACGCTTTATGGCGATGAAGTCGAGCAAATTAGCTAATAACATAAATAACTAATAATCATTAACTTATATTCAATTGGAAAGGAACACACAATGAAGAAATTACTGACTCTTACTATGATCGCTGCTGGTCTATGTAGTGTTACTGCACAGGCAAATACAGAGATTAACCTAGGTGTACTAGGGGGTGAGAACTCAACAGCACAAATAGGAAATAATCAATGCGCCAAAGCGTTTATTGAAGAAAGAACCGGAGCAACCGTCAATATTCGTAACGCATCAGATTATAGTGCTGTAATTCAGGGTTTATTGGGTGATCAGGTCGACCTTGTATTAAATATGTCTCCAAAAGCTTATGCATCAGTTTATTTAAAAGATAAAAGCAAAGTTGAGCTAGTAGGTATTACTACAGATGACACTGATAATTCAAAAGGTTATCACTCTGTTGTATTAGTGAAAGCCGATAGTCCTTACCAAAAATTAGAAGATTTAAAAGGTAAAGTGTTCTCGTTTGCTGACCCAGATTCAACGTCCGGATTCTTAATTCCAAATAACCAGTTTGAGCAAACTTTGGGTGGAAACATGGATAATCAGTTTAATGGCTTCTTTAATAAAGTCGGTTTTTCTGGTGGTCATGAGCAGGATATTTTAGGCGTATTAAATGGTCAGTTTGATGCAGCGGTAACTTGGTCTTCTATGGTTGGAAACCGTGACGATGGTTATTCAGCCGGTGCTTTACGTAAAGTGAAAGAAAATGGGTTTGATGACCTAATGTCACAACTACGTATTATTTGGAAGTCTCCACTGATTCCAAATGGCCCGACAATTGTTCGTGGCAATATGGATAAAGAATTAAAAGAGAAGCTTGTTATGGCGGTTAAGCAATTGGATAAAGAGCAGCACGATTGCTTCATGAAAGCGACCGGTGGAAAGCTTCATTTAGAAGATACATCTGTCAGTGAATATCAATCTGTCATTGATCTCGTTCAAGCACAAAAGAAAACGACTCGCTAATCAACGCGCCAGTGGTCAAGACTTACAGACCATTGGCGTTCTTTTTTAGGTCAATTGATTGAAACGGAAGTTGTATTTTGGATAAACAATTTGAACAGTATTACCACCAAATTAGATCAAAGCAAAAACGTGATGCTTTGATGTGGTCAGGGATATTGATGCTTTTATATCTAAGTTCTGGCTATGTTGCTGAGTTTAGTTTAAGCAAGATTCTCACTAGTGCTCCAAACTTTTTTGACTATTTAGCCGATACTATTCCAAGTTTGAAATGGGAGGTGCTTTTTGCTGGGCGTGATGTTAATGGTCATGCAATAGAAGGATCTTTAGTCTACTGGGGGTATCGATTACCAATTCAATTGCCACTATTGTGGGAAACCTTTTGTGTAGCAATGGCGGCTACGGTTGTTTCAGCGATTATTGCGACTATCTTGGCTTTTTTCGCTGCCAACAATACCTATGCACCAGCTAGTGTGCGCTGGGCTGTAAGAGGCTTTGTTGCATTTTTACGAACCATGCCAGAACTCGCTTGGGCGGTGATGTTTGTCATGGCCTATGGTGTTGGTGCATTGCCGGGATTTATTGCTTTAGCACTGCATACCATAGGTAGTTTGACTAAGTTGTTTTATGAATCAATTGAAACCGCATCAATGGAACCAGTAAGAGGGTTGCGAGCTTGTGGTGCTAACCGCTGGGAAAACGTTCGCTTTGGTCTATGGCCACAAGTAAAACCTATTTTTATGTCTTACAGCTTTTTAAGGTTAGAAATCAACTTTAGATCTTCAACCATTCTAGGGTTAGTGGGAGCAGGTGGTATCGGTCAAGAATTAATGACCAATATAAAATTAGACCGTTACGATCAAGTCAGTATTACATTGATACTCATTATTATCGTGGTATCCGCTTTGGATTCATTATCTGGGCACCTACGCAATAAAGTTTTAAAGGAATCATGATGACATTAATTTATCGCATGTCTAATGCCGATTTAGACACATTGAAAATGGAACATGGCGCAATCTTCTCTCAACAAAAAAGCTATCTTTCTAAATTATCAATCATCACCCTTGGGATCGTTTTATTTTATGCTTTCTTTTTTGTTGAATTTGGCGTTAGTCAGGAAATGTTCTTCAATGGTAGTAGGCAATTATTACATTACTTTTCGAATATGTTTATTTGGAAAGAGGTGGCTGAGTGGCCATTTGCTTATTATTACAACCAAATTTTGATCACATTAGCGATAGTGTTTGGAGGGACCATCACCGCGTCTTTAGTTGCGCTTCCACTTTCCTTTTTTGCCTCTCGCAATATTATGATTGGCCCATTTGCTATTATTGCTTATGCCATGCGTAAGTTATTTGATGTTTTACGAGGCATTGATATGGCAATTTGGGGGATGATTTTTGTTCGGGCAATTGGGATGGGACCACTCGCAGGGGTTATGGCGATATTTATTCAAGACTTAGGGTTACTTGGTAAATTATTTGCAGAAGGGCACGAAGCGGCTGATAACAAACCTTCCCGCGGTCTAACGGCACTAGGGGCTGCGAGCTTACAAAAACATCGCTTCGGAATTTTCACTCAATCCTTTCCTACCTTCTTAGCTCTAAGTTTATATCAAATAGAATCCAATACTCGCTCTGCGGCAGTTCTTGGTTTTGTTGGAGCAGGTGGTATTGGTTTAGTCTATGCCGAAAATATGCGCTTATGGAATTGGGATGTAGTGACTTTCATTACTTTAAATTTGGTCGTCATCGTAATGACCATGGATATGATCTCATCCAAACTACGACAGAAGTATATTATCGGGGAAGATATTCCATTATTTGAACGAAGAAATCACGAATAACCTTAACCTTTAAGTTACTTAACCTCCGCTTTGGATAAGAGTGTTTGCATGGCTACTTATAAATTGGAGAGAGGTCTATTTTGCTTTCCAATTTAACCGGCTTTAGATTCCATCAGAATATCACTACGATTGTTTAGCCATAATTCATGCTTTGTCATGACCTTACTAAACATTTTGCTCTGTAAATACTGATTTAACCATTCTCGTAACTTTGGATAGGGCGACTGTAGATACCATTGTCTTTCTACTCTGGCAAATTGCCGAATAAAGGGCAACAACGCTAAATCGGCAAGGCTTTCTTGGTTGGCCATTAAAAAAGAATGTTGAGTTAAACGGCTCTCTAATTCACAGAGATATTGCTCACACGCTTGCCGGCATTCAACTAAGTTAGGTTCGTGATAACGCTTTGCCGCACGATAGGCTTCCAAGCAAGGTTTAAACTCGGTATCAAACTGGTGAATAAGGCTGCGCATTGAACCTAACATCTCAGGCTCTTTGCTCAACAATAAATCATCTGGATCATTTTCACTTAACGCCCATAGCATCACTTCCGCACTTTCTTCAATGACTGTCCCACGACTTGTGACAACAACAGGAACAGTACCTTTCGGTGAGACCGCTAACATTTCTAGCGGCTTATCGCGTAATACAATATCACGTAGTAATACAGGTATCTGTGAGCGATATATTGCCATTCTTGCTCGCATGGCATATGGACAGTTTCTAAGAGAATAGAGGATAGGTAACGGTCCACTTAAGTTTGTATTCATAATGTTTTCCTCTACGCTTATGGTTCAAATTAATTATTTATCTGTAAAAGTACCTAGGCCCTGTTGAACTTTGATGGTTAAATTTTATTCGAGATAATAGATTAATTACCTTCAATGATACTCATCAACTACAGATCAAGGTATCATGCCGCCTTTAAAGTTATACGAGACTCCGAGTGATGAATCCAAAGATTGAATTATTAGCCCCAGGTGGTGATATAGATGCCATTAAAGCCGCCATTATTGCAGGTGCTGACGCCGTTTACTGTGGCCTAGATACCTTTAATGCTCGTAACCGTGCGTCTAATATATCCTTTGATCAACTCGTAGGTGCGATTCGACTGGCTCATCAGTATGATTGTAAAATATTCCTCACTCTAAATATTGTCATATTAGAAAGCGAGTTTAAAACCGTTATTAAGTTGCTTAACCGTCTCGTCAATACCACTCTAGATGGCGTTATTGTACAAGATTTAGGTTTATTGTACGTATTACGTGAATACTTCCCAACGCTCGATATCCATGCATCTACTCAGCTGACTACTCACAATGTAGGTCAAATACCGTTTCTAAAAAAACTTGGGGTCAGCCGTGTCAATTTATCACGTGAAATGAACCTACGTGAAATCACAGCGCTTACCAAAGTATCTAATGAGCATGATGTACTCGTTGAAGTATTTGTACATGGTTCATTATGTGTCGCATTCTCTGGTTTATGCTATTCAACATCTGCTACAGCAGGGAACTCAGGTAATCGCGGCCGTTGTAGCCAGGCCTGCCGTGAAGAGTATGAAACAACTGAGTCTGGTAATAATTTCCCACTGAATATCAAAGACAATTCCGCTTTCTTTGATCTACCTGCGTTAATTGATGCAGGCGTTCATTCATTGAAAGTAGAAGGGCGTATTAAAGGTGCTAGCTATGTTCATACCGTTATCGACAGCTTCCGTAAACAAATCGATGGCTACATAGAAACGGGTGAACTCACTCAAGATGGTGAGCGCTTATACAAAGTATTTAACCGAGATTTTACCAATGCCTTCCTACGCGGTGATTTAAACCAATCGATGTTTATCGATAACCCTCGTGATAACTCAAAAAATCATGCTATCGATAAATTTAAAGCCGACAAAAATGAAATTATTTCAGTCGTGCAGATCTTTGATGCTAAAAAGCAATTGCATGAAGAAAAACAGCAAATTAATGCCACGGTCGATGAAAAAATCGCGCAAGTTAGTATCGATAAAATAAAACTTAAACTGCATTTCATTAGCCAAAAAGAACAACCTTTAACGCTAACCGTCACAACAGAGCAAAATGCGAGTGCTCTTCCTAATAGCTCTGTGTCAACAAATACAGCAGTCTTCACTTCAAACAGTCTAATGACTGAAAGCGAGAAATTGAGTGTTGATAAAGAAGCTATTGAAAAACGCTTCAAAAATATAAATAACGCTAACTATGAACTCGTTGAGTTCGATGTAGAGCAAGTAGCCGATGGATTAAGCATTCCATATCGTGAAATTACCACGCTTAAAAATGAGTTACTCACTTACTTAAATGATGGTATTAAACCAGTAGCAGAAGTGACTCTACCTAAGCTTGAACGCCATGCGAAACCGGCTGGTCAAAAACCAGAACTATCTATACTCATTTGTGATGAAGAAGATGCCACACTGGTGGATGAGACCGATGCCGACATCTACTTTAAACTACCGGATGCCTACAAGCGCGGTTGCACAAAGTTCGTGACATTCTTCCAAGAGAATCCACGATTAATTCCGTGGTTCCCACCAGTATTAATCGGTAAAGACTTCGATGTTGCTCTGAATATTTTGCAAGAAGTGAAGCCAGAATGGATCGTGACCAATAATACGGGTATTGCTTATCACGCAGAACAATTAGGGATTAAATGGATTGCAGGACCAATGCTTAACACCACTAACTCTTATGTGTTGCAATCGCTACAACAAAACTTTAACTGTAGTGGTGCATTTATTTCTAATGAGATAAGCAAACAGCAGATCCGCCACATTGTTAGACCAAAGAACTTTAAAATGATGTACAGCATCTATCATCCGATTTTGTTGATGGCGAGTCGTCAGTGCTTCTTCCAGCAAAGTGTCGGTTGTGAAAAACCGCGTATCGACAATGGTTGTATGTTGTCATGTGATAAGAAAACCAGCATTAAAAACTTAAAAGGTGTTTCGTTTTCTATTGATAAGCAAAAGGGCGGATACCCGAGTATCTACAACCAAGATCAATTCTTGAACACCGACATTATCGATGATCTAAGTGACTTGTTTGATGGCTTTATGATTGATTTAACCGAGATCGGTGCTGGTGGCAAACAATTACCAGGAAAAGTTGAATTAATTAAGCAATTTGAAGCGGTATTAAGCGGAGAAGAACAAGCGAGTAAAGTGCTATTCGATATGGTGCCAGAGTCTACTAATCAGCAGTATTACAATGGATTGTAAACCGTAGACCACCGTTTAATTCAACCATAAAGATTGAAAGCCAGTTACCAAATAGGTGCTGGCTTTTTTATACCCAAATCACTTCAAGGTGCGAATTATCTAGAATATCTTACGCTAACCTAACTAGCGTGAAGCGAAATTCCGCACCTTCTTCACCTAAGCTCATGTGCGTAACCAATAATCTCCATGAACCTTATATGACACACAGGTCTAGACAACCCCTTAACTATTATTGAGTTGTTACTCTTTAAAGCTAGAAAATCAATTAATTACACTGCTCTACAAGTTACCTACCGCAACTTTTAAGACACAAAATAGCCATCTAACTGTCACATTCAGCCATCAGTATGAGTTTCAGCAACAAGTAAGAAGCGCATCTTTCTTACTTGTCTAGATAAGTGATTAGGGAGCTGAAATAACATGTCGGTGTATTTAGATATTGCTCATACGTTAGAAAAAGAGATCACTAACCAATATTCTGGCGGAGATTATCTTCCCTCGGAAAAAATGTTGGCAGAGCGCTTTGAGGTGAATCGACACACGGTTCGCCGAGCGGTTGATGAATTAATAATGCTTGGAAAAGTGCGTCGTCAACAAGGAAAAGGCTGTTTAGTACTGACTCAACCAGTAAGTTACCCATTACATGCCAATGCCGCTTTTACCAGTAATTTAATTGATCAAGGATCCCATCCTCGTAGTGAAGTGCTTAAAGCACAATTGATCAATGCCAATTCGGATTTAGCACAGCAACTCAATGTTGAACTCGATAGTCGCATTATTCACATTCGAACATTACGTAAAGTTGATGGCAAACCAATGGCAATGATTGAGCAATACCTTGCCAACTTAAACTGGTGGCCAGTATTGCAAAACTTCAAATCAGGCTCTTTACACCAATTTTTACGTGAACATTTGGGGGTGAACCTAACCCGCAATAAGACACGAATCAGTGCTAATCCACCCAATAATCAAACTTGTCGACTATTACAAATTACTCCTTCGTTGCCGTTACTCACGGTGAAAACCCTTAATGTGATCAGCGGAACAGACACTATAGCGGAATACTCCTGCTCAAGTACTCGTTCTGATCTGATGGAACTTGTTGTGGACCATTAAATGAAAACTGATGAATTAACCGCCCAAAACCAAAGCCAACGTCAGCAATGGATGTCTGCACTGGCGACAGCAGATTTCGAACAATTAACTGCGCTATGGCAAGCTCAATCTTTTACGCCTAGTTATCAATTTATCCGATCTCCAGAAATCGGTTTAGCTCAAGTCCAAGCTCGTATGGGCGGAACCGGAAATCGCTTTAATGTTGCCGATGTCACTGTGACTCGTTGCGTAATCAAGCTAGAAAATGGCGATCTTGGTTATAGCTATATATCTGGTCGAAATAAACCTCATGCAGAGCTTGCTGCAGTGATTGATGGCTTGATGCAATCAGAAACTTACCAGCCAGAATTAATGATGAGCGTTATTCAACCATTACAAACTACTCGGGCGAAAAAGCATCAACTACGTCAGCAGCAAGTAGCGAGCAGCAAGGTGGATTTCTTTACTCTAGTGAGAGGTGAAGACTAGTTAGAAGTGAAGACTAGGCTCGTGACGATTAACTTCAAGCTGAAAATCAAATAACGGAATACACAAATTTATTAATTAGGAGTCCACATGAGCGTAATAGCCGCTGGTTTTGGCGACACCATACACGACAGTCAATATTGTTTTAGACAGTTACTCACCGCAATGTCACAACCTGGCACTTTGGTTGAACTTAATTTAGCACAAGGATTTGGCAGTATGATGCCTGCTTCTACGCAAATTTTACTCGCGTTGGCCGATAACAGCACGCCGGTATGGTTATCCAATGCATTTGCCAATGATATAGCCATCAGAGAAAACCTAAATTTTCACCTCGGTTGTGCAATTTTATCAAGTCAAAAGGATGCGGAATCGTTATCGGGTATTCAGCAGAAGCCAAATTTTGCTGTGATTAGTCAGCACGATATAGCTAACTTTGATTGGTCACAAACCTCATTTTATGTCGGATGT
This sequence comes from Vibrio algivorus, assembly GCF_030161215.1. NCBI lineage: Bacteria > Pseudomonadati > Pseudomonadota > Gammaproteobacteria > Vibrionales > Vibrionaceae > Vibrio > Vibrio algivorus. Next base: position 467,757 of record NZ_BSPV01000004.1, read on the forward strand.
GAAGAATACCCAGACCGCAGCACTACCGTGATCGTAGAGGTCGTCGGGTTATCGACTGTACCTTGCTCGTTATCTGAATCTGATACTGAGTCTCCAGTCGTTTTACGTCTTTCAGGGCCTGGAATCGAACGTGAGGCTAGGGTAGTCGTGCAATCTTTATCCTCGACAGCCATCAGCGTCATGTTGTCGCAGCGAAAAACGCACAAATTCCCACTAGGGCTTGATTTTATCTTGGTGAGTGGCGAGCAAGTGGTGGCACTGCCTCGCTCAACGACTGTAGAGGTGATGCCATGTATGTAGCGGTGAAAGGGGGCGAAAAAGCGATTAAAGCTGCCCATCAATTACAAGCGCAAAAACGCCGTGGTGATACCTCGATTAATGAATTATCAGTGGCGCAAATTCGTGAACAATTATCTGGTTCGGTCGATCGAGTGATCAATGAAGGCGGCATTTACGATAAAGATCTTGCCGCACTCGCCATTAAACAAGCCGCTGGAGATTTAATCGAAGCGATATTTCTATTACGCGCCTACCGAACAACGCTATCACGTGTGATTGTCTGTCAGCCGATAGATACCACCCAAATGCGTATCGAACGTCGAATTTCCGCCGCTTATAAAGACATTCCCGGCGGGCAAGTACTTGGACCAACTTACGATTACACCCATAGATTACTTGACTTCTCACTACTGGCCGAAGGGGTAGATCCGCAAGCACAACAAGATAGTGGTAACGATTCACAGCAAGCGAAATCGGAAACAGAGGAGAGCCCACAAGTACTATCCATGCTAGAGCATGCTGACTTGATGGTCACAGAAGTCGATAACCAGCAACAACCTGAAGATATCACGATGCAGCCGGTCAATTATCCAAGTGATCGTTCGGCACGTTTGCAAAACCTAGTACGGGGCGATGAAGGTTTTCTATTATCGCTCAGTTATTCGACTCAACGTGGCTATGGCCGCAACCATCCCTTTGCTGGTGAAATCCGTAGTGGTGAGGTCACGCTGTCAGTTTGCCCAGAAGAGCTCGGTTTTAGTATTGAAATTGGTGATATTGAATTAACCGAGTGTCAAATGATTAATGGCTTTGTTGGTAATAAACAAGACAAGGCGAAATTAACCCGAGGTTACGGCTTAACAATGGGGTTCACCGAGCGTAAAGCCATGTCAGTAGCTCTAATGGATCGAGCCTTACAAGCACCAGAATACGGTGAAGCAGTTGATGGACCAGCCCAAGATGAAGAATTTGTATTAGCACATGCTGATAATGTAGAAGCATCTGGTTTTGTATCGCACTTAAAACTGCCGCACTACGTCGACTTTCAATCGGAATTGGCACTATTACGTGAAATGCATAAAGAATTTGAATCTAAGTACCAGCAAGGGGACAAAAACAATGTCTAGTCAAATCAGTTCGCCAGTCTCAAACTCCGGTTATAACTATGGCTACTTAGATGAGCAAACTAAGCGAATGATCCGTCGTGCATTGCTAAAAGCGGTCGCTATTCCTGGTTACCAAGTACCTTTTGCTGGTCGAGAAATGCCGATGCCCTATGGTTGGGGAACCGGTGGAGTACAAATCACTGCTACTATCATTGGTCAAACCGATATTTTAAAAGTCATTGATCAAGGCGCTGATGATACGACCAATGCGGTGTCGATACGCTCATTCTTTGAAAATATTGCCGATGCCAACACCACAGAGAAAACGGTTGAAGCAAGCATCATTCAAACTCGTCACCGTATCCCTGAAACACCACTACAAACCGGACAGATCTTAGTCTATCAAGTGCCGATTCCTGAGCCGCTGCGTTTTATTGAACCAAGGGAAACCGAGACTCGAAAAATGCATGCATTACAAGAATATGGCGTGATGCAGGTGAAGCTGTATGAAGATATTGCTCGGTTTGGTCATATTGCGACTTCCTATGCTTATCCGGTGAAAGTCAATGACCGTTACATTATGGACCCTTCACCGATTCCTAAATTTGATAACCCAAAAATGGACAACATGCCTGCGCTGCAATTATTTGGCGCTGGCCGTGAAAAGCGCATTTATGCCGTTCCTCCTTTTACCAAAGTGCAGAGCTTAGATTTTGATGATCATCCATTTGAGATTCAGCAGTGGGATGAGCCATGCAGTATTTGCGGCGCTACCGATACCTTCTTAGATGAAATCATTATTAATGACCAAGGGGAAAGTACCTTTGTTTGTTCTGATACCGATTACTGCCGTCAAAATGGAGAGCAAGCGCGATGTTAACTTCAACTCAGCCACAAGATTTATCAAAAAGCAGCGCACCAAGTTCTGAAAGCGCGTTATTACAAGTGCATAAACTCAGTAAATTATACGCACCTGGCAAAGGGTTTAGTGATGTGTCTTTCGAGCTTTATCCCGGAGAAGTTCTGGGCATTGTTGGCGAGTCAGGCTCAGGAAAAAGTACTTTATTACAATCACTATCAGGTCGTTTAACACCAGATAATGGTGAGGTGCTGTACCTACAACCCGGTAGTGAAGACAGTGTAGAACAACTCGAAAACTTATATCAAATGGCAGAAAGTCAACGTCGTCATCTACTGCGTACCGAATGGGGGGTAGTACATCAACATCCAATGGACGGTTTACGTGCACGTGTTTCGGCCGGTGGCAATATTGGTGAGCGATTAATGGCAGTCGGTGAGCGTCATTATGGAGACATTCGAGACAAAGCAATGCAATGGTTGCAGGATGTTGAAATTCCAGCGGATCGTATTGATGGTATGCCAACCACTTTTTCTGGTGGTATGCAGCAACGATTACAAATTGCTCGCAACTTAGTCACTCATCCGAAATTGATTTTTATGGATGAACCGACTGGTGGGCTAGATGTTTCTGTTCAAGCAAAGTTATTAGATCTATTACGTCGCTTGGTAAATGAACTGGATCTGGCGGTAGTAATTGTCACTCACGATTTAGCCGTAGCTCGTTTGTTGGCACACCGCTTAATGGTGATGAAACAAAGTAAAGTGGTAGAAAGCGGCTTAACCGACCAAGTGCTAGATGACCCACAGCATCCATATACCCAATTATTAGTATCTTCAGTATTACAGGGGTAACGACACATGAAAGATCAAAATACAATCATGCTCAAGGTCAATAACGTCAGCAAAACCTTTGTGTTGCATAACCAGAGTGGGATTCGTTTACCAGTATTAAATCACGCGAATCTTAATGTAGTGCAGGGGGAGTGTGTTGTGTTACACGGTCACTCAGGTTCAGGTAAATCGACATTACTCCGCGTTTTGTATGCTAATTATCTGGTCGATAGTGGTTCGATTGAAGTTCGTCATAACGAAAAATGGATCGATATAGTTCAAGCTTCCCCACGCCAAATACTTAATATTCGTCGCCATACCATTGGTTGGGTCAGTCAGTTTTTACGAGTTATTCCGCGCATTAGTGCACTTGAAGTCGTCATGCAACCCATGATTGAAATGGGGGGTGATCGTATTGAAGCTGAGCAAAAAGCCAAAACTTTATTACATCGTTTGAATGTTGGTGAACATTTATGGCATTTAGCACCCGCTACATTTTCAGGCGGAGAACAACAACGAGTAAATATTGCACGTGGCTTTATTTGGGATTATCCAATTTTATTGCTCGATGAGCCGACCGCTTCACTAGATGCAAAAAATAGTGCAGTAGTAGTGGAGTTGATTCAAGAGGCCAAGCAACGCGGCGCGGCGGTTGTAGGAATCTTCCATGATGAAATAAACCGTAATCAAGTCGCAGATCGCTTATATCACATGAACACTCAAACTATCTCTCATACTCGTCAAGTCAGTGCGACAACAACTACGCCAGTTTAAGGACCGAATAAAATGATCATTACCAATGTAAATTTAGTACTGAAAGATGAAGTCGTTAAAGGCTCAGTTGAAGTCGTAGATGGTGAGATTCGCAGTATGTCAAATACTTCAAGCCAATTACCACAAGCGATGGATGGCAATAATGGATTTTTAATGCCAGGGCTAATTGAACTACATACAGATAATCTTGAGAAGTATTTTGCCCCTAGGCCCAAAGTAGACTGGCCACCATTATCAGCCATGAAAGCCCATGATACTCAACTTATTGGCGCAGGGATCACTACAGTATTAAATGCACTTTCCTTAGGTGACCACCGCGGTGAGCTTCGCCATGAAATTCTCGATAGTCAGATTGATACCGTAGTACAAAGCCAGAAAAATGGTACTAATCGCGTTGATCATCGTCTTCATTTACGTTGTGAAGTACCACATGAAACCACGGTTGGTATTTTTGAGCGTTATATTAATACTCCAGGAGTACAACTGGTGTCTTTGATGGATCATGCACCGGGGCAACGCCAATTCGTCAATATAGAGAAATATCGCACCTATTACCAAGGTAAATACGGTTACAACGATGCCGAAATGGCCGAGTTTGAAGCCATGCAACGAGCGTATTCCGAACGGTGGTCTGCGCCAAATCGTGAAGAAATTTGTGGGCAATGCCGTGAACGTAATATTCCGATGGCCAGCCACGACGATGCAACATTAGCTCATGTTACAGAATCAAAAGATCTCGGTATGGTGATAGCAGAATTTCCTACCACATTGGAAGCGGCCAAAGCCTCAAGAGATCTTGGTTTGCACGTATTAATGGGGGCGCCAAATGTTATCCGTGGAGGTTCACACTCAGGCAATATTGCCGCACATGAACTGGCAAGTATTGGAGCGTTAGATATCCTTTCCTCTGATTATTACCCGGTCAGTTTGCTCGATGCCGTATTTAATTTAACCAATGATTCTCGTAACTCATTAACGCTTTCTGATGCGGTTAAACTTGCAACCTTTAATCCTGCTCAATCTCTGCAACTGTTTGACCGTGGCGAGATTGAAGAAGGAAAACGAGCTGACTTATTGCTAGCACAGTATAAACACGGTCAAGCCTATATCGATGGTGTTTGGCGTGAAGGGATAAAGGTATTCTAATGGAAGCTAGTTATCCTTATTCCACGTCAAATGCTTGTTTATTCTACGTAATTGGACCATCTGGTTCTGGCAAAGATAGCGTAATAAGTCGAATTCGTGAGCATTGGCCAAAACACATAATGATTGCTCATCGCTATATAACACGTTTTGCAGATGCAGGAAGCGAAAATCATGTGGCACTGTCGTCACATGAATTTTTACAGCGTAAAGACAACCAATTTTTCGCTTTAGATTGGCAAGCTAATGGGCATTATTATGGTATTGGTTGTGAAATTGACGTGTGGTTAGATAAAGGCGTCGATGTCATGGTTAACGGTTCAAGAGCCTATTTAGAGCAAGCTAAAAAACGTTATGGCAATGCCTTAATTCCTGTGGTGATAACTGTTGAAAGTAGCATACTCAAAAATCGACTAATTGCCCGAGGAAGAGAAAACCTTAAGGAGATTGAGCAACGTTTAATTCGTTCTAATCAATTGAATTTACAATCAATAAAAGGTGCATTATCGCTCGATAATAGTGGCTGTTTAGATAAAGCAATTGAGCCTTTTAATCACTATTATCAACAACGACTACTATCTATTCAATCATGCTCTTCAACTAGCAGTAATGATCAATTAATGGATGTAAAAGAATGAAACTAACCTTATTAGGTACGGGCAACACTAGTATGCTTCCAGTATATGGTTGTGATTGTCAGGCTTGTCAGCGTGCAATGATAAATTCGCAATATCGTCGACAAAAAACGTCTGCTTTAATTGAGTGTAATGGTAAGAAACTCTTACTTGATGCTAATTGTGATGAGCTTTTACAGCGCTTTCCAAGTGGCTCTATTGATAGGATTTTACTCACGCATTACCACATGGATCATGTTCATGGATTATTTGATTTACGCTGGGGAGTCGGGGAGAGCATTCCAGTCGATGGTCCACCTGATGAGCAAGGGTGTGATGACTTATTCAAACATTCAGGCTTATTAGACTTTCAACCGCCATTAGCTGCATTTGAATCATTTAAGTGGCAAGGAATTACAATAACGCCTTTGCCAATGCAACATTCTAAAATCTGCTTTGGCTATTACTTTAGTTACCAAGATTTAGACACTGAAAGCACAAAACACTTAGCTTATTTAACGGATACTGTTGGTTTACCAAAAGAAACTCAAGCATGGCTAGAGGAAAACTGCGTCGATGTTTTGCTTATCGATTGTAATCATTCACCGGAATTCAATCATCCAAATAGAAACCATAATAATCTAACCGATGTTGTCGAGATAGTCACAGGAATCAAACCAAAGCTAACTCGACTCATCCACATCAGTCATCAATTAGAATGCTGGGCAATGCAAAATCCAGATCACTTTAGCTCAGAACTTTGTTTAGGTAAGGACGGAGAGCAATTTAGCTTATCTAAGCGAATGAATTAAGTTGAGCTACCGGAAAAGACAAAACATCGTCTTTATACTGTTTAAAAAATAGAGGTAGTTTGGGATGTTTTATAATTCAAAGCAATCACAGGGCATAACAAACTGATTATTAAGAAATTGAACACTTTATTTAACATAAGATACATAATGCGCACTTATATTTGGTTTGTTAAAGAGCGATTACAGCTTTATTTATCCTAAATTAACGTTAACCAATTTCAGCCCAAAAATTATCTGGGTGAAATACGAAAATGTTTTCTTAAATGATTTTATTTGGATTTGCGACTACTTGGCAACTTAGCCTGTACTTAGGATAAACATTTAAATGTTCCAGATCTTCTTCTAGTGAATAATCATATTCAACTTCTTTTCTTGATCACTACACCGTCTGAGAATTTAAGATTATGTTTCCGTTAGGGCCATTTGAAAATCTGCCGCATCTTTAGCGTTAGATGCGACAATCATACTAATCAATAATGATTCTGCTTAAATTCATTTAAGGCTTTCGTAATATGCAGCGATATCAGCGATATCAGCATCATTAATTGCAGTCGCCATTGGAGACATTACTGGATCTTTTCGTTCACCACTTTTAAAAGCTTTAATCGCTTTTTCAAGATAAGCAGCGTTTTGACCTTTAAGATTTGGATACGTTTTGATTACTGCAACGCCATCGGCACCGTGGCATGAAGCACACATTGCGACTTTCGCTTTACCAGCTTCAGGATCTCCTGCAAAAGCAAAATGGGAAGATGTGGCGAATAAACATAATGATAAAATAGCGAGCTTTTTCATACAGCACCTCAAAATGGGAAGATAAATGTGAACATCACTGTATACAATCTAGCAATTTAATCGACAATATCTAGGACTGAGAATAAGAAACTTAATCTCGATCACTTACTATCACAAAAATTTGACTTAGCAGATGATGATTTATAGGTTAAAAGTCGAGTAATTTACTAAGATCGGCTTTGATACTATGCACTTTCTTACTAGCTTTCTCACTTCGAGACGCCTCACTCACCAGATATTCAATCGCTTCTGATAATGTACAACCTAATTCTTGCGCCCTATCCGACAGTTTTTCCCAAACCGCATAGTCTAAATCAATCGATTTTTTCTTGGTATGGGTGTGTTCGGCGTTAAAATGACGTTTACGCTTCGCGCGAATGGCTTGCTTTAGCTTATTATCGAGCTCTGGATTCATATGCTCATCAATCCAACTTAATACTTGTGTTGGCTGATGTTCTAGCTTTTGAAGCCCCATGATGGCAGCGTGAGACTCACTCGAATCTTGATAGCGAGTGATCGATTCCCCATCTTTCCATTTTCGAATTAAATATTGCCATTTCCAACCGCATTCAAGGTTTTCAAGCTGTTGATATTTCATTAATCTTCCCTATAGATGATTCACAGTGACAGCGTAACTAAAAACCATCACATTCTCAACTGTTTTTCCTCAATCTAGAATAATAGTCCAACCTATTTTTACTTTATGATATCAGCCTCTCAAATCCATTGATTAAGCGCTCTATTTCAACTGCATAAACAGGTATACCCAAGTAACTTCAAGATGCGAGTTTCAGCAAGAATAAAACAAGCTTTAGGTAGCAAATTGAGAAGGTGTTTACATTCCTTCGCCAATCTTCCTTGCCTAAAAGTTTGGATAATAGCTCTGAATTCTGCATCTTGAAGTCACTTGGGTATATAAGGTTAAGTTATTTTTCTATATACTTCTTTCCTTCTAACCATATATTGAATTTTTTATAATGATCAAAGAGTCTTGGCAATCTGTAACACCCAACTTTTCACAATATGAAGATATCCTTACGCAAAACGACTCTAGTAGTCACTTATCCTTTTTGGATCTTCAGCCTAGACTCAAATCTTCTATTCTGCATTTTGCACAAATGGTTAACTTTCCGCGTTTTCTATTAGTGAATGCTCCGGATAATTTCATTTATCGCCAAGAAATTCATCATGCTTATTCAATGCTAATGAATACGGGTGAAATTGACCGTACCCCTATTATCACTAGTGAAAGTATTGAACTTGAAGAATTATTTGGCCAATACCAAGTTGAAAATGGCCAAATTATTCATTCCTCTGAAGGATTGCTTGATAAAGCTAATGGCGGCTATCTCATTATTTCATCAAATTTAATATTAGCTAACCCACGTGCTTGGCCGAAATTAAAAGCAGCTGTTTTAGGTAATGCTTGTTCTGGCATGTCTTCCGACTCAAAACAAGTTATCGAAAATGCGCCACTCAAGAAATATGATGTAAAGTTGGTTGTTATTGGCGATAGAATGCAGTTAGGTGATTTAGACTTATTCGATGCGGATATGAGAAGCCACTTATGCCTATTTGCTGAAGTTGAGTTAGATTTTCAAATTTCTGCAGATACGATTGAATCATACATTCAGTATATTAACGGCATTATTAATGAATACCGACTTCCTCAGCTTTTAGATACACACGCCTGGACGTTTTTATTAACTCAAGGTGCTCGGGAAACCGAAGATCAAGAAAGAATGCCTCTCTGTCCCATCTGGCATAGAACACTATTATCGGAAGCGGCTTTAGTTTCCAATGGGCAAGCTATTTCTCAATCAGATATGGAAAAAGCTTTAGCCGCTCGGACTTATCGCCAAGAGTATCTTCCTCAAAGAGCTTTAGCCGATATATTGGAAGGTCAAGTTATCATTGAGACCCAAGGTGAACGTGTCGGACAAGTGAATGGCTTAACGGTTATTGAAGTGCCTGGACATCCTGTTGTTTATGGTGAACCCGCTCGTATTTCATGTGTTATTCACTTTGGTGATGGCGATATTGCTGATGTTGAGCGTAAAGCCGAGCTTGGTGGCAACTTACACGCGAAAGGCATGATGATCATGCAGGCATTTCTAGGCAGTGCTTTAAACTTAGATGAGCCCCTACCATTTGCGGCCTCTATTGTATTTGAACAATCGTACTCAGAAGTTGACGGCGATAGCGCCTCTCTAGCTGAACTCTGTTCTCTTGTAAGTGCTTTATCAGAGTACCCGATTAATCAACAAATTGCGGTTACTGGTGCAGTGGACCAATTTGGTCGTGTACAAGCAGTCGGTGGTTTAAATGAAAAAATCGAAGGTTTCTTCCAAATATGTAACCATCGAGGATTAACAGGCAATCAAGGTGTTGTTTTACCTAAAACTAACTTAAAACACTTATCTTTGCATCATGATGTTGTTGAAGCCATTAAAAATGAAGAATTCCACCTATGGTCAGTTGAATCTGTTGATGAAGCATTACCTATCATCTTTGGTAAAGCCTTCCGTGGTGATGAAGAAGAAACAATATTGAAAAAAATCTCTGAGAGAATCGAACACTTTGATAAACATGAGTCTGCACCTTGCGGCATAGTGAATAAGATCAAAAGTTTACTTGGTATTCACTGATCGGACTTGTTTAGCTTACACCTGTTCTCTAAGATACACAGACTATTTCTGGAGTGATTATATAATGCAAAACAAACGTAACTCATATACTCGTGAAGACCTTCTAGCATCAAGCCAAGGTGAACTTTTTGGCCCTGGTCGCCCACAACTTCCTGCACCAAACATGTTAATGATGGACCGTATTTCAAAAATCACAGACGCTGAAGGCGAAGGTGCATTTGGCAAAGGTGTGATTATTGCAGAATTAGATATTACTCCTGACTTATGGTTCTTTGACTGCCACTTCCCTGGCGACCCTGTAATGCCTGGTTGTCTTGGTCTAGATGCAATGTGGCAGCTAGTAGGCTTCTTCCTTGGCTGGGTTGGCGGTGAAGGTAAAGGCCGTGCACTAGGCGTTGGCGAAGTGAAATTCACAGGCCAGATCCTTCCAACAGCTAAGAAAGTCACTTACGAAATCAACATGAAACGTGTCGTGAATCGCCGCCTAGTTATGGGTTTAGCTGATGGTCGTGTACTTGTTGATGGTAAAGAAATCTACGTTGCTAAAGACTTAAAAGTAGGTCTTTTCCAAGATACATCTTCTTTCTAGAATAAGAGATGTCCCCTTTTAATAAATAAATCAGCAATTTTGCTGATTTATTTTTGTTTAAAACATCTAGTTATAGTGCGTTAGGGTTGATAATAAAGGCTCCAACTCTGGAGCCTAATTCTGCACCGACTAAACTTATTAAGTTTAAGATCTTAAATTATTTAATCAGTCCGGATTGACGATCGTCCCTTGCATCACGCCAACCGCCTAACCAATTCGATTTAGCATCCATTTGCTGATATGGACAGTCATCCATCGATCTCCCATTAAGGCCAGCTTTATAACCTTGAGATTGCGCTCTTTCTAGGCGATCGCGTTTCTGTCTCTTCATAGTATGGTCCTCTTACTTTGATAATTACCAAAATGACTACTTGTGGCAATTTATACCCAAAATAATTTAAGTTGCAGTGAGGCGACAAGTAAATGAAGCCCCATGAGAGTAGTTCATCTATATGATTGGGATAAGCGAACACCGTCAATGAAGCTGCAACTTCCAGTACGAAGGATATATACATTCCACTTATTAAGCATCGACCAAAGATCCCATTTTCTCAAGGCGAAAAAAAACCGAGATTCAATTTTGTGAACCTCGGTATAATGTTAAATTTGTTAACGTTATGATTTAATTTTCTTTCTGCGGAAACCTAATAAACCAAGTAAGGCTAAAGCGAAGTAACCTAAGCTACCGCCCTCACGTTCAACATTAGGCTGGCCACCTTTACGTTGTACAATATCATCCACTGTTGCACCCGCAATTGGAACGAGTTTAACGGCAACCAATTCCTCTGTACCACTACCATCACCACAATATGAATTATGATCGGTATTATCATAACCACCAACACAGTAGTTAGCCGTTGCTGAAATTACGCCATCATCGTTGATACCTGTTGCATTCACAATGCGATATGCGTTGTTGGCATCAGAATCAGCACCGCCATTCGTTAGGTTATCTAGCCACCAAGATTTACCTTGGAAAATAGCCAAACGACTAGCATCTGTACCTGTAACATTTAGAGGATCGATAAATCCACGGCGACGACGCTGTTTACCATCCCACTCACGACTTTCTTCAGCATCAATGGAACCTACCACTTCGTTATAGTTGTTAATGGCATTTGCTTCACCACCCGCACCTTTAAAGAAGATATCACCACTAAGATAGACAGCTGTAGGTTTAGTAGTAGCATTACCTACTGATGCATCAGTATAGAATAAGCGATTATTAGCAGCCCCATTCTCAGGATAACGTCCGCTACGTTTCGCTTCACCAATAGCAATCAAGTTTTTATTGATGTCTTTAACTAAACTATTGCTGTAGATATAGTCATCATCATCTTCTACTTCAGCACCTTGAACAAAAACTGAATCCCATTGGTTCTCATCCGTCAATGCAGGATCAACCGTGTCTTTAGGATAGAAGATAGCCGCTTGCATTAAGTAATTATCATCATCTTTATGAGTGTTAAAACCAGCAAGGACTGGCAGACCATTATAGGCTGTAACGTCACTGATCGCAGCAGCTCTTGCGCTACCTTGTGCAGCAGCTTCATCATGGTTAGCAGCAGTGGTATTATCCCAACCTGAAACCGCTTTACCAGACACGCCATCAGTACTATTCCAAATATAAGCTTTAGTGGCAAATGCGAAATTTTGACAATCTGCTAGCAAGACAGGATCTGGATAAGTAGTGCTATCAGTACAGTTACTCAAGTCACCCCAATAATTTTTATCATCATCACTATTATCAAATGGTGCTACAGAGGCAGAACCGACGACATATCGTGTCCCACTACCTACTGGGTATTCAAATGAATCATATGCAAAGGTACGGCCCATTTGTTTTACAATCGCGTCACCATCTTGTTTTGGTTGTAAAACAATATCATTATAAAAACCACGTTGGCGGTAAGTTAGAACACTATTACTACCAACATTATAATAACCACTGCTTGCGATTCCGATTGGACTTCCATCCTCTAGAACTTTATTCACAACGACATTGGCACTATCTTGCTGTAGCGTACCGCCTGGAGGAATATAACTAGAATCTATAGGCGCTGGAACCTCTGTGCCATCCACAATACCAACAGCATTACGACCATTGTATCCTTGATAAAAAGCTCGACGCTCTTGGCATAAGCCTCCCGTTAAGCTGTAATCACAATCTTCTTCTGAGTTTTCTGAATTTGCTCCAAACCATTGCTTAACCGCCCAACTATCACAAGTTGAGTAACCTAATTGGTTGTAGCAATAATTACGCAGGTCACCATAATCTAGATAAGTGAAAGTATTATCATACTTAAACGGCACTTCATCACGGTAAGAAATACCATCTTCACCTTGTCGAGTATCACCACCAAGTAAGTAATCCCCATCGGTACAGCTTGCGCTATCAGCAAAACAGCCTAGAGGGTCCGTATCAGAAACAGTAGATGAATCACTAATCGCACTTGAAAAAACCTGTTTAGCGCTGACACTGGGATCTACTCGGACAACTTTATACAGTGCCGCATTAGCAGAGTTGGCTGCCATTAATGCAGCAGCCACCATTGATAGTTTAAAAATTTTATTTGGCATTAAGTCAACTTCTAATCCGTTAGCCCTGCATTGATTCAAGCTCTTCCCAACGCTCGAATGCAGTTTCTAATTCTTGTTCAGCAGCGTTCAATCGATCCAAAATCGCTTGAGTCTCGTCGCTACTCTGTGTGAAAAAATCAGGTTGATTGACCTGAGCTTGTAATTGTTCAATTTCTGCTTCCAGTGACTCTAGCACTTGAGGCAAGGATTCTAACTCTCGTTGCAGTTTATAAGATAACTTCTTCGGTTTGTTAGTATTTAGTTGAATTTTGGGAGTATTCTCAACCACTTTGTCCGCTTTCGTTGGTTTTTCGTTCCCAGAAGCTTGTTGCGTAACACCACGAGCCAACAACACTTGAGCTCGTTGCTCTTGAGCATCATGGTAGCCACCAACAAACTCCTCGATCTTACCGTTACCTTCAAAAATCCAACTGGTTGTCACGGTATTATCAACGAATTGACGATCGTGACTCACTAAAAGCAAAGTACCTTGATAGTTGGCAAGAATTTCTTCCAAAAGTTCCAATGTTTCGATATCTAAATCGTTGGTTGGTTCATCTAGAATCAATAAATTATTCGATTTTAAGAACAAGCGCGCTAAAAGTAAGCGGTTTTTCTCACCGCCAGATAAAGCTTTAACCGGCGTACGTGCCCTTTTCGGTTCAAATAGGAAATCTTGCAAATAACCTAATGCGTGGCGAGTTCTTCCACCTACCGTCACTTCCTGCTTACCGTCAGCTAAGTTATCCATCACTGTTTTTTCAGGATCGAGTACTTCGCGATATTGATCAAAATAAGCAACTTCCAATTTTGTTCCGCAATGCAAGCGACCTGAATCTGGTTTTAACTTATCAAGCAACAACTTCAATAAGGTACTTTTACCACAACCGTTTGGACCAATTAAGGCAATACGATCACCACGCATAATATTGAAGCTGAAATCATCTACAATGGTTTTACCATCAATTTGATAGCATAGATTCTCTGCTTCAAAAATGATTTTACCAGAGCGATTAGACTCATCGATTTGAATGTTAGCTTTACCCTGAACTTCTCGACGCTCAGAGCGTTCTTCACGGAGCTTTTTAAGCGCTCGAACACGCCCTTCGTTACGAGTACGGCGCGCTTTGATACCTTGACGGATCCAAACTTCTTCTTGAGCAAGCTTTTTATCAAACTCCGCATTTTGCATTTCTTCAACACGCAACGCTTCTTCTTTATCAATCAAATACTGTTCATAGTTACCAGGGTAAGAACTTAGTTTTCCGCGATCTAAATCGAGAATACGTGTTGCCATCGATTGGATAAAAGCACGGTCATGCGAAATAAACACAATCGAACCACGGAAGTCTTTCAAAAATGCTTCCAGCCATTCAATCGTGGTGACATCTAAGTGGTTAGTTGGCTCATCAAGTAATAGCACATCTGGATCACACACTAGTGCGCGAGCTAGAGCAGCTTTACGTTGCCAACCACCAGATAAACTCGTCAGTAACGTATGTTCATCAAGAGATAAAGACGTCAAAATATTTTTAATGCGATCTTCAAGACGCCAACCATCATTATGATCAAGCTGTTCTTGGATTTTAGATAAGCGATTAATGTTCTTATCAGACGGATCTTCCGCCATGATGTCTAGCTGGTGCTGGTATTCTTTTAATAACTCACCGACTTCCGCTAGCCCTTCTGCAACATAGTCGTAAACCGTACCTTCGGCATTTCTTGGTGGATCTTGCTCTAAACGAGACACCACCACATCTTGCTCAATTTGAATTTTGCCGTCATCCATGATGATTTCGCCTGCAAGCACTTTCATCATGGTGGATTTACCTGCACCATTGCGGCCAACCAAACATACTCTTTCGTTTTGCTGAAGCGCAAAATCGGCTTTATCTAATAATGGATGATCGCCAAAAGCCAGCTGGCCGTTATGAATGGTAATTAATGCCATTTTGTTTTAACCACGCTTGTAATTCGTCTAAATTGAATGGCCAAAATAACTCACTAACAATGCTTTGTAAGTTATTTTGGTGTTTTAAGTTACTTTGGTCGTTTTGTATATCTTGTGAGTGTAAGGCAAGCACAGGAATGGTGACACCGTAACGAGAAAATAATGCATCATCAAAAGCAATATCAATCACTTGTACTGTATGCGCTAAAGATTGTTGAGAATCTTCCCCCCATAAAGTATCAAGCTGTTGGTAAGCTAATTCGCATAAATGACAACCCGAAGTTGAGTACAGCGTCAGCACTTTTGTTTTCTACCCCTATGTTATTTAACTTTTATACTCAAATAACTTATGTATACAAGTATATTACTCAGCCACGATGAGTAATGATCCAACAGTTATGGATATGCTTATTACGAGAAAAATCCAGCGGCAATGTCTTCGCTGAAATATTTTCAGCCTTAAGACCTAATTGTTCTAAACCATCGAGATCCATCTTAAATAAGCGTTTATTGTTCGAAAAGACGACAACAGCATCTTCACGCATCAGACGCTTTAGATTTTCCATCAACATTAAATGATCTCGTTGAATATCGAAAGTTTGCTCCATACGTTTTGAGTTAGAAAACGTTGGTGGATCGATAAAAATCAAATCAAACGTTCTATCTTCATGTTGTAACCATTGCAAACAATCAGCTTGTTCAAATTGATGCGCTTCACCGGTAAAACCATTAAGCTCCATATTACGTTGAGCCCACTGTAGATAAGTATTCGACATATCAACCGTCGTTGTGCTTTTCGCACCACCAGCCGCAGCATGTACCGTTGCACTACCCGTGTAGGCAAACAAATTCAAGAAGTCTTTACCTTCTGCCATTTGACCTAAACGACGACGGGTTAATTTATGATCAAGGAATAAACCGGTATCAAGATAATCTTGCAGATTAACTAATAGTTGAACGCCATATTCGTTCACTTTTAAGTATTCAGAATCTTGCGATAACTTCTGGTATTGGCGTTTGCCTTTTTGCTTTTCGCGAGTTTTAATTATGACTTTATTAGCATCAACACCTAACACTTGAATGGTCGCACGAATAATGTCCGTCAAACGACGCTTAGCCACCTCTTCTGGAATAGTCTTAGGTGGCGCATACTCTTGAATAACGACGTGATCTAAATACAGATCAATTGCCACATTGTAATTAGGTAAGTCTGCATCATACACACGATAGCAATCGAGTTGCTCACGTTTCGCCCATTTGCCTATTTTGCTTAAGTTTTTCTTTAAACGGTTAGCAAAATCAGGAGCAATTTGTGCCTCTTCTTTCTCAGAATGACGCAACGTTTCACCATTTGGATTCACTCGTGCGGTAATTGAGTAGTTTTTTTGGTGACACGGTAACGCACCATTACTCAATTTATATTGCTTATCCGCTCGCATACGTAGGCAACTTAATAACTCTTCACTTGAAGAGAAGATAGAAGCCTGACTCCCCGCAAACTCACTCTTTAATTGCACACCAAACGACGTATAAAGAGCAATAAGGCCAGGCTCAGTACCTAAACGCTCACCATAAGGCGGGTTACAAATCACCACGCCTTCAGTAAAGCCCTGTGGTTTTTCAAGTTTAGCGGCATCACCTAGGCTAAATTGAATCACACCTTCTAAACCAGCACGCTTGGCATTGTCTTTGGCTGTTTGTAAAACACGACGATCATTATCAATACCAAAGAAACGATTTTCACCAAGCGCTTTAATACCCTTACGCCCTTGAACACTAGCTTCGGCTTTAATTTCGGCCCAAACTTCAGATTCAAAATCATATAGTGACTCAAAAGCCCATGTGGCGCGTTGAATACCTGGAGCCACATTCGCAGCCATTAAAGCCGCTTCGATAAGCAAAGTACCTGAACCACACATAGGATCGAGTAAAGGCTGAGATTTATCCCAACCACTACGGCTAACAATCGCACACGCTAAGGTTTCTCTTAATGGCGCTGCACCGGCTTGAATACGATAGCCACGTTGATGCAAACCACGGCCTACCATATCAATACCAAGAATCGCTCTATCACGATGCAAACGAACATGGATGCGAAGATCTGGCTGATCTTTGCTGATCTCCGGGCGACCTAAGTCTTTTTTAGTAAAGCTATCAACGATGGCATCTTTTACTTTCATCGCACCATACTGACTGTTGCGAATTTCGCGGTTGGTACCATTGAAATCAACAATTAGACGCTTGTTCACCGAGAAATAAGAAGACCAATTTACTGCAGAGGCTGATAAATAAAGATCCATATCATCGTTACAGTAAAACTCAGAAAGAATTAATACGAAACGAGAAGCCAAGCGGCTCCATAGGCAACAGCGGTAAAGTTGTGCATTGGTAGCAGTAAATCGAACCCCTGCTTGCACTGGTTTTGCATCGGTAACACCTAGTTGTGTCAGCTCATCAGCGAGCAAATTTTCAAGGCCATTAGATGTTATCGCTAAATATTGATTCATTATAACTTTCAGTACGGTAATAAATGGAGTCAGATTATATAACGAAACCCCTACCTTATGCGACCACCTACATGCTTTAAGCACCGAATATCACAGAAAAGTCATCATATTTTTCCACATTCATCATTCAGCACTTCAAATATCCCCCTGCACATCTCATTCCAGCACTTAAATCCTAAACAACTAGCACATCTGCACTAACTAACTTCGTTTTATTTAAATATGCAGCATGCGCATATATAAAATATCGACACCGAAACGAAAGTGAATACTTATTCACCCAATAAAGCACACATTATTGGTCTATACCAATGGTGTTTTTACAGTGTAAATTTATTACTAAATAAGCTTAAATGGGGAATTTGTTCACTTTAAAGGGAAGATATACGATGAAATAAGGCTTAAAAAACTTTCATTTTTGTTTAAAAACTGCCTTTGTATTGCTTTTATTTTGCCCTATTCACAGTTTTAATTGTGTATTGATAGCGATGAGTTGGTGAATCAATAGCCAAACTAAGTTGGTTTTATGTGATTTTTAGCTAGTCGTTAACTGAAGGTAGTAACTATTGGTAGGAAATTTTAGGCAAAAAAAAGCCGGCGCTAAGGCCGACCGAATGAACAACAAGGAACGAACTGGTTTAGATAAGGTAATTACCCTACCATTGCATAAGTTTCAAACTGAGTATGTAAGTTAGCTTTCGCAAAGCGATCGTGCATCACTTTAATTGGTTCACCAAATTTAAGCGCTTTGGACTCTGTAAGACTGAAATCACGCAAAGAGACAGAGACACAAATACTGGCGCTTTCTCCAACTTCAACCACCATGAAATGGCCCTCAGAGAAGCAATTACGTAAATGTACAATCTCCCCCTCTTCTGGCGCAAAATCGCCGCCTTGTGAAGAGAAGAACCAACTCTTAGGTTGAACTGGTTTATGAAAGCGACGAGCTGCGACGCTATTTAATGCCAATTCTGCTTTTCTTGGTTCTGATAAAGGAAGTACATCAACTTGTTGTTTAAATTTGTGGTAGCTAGATGCATCATCAACAGAAAATTCATTTTCTTGAAATGCACTGTTTACTAGAAGTTTTTGAGGAAGATTTACGCTGAAAACCATGTCCCGCCCAAGATCCAGCATAAGGGACTTGTTGGTCTCATTGTAATACCATTTCCATGTATCACTCGGTTTAAGCATTGTTTCAGCCTCTTCAAAAATAAAGTGAAATAGACACTCCACTTCTCGTCTATCCGTTAGATGTTCTTTGATTGTACAAACAGATAGGCAAAAAAAAAGAGGAAAACATATTCCTCTTTTCAGGCTGAAATTGGATTTTAAGGTGAGAACTTTTTCTTGCTTTTTTGGTAATTATACCCAGGTAACCCCAAGATGTGAGTTTCAGCATCTTAAGATCATTTGGGGGTACAGCGGGATTAAATATTTTTAACGATATCTTTAATCAAGTTAGGTCCATGATAAATGAAACCCGAATACACTTGTACAAGTTTTGCGCCAGCCATCATTTTCTCTTTTGCTGCAACATAAGAATCAATACCACCAACACCAATGATCGGGATCTCTTCACCTAGCTCTTTATAAAGCTGACGGATCACTTCAGTACTTTTCGATTGCACAGGACGACCACTTAAGCCCCCTGTTTCATTGGCATTTTTCATACCGTCGACTAAAGTACGATCCAGTGTTGTGTTGGTTGCGATAACACCATCAATCTTATACTTCTTCAGTGAGTCACAGATTTGCTTTAATTCATCATCGGTTAAATCTGGGGCAATTTTTAACGCTAATGGAACATATTTATCGTATTGCTTAGCCAGTTCAGTTTGTTTTTCTTTTAAGGCCGACAATAATTCATCCAAGGCTTCACCGTATTGTAATGTACGTAGCCCAGGAGTATTTGGAGAAGAAATGTTAGCGGCAATATAACCTGCATATGGATACACTTTTTCCATACAAATTAAGTAGTCTTCAGTACCCTTTTCAATTGGTGTATCTTTATTCTTACCAATATTGATGCCTAGGATGCCATCAAAGTTTGATTGCTTAACATTTTCAATAAGTGCATCAACACCTTCATTATTGAACCCCATACGATTGATAATCCCTTCAGCTTCAACAATTCGGAAGCAGCGTGGTTTATCATTACCAGGTTGTGGACGTGGCGTCACTGTACCAATTTCTAAAAAACCGAACCCCATCGCGCCAAAGGCATCAATGCATTCGCCATTTTTATCCATGCCAGCGGCAAGGCCAACTGGGTTCTTAAATGTCAACCCCATCACTTCAACAGAACGAATTGGTAGGTTTTGGCGGAAGAAAAAGTCTAAAGGTGTTCCATTCAGTCTTCTTAAATTCTTAATCGCTAATTCATGTGCTGTTTCTGCGTTGAATTTAAACAAGCCAGCTCTGGCGATACGGTAAAGCATACTTCCTCCAAATAAGATCAAAAAAGCCCCGAAATTCCGGGGCGAAGTATACCTTTGTTATCAGTCTTATACTACTGTAATCGTTTGCAGAGCTTTGATCTCATACTGCTATAGATGAAATCAAAGCTAAAACACAAAACATTAGTTACAGGGTCACCTATTTGTTCACCTGTTAGCGGCACAATTTAAGTTTAAAAGCATAAGCTCACGAAGTGCGACGGAAAACTTAGCGAATTCATGTGCAGAACCGACTTTGAACTCATTCAAAATATTTTCCCAACGTTCTAGTGATGGTCGATTAGATTCCAGCCAATCACTTAACTCACTTTCTACTTTCCTAGCTTGCTTATCATCACAACGACAAGAAAGAACTTGTAATGTTAAATTGCGTTGCTGCCAATCGAGATCTTCACGGAATGTTGCACGAGCAAGTGCTTGCCAGTGGTTATCAACCGGTTGATTATTGATTTGATTCAAGAACCAATGCAGTGACAATCGATCCCCTAGGGTGAAATACATCTTAGCGGTTTGTTCAATCGTCACCTCACATTCAGCTGCTACCGTAGAAATATCTAAAGCAGAATACAAGCTGGTTAAACGAGAGATCTTATTTGCCAATTCAGAGTCTACACCTTGTTTTATCCAAGACTGAGCTTGCTGATTGTGCTCTTTCACTTCATCTTTGACTAAGTAATCATCGATTTTCGTTTGAACGGCAATCACATCTGCTTGGTAGTGTTTAATGATTTCATTAACACTTAATTTAAGCATACGATTTCTTAGTAACCAACGAGATGATCGGCGTAAAATACGGCGTAAAGACATCAATAATTCATACTGTACTTCTGATGTGGCTGTATTATCTAGGCTTCGCACCTTGTCAAACATAGAGCCAGCATCAAATATCTCTCTCGCAGCGACATAGGCATTAGTAATATCAATCACACTTGCCCCTGTCTCATCATGTAAGCGCGAGACAAAATTACAGCCCATTTCATTGACCATTTGATTGGCAAGTGAAGTGGCGATAATTTCTTGTCTTAATGGATGTTGATCCATGTATGAACCATAGTTACGGCGTAACTTGGTTGGGAAGTAATAAGTTAACAATTGTGCATTAAATGGGTCATTGGCAATCTCTTCACAAGCAAGTTGCTCTTTAAGCACCATTTTAGCGTAGGCAATCAATACTGAAAGCTCAGGTCGAGTCAGCCCTTTGCCCTGCTTTTCCCTCTCCAATAAGGTTTCATCGTCAGGAATATATTCTAAAGCGCGATCTAATTTGCCAAGCTTTTCTAATGCATGAATAAAGCGAATTTGCTCTTTCACTTGAGCAGTACCTTGATGCTCACTCACCGAAATAGACTCTGACTGGCAGTACGCGTCTTCTAAAACAATCTCGCCAATTTCGTCTTCCATACTATTAAGTACTTCGTTACGTTGCTTGATGGTCAGATCGCCATTGCTGACTAGCGTATTCAAGAAGATCTTAATATTCACTTCATTATCAGAACAATCTACACCACCAACATTATCAACAAAGTCGGTATTTACTCGGCCGCCAGTGAGTGCATATTCAATACGGCCAAGCTGCGTCATGCCTAAGTTACCGCCTTCACCGACAACTTTGGCGCGTAGTTCTCGGCCATCAATACGCAGACTATCATTGGCTCTATCACCAACATCAGTATGGTTTTCTTCTGACGATTTAATGTAAGTACCGATGCCACCGTTCCACAGTAGATCAACATTCATTTTCAGCAGCAACTTGATCAATTCTGTTGGCGTGACAGATTGCTTTTGCGTGCCGACCATTTTTTGGATCTCAGGGGTCAACGAGATCGACTTAGAGCGTCTTGAGAATATACCTCCACCTTGTGAGATCAAACTTTGATCGTAATCTTCCCAACTCGATCGTGGTAATTTGAACAAGCGATCTCTTTCTTTCCAACTGCTTGCCGAATCTGGATTTGGATCAATAAATATATGCATGTGGTTGAAAGCTGCTTGGAGGCGAGTATGTTTAGATAACAACATACCATTACCAAATACATCACCAGCCATATCACCAATCGCAACACAAGTAAAATCAGTGGTTTGGCAATTAATACCCATTTCGCGGAAGTGACGTTTTACCGACTCCCAACCACCTTTAGCGGTAATCCCCATTGCCTTGTGATCGTAACCATTTGAACCACCAGAAGCAAAAGCATCACCTAGCCAAAAATTGTATTCAGCCGAAACTGAGTTGGCAATATCAGAGAAGGTTGCGGTTCCTTTATCGGCGGCAACAACAAGGTAAGCATCATCAGCATCATGTCGAACCACATTAGTCGGTGGCACAATTTCGCCTTCAATAATGTTATCGGATACATCTAATAGCGCTCGAATAAAACGTTTATAGCAACGCTTCCCTTCGGCAAAAATTTCATCTCGAGTAGTAAAGTTTTGTTGACGCTTACAAACAAAGCCACCTTTTGCTCCTACTGGAACAATCACTGTATTTTTAACTTGTTGCGCTTTAACCAAGCCTAAAATTTCAGTACGGAAGTCTTCTTGACGATCAGACCAACGCAGCCCACCACGAGCAACTTTACCAGCACGTAAATGCACACCTTCTACATCCGGTGCATAAACAAAAATCTCAAATTCAGGTACTGGGGCTGGAATTTCTGGGATATTTCTAGGCATCAATTTCAGCGCTAACCACGGTTTTTCGATACCATTTTCATCCGTTTGATAGAAGTTAGTTCTAATGGTTGCTTGGATCATTTCCATGTAACGACGAATAATCCGATCATCATCTAAACTTTCAACTTTCTCTAATTGCTCTTTAATTGAAGCAACCAGTTTCTCTTCCCCTTTACCTCTTACTTTCACTTTTGGATCAAAGCGTTTCACAAATAAGGCAACTAAGGCTTGTGCCAATTTAGGATGATTAGAAAGTGTATCTTCAATATATTGTTGACTAAATGGGAAGCCTACTTGACGCATGTAACGTGCATAGCTTCGTAATATCGTGACTTCTCTACCGGTTAACCCCGCTGATAGAATCAATCTGTTAAAACCATCACTCTCGAGATCGCCAGACCAAATTGCCGCAAACGCTTTCTGGAAACGATCTTGCGCTTCACGTAGATCGACACTTTGATCACCACGGTGCAACATTGAGAAATCTAAGATCCAAAATACCGTCCCATCCGCTTTTTCGATCTCATATGGTGATTCTCCGATCACTCTAAGTCCAAGGTTTTCAAGCATTGGCATTACATCAGAAAGATGGATTGGTTCATCACGATGGTACAATTTCAGACGGACTGCTTTTGAATCCGCTCTCACTTCTTGCGGGCGATAAAACAACATGCCCAGTTTTTTATCTTCATTTAAAGATTCTAACAACTCAATATCGGCAACGGCTGTACCACCAGCTAATGTAGCTTCTTTATATGAGCGAGGGAAAGCATCTTGGTATTGCTTAGCCAGTTCAGTACCTTTATTTTCGCCAAAATTGCCCATAATAGATTGGGTTAAACGATCATCCCAAGATGAAGACGCTTCCATCAGATCCCTCTCAATAGATTTAACATTGATATCTTGATTATTATTATCCACTCGTACTATGTAGTGGGTTCTTGCTAGCGGGCTTTCCGAAAAGTAGGTAGTAAACTCAACATCTTGATCGCTTTTAAAGTAGTTTTTAAAGATCTGCTGAGTTTTGAATCGAAGCTCTGTGTTATAGCGCTCTTTGGTTACGTAGACCATGCAACTAAAGAAACGTCCGAATGGGTCTTTGCGAACGAACAGACGTAATAGATCACGGTCCTGCATTTGCACGACACCCATCCCCACTTCAAGTAACTCTTCTTCAGTGGCTTGAAGGAGTTCATCTCTTGGATAGTTTTCTAAAATATTATGCAACGCTTTCCAGGAATACGATCCTTTTAGATAACCACTTGATTGCAAAATACGCGCAACTTTATCTCGAATAAGCGGAATGCTACCAACACTTTGGTTATAAACCGCTGAGGTGTATAGGCCGACAAAACGATGCTCTCCAATCACTTTACCTTTATCATCAAACTTTTTGATGCCAACATAATCGGTGTGAGCACGACGGTGAATAGTAGAAGCATGACTGCCTTTTGTTAAAACTAACAGCTCTTGCTTGGTGACTTCCACTCTTGCAGATTCAAGGAGTTGAGATAGTTTGTAACTGCGAATTCGACTTTCTTGTTTCAGTAAACCAAGTGCAGGAGATTGAGATGGATTAAGCTCTAAGTCCCCTTTTGTGGCTTTTAGCTCAAATTCTTTGTACCCCATAAAGGTAAAGTTATGTTCACCAAGCCAGCGTAGAAATGCTAAGTCTTCTTGTAATCGCTCTTTCTCTAATGGGATATTTTTTATATTGTCTTCAGTTTCTTTTATCGCAAGTAGTAACTTGTCACTCATCTCGTGCCAATCTTCAACGACTAAGCGAGTATCTTTCAAAACCGACAATAATTCTTCTTTCAATTCTGACATTCGAGCTTTGTCATTCAAACGATCTATTTCAATATGAAATAAAGATTGCATGTCACCTTGTCCATCATTGATAGCAACAACTTCACCTTTATTTCGACTAATTTGAGTGGGGGCATTGGCCATAAAGTGACTGGTTAACCCTAAACGATTAATCGCCATTTTGATGGAGTCGACTAAGAATGCTGAATCAGGTACGACTATCTCAATAACCGTATGACTCGACTGCCAACCTTGGCGGCTTAATGTTGGGTTGAACACTTTCACTGACACCATGTCGGCGTCTTTTTCTAGGATGTGCTGCCACAAACTGACAACAGCACCGTAGAGATCAGATTCATTCCTTTGAAAAAGATCATCTTGCGAAATATTACTGTATAGATGTTCAGCTAATTTGCTGACTAAAGGCTGAGTTTCGGATTCTAATTTGTCCTGTATGAGTTGGTAGACTTTCTCAAGTAATACAGGGGTGACTTTTTCACTCGTTGGCATCTTTACACTCCACAAAATGGGTAGAACATTTATTTTTATATTGTTCACGCTATAAAACAGTACCAAACACTTCTAAAAAACGACTGGTTAGAATCTTTAATTACTTATTCCAAAAGCCGCCAGATGTTATTTAGATACAGGTATATTGTAAGAGTAGTATTGATAGAAAGTTAAATGGTTTCCTAGCGATATACAGGATAAAAGTCGAATATGTGACCTAGGTACTTATTGGAACCACTTCAAAATTATCAATGTAAAAATGAAACATCTGTTTAAGCGACTTGTTATAATCACTTTCGCTATAAAGAGCTTAACTTATCGGTAACTTTTATAATTAAAAGAGCGAAATCGCTTTGTTTCTCAAAGGTATAAAACGAAAAAAGCAGCCCGAAGACTGCTTATAGATTTATCATTAATGATATTGAAGTTGTGAGGGTTAGACTTATGCCTCTAATGCCTTATTGATTTTTTCATAAAGATCTTTAGCCAGATTCTCAAGTTTCGATAACTTTTCTAGCTCAGTACGAATAAGTACCTGACGAGTTTCATCGTATTGGCGATACTTCAATAAAGGATCGATCATACGAGAAGCAACCTGTGGATTACTTTCATTCAGTTGAATAAGAATCTCACTGGCAAATTGATAACCCGAACCATCAATTTTGTGGAAGTTCACTGGATTTTGTCCGAAAAAAGCACCAACCAAGCTGCGCGTTCTATTGGGATTTTTCAAGCTAAATGCAGTATGAGACATGGTTTGCTTTATCATCTCTAAAGCATTATTTGCAGGATTCGTTCCTTGCAACATAAACCACTTATCCATAACCAAACCATCATGGCTCCACTTATCACTAAAATCTTTCATTAGTGATTCACGACAAGCTAATTGTGCTTGGTTAGCTGAACTCATCGCCGCCATTGTATCTGTCATATTATTTGCAGATTGATATTGTGCTGTGACCAGCTTTTCACCTTCATCTGTCACTGCTAAATAGGCTAAACAAGTATTACGTAATGAACGTTTACCAATACAATCATGTTCTACCGAATATTGATCTTGCTTTAAGTTGTGGTACATAGCAGTCAGTTCTTCAACTAATTCTGCTGCAATGGCACGTTTCATAAAGCCTAGTGCCTCAGCGATTGCATCAACATCAACCGGTTTAAACCAACCTGCTACTTCGTTCTGACTTGGTAGCGTAAGCATTTCGGAGATAAAGGCAGGCTCTAATGTTTCACTTAATAAAATACCTTTAAATGCATCGAGCACGGACTGTGGTAAAGATAATTCTTTGTCCGTTTGAAATGCGGCAATATTTTGACGTAAATATTTAGCAATCAAGTTCTGTCCAGCATCCCAACAAGCAAATTCATTCTGTGCTTTAACCATTAGGAACATCAGATCTTCATCAGAATAGTCGTAGTGTAATTTAATTGGTGCAGAGAATTCGCGCAGTAACGAGATTACCGGTTTTTCTGAGACATTTTCAAATACAAAACTTTGTTCATCTTGCGTGAAATTCAATATATTGCCAGCTGGTTTATCATTTATAACCATAGGAATTATGCTGCCATCTTGGGCATATAATTCAACATTCATTGGAATATGTAGAGCTTGTTTTTCAGGCTGATCTTGTGTTGCTGCCGTTGCTTGAGTCAGCTGTAAAGTGAAAGTTCTATTTTGCTGATCATAGTTTGTTGTCGCTTTTACTTGTGGTGTACCTGATTGGCTATACCACAAGCGGAACTGCTGTAAATCAACACCAGATGCATCTTCCATAGCCGCAACAAAATCATCACAAGTCGCCGCGGTTCCATCATGGCGCTCAACGTAAAGTTTCATACCCTTTTGGAAATTCTCTTCGCCCAGTAAGGTGTGGATCATTCGGATCACTTCACTACCTTTTTCATACACGGTTAAAGTATAGAAGTTATTCATTTCTATAACTGTTTCAGGACGAATTGGGTGTGACATTGGGCTGGCATCTTCAGCAAATTGTGGGCCACGAATAATGCGAACATTATTAATACGATTAACAGCGCGCGAGCCTAGATCAGAAGAAAATTCTTGATCACGAAAAACCGTTAAGCCTTCTTTCAGACTCAGTTGGAACCAATCACGACAAGTAATTCGGTTACCCGTCCAGTTATGGAAGTATTCATGACCAATCACAGCTTCAATGCCTAGGTAATCAGTATCGGTTGCAGTTTGGTCATTCGCCAATACGTACTTAGAGTTAAAGACATTCAAACCTTTGTTTTCCATTGCGCCCATGTTGAAGAAATCAACCGCTACAATCATATAAATATCAAGGTCATACTCTAATCCAAAGCGCTCTTCATCCCACTTCATTGCATTAATCAGTGAAGCCATTGCGTGTGGTGCTCTATCTAGGTTGCCTTGATCAACAAAGATTTCTAAGTCCACTTTACGACCAGACATTGTCGTGAATTGATCTCTTAATACATCAAATTGGCCTGCTACTAAAGCAAACAAGTACGATGGTTTTGGGTGTGGATCCGACCACTTCACCCAATGACGACCATTATCAAGATCACCACTATCTACTCGGTTACCATTGCTTAACAAGTAAGGATTGGTTTCTTTATCTGCAATAACGGTAGTGGTGTATTTTGCCAACACATCTGGACGATCAAGGAAATAAGTAATCCGGCGGAAACCTTCGGCTTCACACTGAGTACAGAATGCACCGCCAGATTTATACAAGCCTTCTAATGCCGTATTTTCAGATGGATTAACTTTAGTGATGATGGCTAATTCAAATTCTTTCGGTAAGTCATGAATATGAAGATTGGTGTCAGTAAGCTCATAAGCTGACCACTCCACTCCATCAATTTGAATACCAGCCAACTCCATATGCTCACCGTCTAAGGTAAGTGTTGAGTTATCTTTTTGCTTAATCACTTTAGAGACAGCAGTAACCGTTGTCTCTTGATCAAATAAATCAAACGTTAAATCGAGATCGCTAATCGTAAAATCTGGAGAAGTGTAATCTTTACGGTACTTAGCTTGTGGCTGGTGAGTCATATTCAATCCTTTTCATGTTCGAATGAGTCAAACCATTCTTGCACAAAATATTGATATTTCCCATTAGCCCACAGCAGAAATGCTAATAAACACTTTATCAAAAGCTATTATGATTATTTATTAAGCTGCCTTTGCTATTTTTCAATGAAGCTTGAGGTTGCTGCGCTGAAAAGCAATATACATATCCACATCATGACTACTCAACACTAACTGATCAGAGTTTAATGCAAATTGAGATGATTGCTCTCCATCGCTATAGATAAAGTAAATGTAATTGTCTTCTATATAGTAAACGCCATCGCGATACTTGTTATCACCTTTCTCATTAAAGGATTGAATGGAAAAATAAAAGTTGGGATATAGAACCAAATCAATATCAGATACTGAGCTAGAAGCAACATCTCCACCTTTTACTTCAATACTACGCCAGTAGCCGGATAAATGTTTAGGTACCGTTTTATTAAACGCAACACCATTTAATAATAGTTGATTGGCATTTACACTATATTGATACGATTGAGGAGCCTCAGACTGAGTACCCAAAATGATTTTTGCATTACTCACAGAATATTCTCCAGACCATGAATGAACAGTATGATCTTTACGCTTAATTTGAATTTCAAACTGATAGTTAGATTCTAATTGCAAAGTAATAGATAGGAAATCTTCGGGGATTAGTTCTGGTGAAGGATTAATAACATGCCACTGTCCAATCAAAAAAGGATTATCAAACAAAAACATATCATATTTTTTAGGTGACTCGAACGCCGCAGCCCCTAAGGCAAGACTACTTAATAGCACAATTAAACTTTTCATCCGCCTCTCTCCATATCATTGTAAATACGACATAAAGGCTCTTCACTCAGGCATATCGAAAAGGAAAAGACTTGAACCTATGAATTAAGGATAGTTGTATGTTTTAAGAGCGGCAAATTGAATTGAATAAAAAAAGCGAGACCGAAATGGCCTCGCTTGATATAGGTAAAACAAAACGAATACAACTAACTATTTGATAAATCTGCAGTAATAGAAACAGCTTCATCTAAATAAGCATCTGGTGCTTCATAGTCTTTAGGGATATCGTCCAAAGTTTTAAACTCTGGTTTACCTGCTAATTTTTGGCGTTTGTTTACACGCTCTAATCGCTCTTTATCCGCTTTATCGACTTCAGCTTCACGGAACTTCTCATTTAAAGAAATCGTAGTATCATCTTTTTCTGCTTGATATTTCTCAATATTTTGCTGAATAAATGAAAACTCAAGGTCGTTAGCAATACGCTGCTTATGTAAAGTAGTTAATTTCGCGACTTCAGCTTGTAATGCATCTTTCGATTCAACTGGGGTATAGTTAGCCGCTGGAATTTGATCCCAAGGCAGAGCATTATCTTCTACACTTTCTCCTGTATCTTCAGGCGCAATTGCAGTTGGGAATGGAATATCAGGTGACACCCCTTTTCTTTGTGTGCTGCCACCACTGATACGGTAAAATTTTTGAATCGTATATTGCACGTAACCTAATTCTTGATCGAAAGTATCATAAATATGCGTTAATGAACGATGTTGCTGAACCGTTCCTTTACCATAAGAATTTTCACCAAGAATGATTGCACGATCGTAGTCTTGCATTGCTGCTGCAAAAATTTCAGATGCCGATGCACTGTAGCGGTTAATTAATACCGTTAATGGGCCATCATAATGTTCAACAGCATCGGTATCGCTATCAACATTCACTCTGTCATAACTATCACGGACTTGAACTACGGGTCCTTGGGTGATAAATAAACCAGATAAATCAATAGCCTCTGTTAATGCTCCACCGCCATTGTTACGTAAATCAACGACAACACCATCTACTTTTTTCTGATTAAACTCAGCTAATAGTTTATTGGTATCTTTAGCCAATCCAACATAGAAACTTGGAACTTCTAACACACCGATTGTTTTGCCATTCTTTTCAATAACTTTTGATTTAACAGCACGGTCTTCTAAACGAATTTTATCACGCACAATTGTGACAACGTGACTTTTTGCATTCTTCCCTTCAGGTAAGATCTGCAGGTTAACTTTGGTTCCTTTCGGACCTTTAATCAGTTGCACAACATCATCAAGACGCATTCCAATGATATCAACCATCTTTTTACCATCTTGACCAACCGCGATGATTTTATCCCCTTCAGAAAGTTCTTTCGAACCGGCTGCTGGACCACCCGTTACTAGCGAACGAATGATGGTATAATCATCTTCTGATTGTAAAACCGCACCAATCCCTTCTAACGACAAACTCATTTCAGATTGGAATTCATCCGCGGAACGAGGTGATAGATAACTAGTGTGTGGATCGATTTGGCGAGCAAACGCATTCATGTAGATTTGAAAAACATCTTCACTATGAGCCTGAGTAATTCGCTTGATGGCATTATTATAACGCTTAGTTAATAACTCCTTAATTTCTGGCCATTTTTTACCAGTCAACTTAAGGTTTAGCGCATCATACTTAACTCTTTGACGCCACAACTCATCGACTTCAGCTGTATCCTTAGGCCATGCAGCTTTAGAGCGATCAAGCTCCATTTTCTCATCAGTATCAAACTTTATTTCATTATCGAGCAACGTCAATGCATAAGAAAAACGCTCATAACGACGCTTCATTGATAAGTTAAACATATCAAATGCAGCTTTGGTATCGCCCGACTTCAATTGATCATCAATATCCGTTTCAAATGGTTTGAAACTATCAATATCAGCTTGAGTGAAAATATTACGATTGTAATCGAGAGATTCCAAGTAACGGTCGAAAATACCTTTAGAAAAAGCATCATCTAGATTGAAGTGTTTGTAATGAGAACGAGTAAAACGTTTAGCGACTCGTTGACTTGCAATTGCATGCTGAGACTCAGGAGTCAGAGTAGGAATCTGTGACTCGCTGATCGTCGGCTGCACAGCAAATGCAGAATTTGCCGCTAGCGTTAAGCTAGCAGCAAGTAGTGAAACTTTTAATCGGCAATTCATGCGTAGGAATATCCTTTTATACGCGCAAGTGCTCCGCTTTTACGACCATTTGTAAGCCGTTAGCAAGACGGACACGAACATCGTCTTTATTAATCTCAACAATCGTTGCAGCCATGTTGCCTTGACCCATGTTTACATTGATATCTTTACCGATGAGAATTTCATCTGATTTCAATTCACGAGTTTCAACTACTGGCGCTTTTTGAGCAGGTTTCTTAGATTCAGCTTTTGGCTTACGTGGTGCTTTTGGTGTTGCTTTTGCTTTGGCTTTAGCCGCTCTTTCTTCACGGTTTTTATCAGCTTGTTCTTTACGACGAGCTTGAACACGAGCTTTGCTTTCTGCAAGTGTAGTTTGAGCGTGCTCAACATGCTCGGCTTCTAATTCACCGCACGCATTACCATCAAGGTCAACACGCGTTGCGCCTAATTTTACGCCGTGAAGATAACGCCAAGATGACGTGTATTGACGTAAAGCAGCACGTAATTGAGTTTTACTTACTTTAGGATCTTCGTTTAGACGCTCAGCAAGATCTTGAAAGATACCAATTTTTAAAGGCTTTGCTTCGCCTTCTAAAGTAAAGCATAGTGGGAAACGTTCAGCAATATAGGCGATGACTTCTTTGCTGTTCTTTAACTTTTCAGTGTTTTCCATGAGGGTTCCTGGTTGGTGCGGTCTCATCCGCACGGGTGTTCGTATAAATAATTCACGCTATTATAGTGAGATGGAAGCGAAAAACCACCAACACGTGCAAATTAACATAGGTTATTATGCCCATATGCTAATAAAAAGTTTTTTTCACTCAAAAAATGCACATTTAATACTATTATTTAAAGTGAGTTTGCAAAATTAGCTCAACTTCTTTCATCATTGCGACTAACCCTTGCTCATCCTCTTCCGAAAAACGACCAATATTAGGGCTATCTATATCTAAAACGCCAACCACTTTATTATTGACCGAAAATGGAATAACAAGTTCCGAATTACTTTGGGCATCGCAAGCAATATGACCTTCAAATTGATGAACATCATAAATACGCTGTACACTATTCTCTGCTGCTGCCGTGCCACACACACCTTTACCTAATGGAATGCGTACGCAAGCTGGTAACCCTTGAAAAGGACCCAATACTAGTTGGTCATCCTTTAACAAATAAAAACCTACCCAATTAATTTCTTCTAATTCCATGTTCAATAACGAGCTAATATTAGCTAAGTTAGCAATAAGATCCGGTTCAGATTCAATTAATGCTTTTACTTGGGCTGTAATACGCTGGTACATCTTTAGACTCATGCTTTGTCTTCCATCTTTTTTTCAATTTACGTACAATGCCTTACATTGCAAATAGGAATCATTATCAAATATGAATAATAACGATAGGCATTTAATTAACCAGAGTTGGTTGTTCACTCAAGTTAAGAAACACAAGGGTAAATTAATCTTTGCCAATGTGGTAGCAATTTTGGCGACTATTATCAGTGTGCCGATTCCTTTATTAATGCCTTTAATGGTAGATGAAGTCTTACTCAACAAACCATCTAGTGGTATTGAGTTTATGAATGCGCTTTTACCCCATTCGTTACAAAACCCAACCGGGTATATTGGTTTTGTTTTTTTGCTGATCGTACTAATGCGTACTGTAAGCCAACTTCTTAATATTGTGCAAAGCCGACAGTTTACTTTGGTTTCAAAAACCATCACCTATCACATTCGATCTAAAATGCTCGATAAACTCGGATTAATTAGTATTCAACAATACGAAACCCGTGGTAGTGGCGGCATTAACTCTCACTTAATTACCGATGTTGAAACCATAGATGCTTTTATTGGGACCACTCTTAGTAAATTCATCATTAGTTTTTTAACTGTTTTTGGTACCGCCATCGTATTACTTTGGTTAGATTGGCGATTAGGCTTGTTTATTTTATTGGTCAACCCTATCGTCATTTACTTCTCTCGCAAGCTTGGTAGCAAGGTTAAGCATCTGAAACAAAAAGAGAATCAATCTTTTGAACGTTTTCAGAACCGTTTGATTGAAGTACTTGATGGTATTTATCAATTACGAGCATCAAATAAAGAAAAGCTCTATTTAGAACAATTAAAGCAACAGGCTGATGAGATACGCCAAGATGCCGATAAATTTGCTTGGCAATCTGAAGCTGCTGGACGTTTGTCCTTTCTACTCTTCCTTCTAGGGTTTGAATTGTTCCGTGCTGTCGCCATGTTAATGGTGTTATTTAGCGATCTGACCATTGGTCAAATTTTTGCCGTCTT
This sequence comes from Vibrio algivorus, assembly GCF_030161215.1. Taxonomy (NCBI): domain Bacteria; kingdom Pseudomonadati; phylum Pseudomonadota; class Gammaproteobacteria; order Vibrionales; family Vibrionaceae; genus Vibrio; species Vibrio algivorus. Next base: position 501,028 of record NZ_BSPV01000004.1, read on the forward strand.
TGGTTATTTGTGGTTTATGTTAGGCCCAGTTCAAGAACTATTAGGCGTTCAGTTTTCATGGTACAGCGCTAAAGCGGCATTACAGCGCATCAATTTATTATTACAAATGGAAGAAGAACACCGCCCAACATCGACAGTTAACCCATTTGAAACAGATAAGCCTGTCAATATCAAACTCAATAATGTCTGCTTTGCTTACAACGATGAGTCACAAGTGTTAAACCATTTAAGCCTAGCGATACCTGCAGGTAAAAAAGTGGCACTTGTTGGTGCAAGCGGTGGTGGGAAATCAACGTTAATTCAGCTACTTATCGGTGTATACCGACCACAAAGTGGCGTAATTCAATTTAACGGTGAAAATGCTGATAACATTGGTTATGAAGTAATTCGTGATCAAATAGCAGTTGTATTACAGCAACCTATCCTATTTAATGACACCCTCAGGAAAAATCTGACACTTGGTAGTGACTTTCCCGATAGTGCTTTATGGCATGTATTGGAAGTGGCCCAGTTAGATGATGTGATCACTCAGCTTTCTGAAGGTTTAGATACCCGAGTAGGTCGACAAGGCGTTCGATTATCGGGCGGACAAAGGCAGCGATTATCGATTGCTCGTATGCTATTAACCAATCCGCAATTTGTGATATTAGATGAAGCAACCTCAGCTTTAGATACTGCGACAGAATCAAGACTACATAAAGCGATGAATACCTTTCTTGACGGACGCACTACTCTTATCGTTGCCCATCGTTTGTCTGCGGTACAACAAGCAGACCTTATCTATGTTCTAGAAGACGGCAAAGTCATTCAAAGTGGCACTCATCGAGAGCTATTGGTTGAAGATGGTCTGTACCAAACGTTATACGGTAACGCCGAAAAAGACAGATATAACAATGACAATCTAATATATAAGTAGAGTAATAACAGAGAGCAATATGAGTGCTAATAATGTTCACGACATGAGTTCCAAAGCCAAAGGTAAGGATAATTTATCCAACCTTTCTTCGGACTATATGTCAAGCATCCCCCACCAAGCTCAACCCTCTATTATTTGTCCTTGTTGTGATATGAAAGTCATAACCCAAGATTTGCACTTAGGGATAAATGCACACTGCCCTAGGTGCGATACTTTGCTTTATCGTGGCAAAGACTTCTTACTCAATACCAACTTGATGCTGGCTTTTAGTGGCTTACTATTTTTCATTCCGGCTCTATTCATACCCTTTATTACCATACGTCTCATTAATGTAAACTTTTCATCTACTCTCGTTTCAGGGGCATTTGCACTCTTTAATGAAGGTTTTTACGCTCTCGGGGTTTTAATTTTTTTATGTTCATCTGTCATTCCTGTGCTGCTATTTGCTTCTGTCATTGGCGCACATTGGGGATTAAAGCATAAAAATTTTGTTGTTTTTAAATACTCTCTTGTCATTTATCAAAAAGTAAAACATTGGTGGATGGTTGATGTTTTTTTATTGAGTATTGCAGTGGCTGCTTTCAAACTTCTAGAGTATTCAACCGTTACCCCAAAAATTGGTTTAATTTGTATCACCTTTTCGCAAATTATTGCTATCACCTTAATTATACGTATGAGTGTTCGCCGCTATTGGGAGGCTTGGAATCCTAGTAATGAATTGAATATTACGGCCATTGAATCCCACTGTCAGCACTGTCACCTATCTCAAGATAACAATAACAGCTGCCAACGCTGCCATAGTCCTCTCATCGATAGAAAGCCAAACTCTATCCAAAAAACATGGGCTTTTTTAATTGCGGCAACCGTCTTTCTCATTCCTGCCAACTTTTTAGAAATATCGATTATTTTTAGCAATGGTATTCGTTATCAAGATACTATCTTCTCCGGTGTTGTAAGCTTAACCAAAGGTCATATACCCATCGCCATTGTTATTTTCGTGGCCAGTATTTTAGTCCCTGTAGCTAAAATTATAGGTTTAGCTTATATTTTGGTCTATATACAATTAAAATCATCACTAGACCAATATAAAAGAATGAAACTCTATCTCTTTGTAAAATGGATAGGAAAATGGTCAATCTTAGATCTTTTTGTCATTGCTACCACCATTGCACTTGTCGACCGTGACCAAATTTTGGATTTTTCACCCGGCCCTGCCGCAATCGCATTTGCTGCAGTGGTGGTATTAACCATGTGTGCAGCTGAAAGCTTAGATCCGCGCCTAATTTGGGATACACCGTCTAAAACCAACAATAAGAATGAATCCTCTTATGAACAATGAGACACCAGAAAACCAAGTCAAACTAAAAAAAGATCGTAAGATATCGCCCCTATGGATTTTACCGATCATCGCCTTATGTCTTGCTGGCTGGCTTGGCTATAAAAGTTATAGTGAAATGGGTCAACGCATCCAAATTCACTTTACCAATGCTCAAGGGCTTATTGAAGGTAGAACGACCATTCGTTATCAAGGTCTAGAAGTTGGTATCGTCCGTAAAATTAGCCTATCAGACAATTTAAAAGACATTTATGTTACTGCCGATATTTACCCTAAAGCCACCAAACTTTTATCTACAAACACCCGTTTCTGGCTAGTTAAACCTAAAGCAAGTTTAAGTGGTATCACTGGTTTGGATGCGCTTGTATCCGGTAACTATATTGCTATTCAACCAGCAGAAGATGTCATGGATGGAAAAAAACATGATATTTCAAAAGAATACACCGCGCTAAAAGAAGAGCCGATGGATATCCGAGCGCAAAATGGCGTCAATATTACTCTAACCTCCAAAGATTTAGGCTCCATTTCTGTCGGTTCTAAAATCATGTTTAGAAAGATTCCTATCGGTGAAGTCACCAATTTCACCCTAGCCGACGACGGCAGTTCAGTAAAAATTCAGACATCGATTAAACAAGAATATTCCCATATTGTGAATTCAGACAGCCGATTTTGGAATGTTAGTGGTATAAGTGCGACTGTTGGATTTAATGGTGTCGATGTTCAACTAGACAGTTTGAATTCATTGCTCATGGGAGCTATTGCAGTTGATTCTCCAGAAGATGGCCAACCGATTAGCGCAGATAAAGTATATAAACTCTACTCAGATATCAAAACTGCGGGCCGTGGTGTTCGCATTACCATGGATGTACCTGATGACAGCAATATTTCAGCTAATGCACCCATCATGTACAAAGGCATTGAAGTTGGCCAAATAACTGATATCGGCTTATCTGATGACAAAAGCAAAGTGGTCGCATCTGCCGCGATTCAGCCTGCATTTTCAGATGCGTTAAATACTGGCTCTCATTTTGTTTTAGAAGAAGCCAAACTCTCTTTGACTGAAATGAAAAATGTCAGCAACTTTATACGAGGTAATTTTCTTAGTTTAATACCTGGTACTGGCCAGAAAGCGCGTCATTTTAATGTTGTGAAAAAGAATGAATTACTACGTGCGTCACATCAAACCACACAAATTAATTTAGCGGCAGACGATACCTACGGTTTAGAAGAAGGTACACAGATCCTCTATCGCGGAATACCGGTAGGCAATATCAATAAAATTTATCTTGATGGTGAACGTGTCCGTTTTAATGCTCAAATTGATACCCAATATCTACACTTAATTAAGTCTAAAAGCCGATTTTTCATTACCTCTAGCGTAGACGCAAGCTTTACTGGTACAGGCATTAACGTCTCTATGCCGCCCATAAAACGCCTTCTAGCAGGCTCTGTAAGTTTTGATAGTCTTGGGGATGACAAAATCAACTCAGAGTACCACTTATACGCAAGCAAGCCGTTAGCCGATCTTGCTAAGTATGAAACTGCAGGTTCAACTGGCTTAACATTATTTGCGGTTAGCCTACCTCCAGTATCCATTGGTAGCCCCATTTTGTATCGTAATCTAGAAGTCGGTAAAGTTTCTCAATTTTCATTGGTTGATGGTGGCGTTAAAATTCACGTTCGTATCGAAAACCGCTACAAACACTTACTCACTAAGCAAACGGTATTTTGGAATCATTCTGGCGTTAAAATAGATGCTAATCTAAGCGGCCTAAGCGTGACGGCGTCACCAATTTCCAGCTTACTTAAAGGTGGTATCTCATTTGATAACTTGGCAGGAGTTGAGAATAAACTCAATGATAACTGGATCTTATACCAAGATTATAAATCTGCTCGCCAGTTTGGACGTAAAATCACCTTAGTGACAGAAAAAAATGAAACGGTCACCAAAGGTATGCCTATCAAATATCAAGGTGTTCAAGTTGGTGAAGTGACGCTTGTTCACCTTAACTTCCCTGGTAAAAATGTTGAGATTTCAGCTCGTATTTTCCCAGAATACGTCGATAACATTGCTAAAAAAGATAGCCACTTCTGGGTAGTCTCACCTGAAATTGGTCTTTCTGGAGCAAAACATATCGATACTATCTTAAGTCCATATATCGAGGTGTCCCCTTCAGACTCAACTCAACTTAGTTATACTTTTAATCTTGAGTCCCATGAAAAGGCAACCAGTGGTAGCACTTTCTATTTACAGAGCTTAAGCCGTTCTTCGGTCAAAGTTGGTGCCCCAATTCTCTATCGAGATTTTGAAATTGGTCATGTAACCAGTGTCGAATTGGGAGATCTCGCTGATCGAGTCATTACCAGCTTTGAAGTTGAGCCTAAGTATGCTTACCTAATCCGTAAAAATTCTGTGTTTTGGAACGTTTCTGGGGTGAATGTGAGTATCGGTTTATCTGGTGCAAACATAAAAGCCGGAACGGTGGATAATGTATTACGCGGTGGTATTGCCTTTGCGACACCAGACGACGAACCTTTACAACCCAAAGCGGCGGTAGAATCTACATTTTTACTCAATAAAGAACCTGAACCACAGTGGCTCACATGGCAATTAGCGATACCCAAATAGCCAACATAAAAGAAAAGTAAATTAACCGAAAATGCAGTCGTTAAATCAGCTGCATTTTTTTTTATATCAGTTAAAATTCGCCCTTACTTTTTATACGCGTTGAGGCCACTCTTTTGCATTCTAATGTCAAGCTACCCAATGAGTTTCTTGAACTTGTTAAATCCACTATGCCTAGTCATTTATCTATGGCGGATTTTATCGCAGCATGTCAACGACCTCTTCGTCGTAGTATTCGGGTTAATACACTCAAAACCGACGTCATCACATTCAAAACGGTTTCAGCTAAAAAAGGCTGGAAATTATCACCGATTCCATGGTGTGAAGAAGGATTTTGGATAGAACGTGGAGATGAAAGTGTACCACTTGGCAATACAGCGGAACATTTAGCCGGCTTATTTTACATTCAAGAAGCCAGTTCAATGCTACCTGTCAGTGCATTACTAAAAGACAATGATAAGCTTAACCTAGTACTCGATATGGCTGCCGCACCAGGCTCAAAGACTACACAAATTGCCGCAGCAATGAATAATCAAGGTGCAATGGTTGCAAATGAGTACGCAGCTAGCCGAGTTAAAGTTCTTAGTGCTAATATTCAACGCTGTGGCGTTCATAATACGGCTTTAAGTAACTTTGATGCCCGCGTATTTGGTGGGTGGCTTCCAGAGCATTTTGATACCATTTTATTAGACGCACCTTGCTCTGGTGAAGGCACGGTTCGTAAAGATGCTGATGCCATGAGTAATTGGGATTTGGAATCAGTGTCTGAAATTGCCGAGACGCAAAAAGCTCTAATTGAAAGCGCCTTCTACGCCTTAAAACCGGGCGGCACGATCACCTATTCAACCTGCACGCTAAATCAACAGGAAAATCAACAAGTCTGCCTACACCTAAAACAAAAGTTTGGCGATGCGGTTGAATTTTTACCACTAGGTGACTTATTTGAAAATGCTGAGAAAGCGTTAACTGAGCATGGTTTTCTTCACATTTACCCACAAATATTTGATAGCGAAGGTTTTTTTGTCGCAAAAATCAAAAAGCTTTCATCGGTTCAAGCTCCTGAAGTAAAAAAACGCTTAGGTAAGTTTCCTTTTGAAGCAGCTAATGACAAAACCTGCCTACAAATTCAACAAGAGCTGCAATCAACGCTTGGACTTGATATTCCAACAAGTTGCCAAATATGGTTACGAGATCAAGAAGTATGGTTGTTCCCTGCCGCTATGACACATATGATTGGTGAGCTCCGTTTTAGTCGAATTGGCTTGAAATTAGCCGAAGTATTAAAACCCTCAAAGAAAAAAAATGCCCCTCTTTATCGCTGGCAACATGAAGCGATAATGGCTTTGGGTAAAGCAAGCAATGCTAAAAGTGTTGAGTTGTCTATCGAAGATGCTCGTGAATGGTTTATGGGACGAGATGTCCGCCCAAATATAGAGTCAGGTATTGGTGAGGTAATGGTTACTCATTCCAGTGCGGTTATTGGCCTAGGAAAATGGGTAGGGAATCGCATAAAAAATGGACTACCTCGAGAGTTGGTCCGAGATAAGAATTTATTTTAGAGAGGCTTTTTTACGGCTCGTAAATTACTTATACGAGCCGTATTGATTTTCAGAGAAGAACAAAAGATTATTGTACGACTTCCCATTGCTTAGCTAAGCGATTTTTAGTATTGCCGGCCAACCACTCATTCACTTTAACGAGTAGCTCGGTATTACTTTTATCCATCATATAAACTTTGTGGCTTTCTGTCCCTGCAAGTACCTCTTCAGAGGCGATGCAAAACACGCCTTTCTCTTGATTTTGGTAATACTTACCCTCGATTAAATCGGTAAACATTACATCTGCTCGATTCGACCTTATCGCTTGCAAGGTATCAAAGTTATCTTTCTTACGTATAATTTGCGCTTGTTTAATATGAGAGTTCACATACGCTTCGTTGGTACCACCTGGATTAACGACTACTTTCACGTTAGGTTGGTCAATTTCATCTAGAGTTCGGAAAAGCAACTTTTTACTGCAATGACTTAATGCTATTTTGCCATTCTTAGCTACTGAGTTAGATAGTGCGAACTGTTTTTGCCTTTGTGCGGTTTTGGTGACACCACCCGCCGCAATATCAAATTTATCAACCATTAAATCAGCACTTAAGGTTGGCCAAGAAGTTTCGACAAATTTAACCGTTAGCCCTAAAGAGTGAGCCAAGTTCTTAGTCATATCGACATCAAAACCGACTAAGTGCCCTAATTTATTACGAAATGACAATGGAGAGTAGTCTCCTGTGAGGCCAATACGTAACTCCCCACTTTGTTTAATTTCATTCCACGTTCTTGCTTGAACCGATTGAGCCATTACCGAAACACAAATGGTCAGTAAGCACATCCGCCCCGTAAGCCAATATTGTTTCTTTTCCATATTATTAACTTCCATGTATAAAACAACTGAGGTGAAAACGCCCCATTATAACAAGGTCACTGAGTATCCATCTATGACCATAAAATGACTATAGCAATAAAGCTACCTAACCCTCTATTGATTTCAGTAGAAGTAACAAACCGAATACTAAAATGAGAGCAATGTTAACGAAGATTAATTAAAAGCAGTATAAATATACCCAAATAACTTCAATATACGAGTTTCAGCCACATTAAAACAAATTTTAAGCAAGGCAAATTAAATATGGGAAGAGATTAATGGCGAATAAAATGAGGCAGCTCATCAAGAAAATGGTGTTCTTTTTCTATTACTCCGGCTTTTGTCTGCTGTTGAATCAGTTCTGGAGCATTTAAAAATGATTTCGCTTTCTTAGGATCACAGACTTTAAACATACAAAACACGTTAAATTCTGATTGGGTCGATGAGGCTTCATGCCAAAGGCTTTTAATCATTAAGCCAGCTTCTTCATAGGAAATGGTGTTTACATTGAAGTAGTCACGCCATACCTGATAGTCCATGATTTTATTTCTACTTAAAAGATACATAATAAAACCTTGTTGATTATATTTGAACAGAGATAGTATCTGATCATATTCAATTTGCCTTGCCTACAGCTTGTTTTACTCTTGCTGAAACTTGCCTCTTGAAGTTACTTGGGTATAACAGTTATTCACTTTCAGTGGGCCGCTATTTAATGCCATTTGTTTCGTAGGTTCAAGCATAGGGGTTTAAATTATCACCAAGCTGCCCCTAGAAAAGCAACTTCTTTGATATAACTCAACTAAACTTTACCCTTTAAGCTCCTTTAGCTGTCTATCATGCCACTTAGCCATCAAAATAAGGCAAGTAATCGCCCCAAATAGAGCAAAAGCCATGTCCGACTGAGTATCCCATACATAGCCTTGGGTCCCTAGGAACGCTTCTGCATTTTCACCCGTCGCTACCGCTACCCACCACTCAATTAACTCGTAAAAGGCGCTAAAAGCTAAACAAACCGATAGCGCAAATAAATTCATCCATGCTTTGCCATTAACAACCTTGAGTCTGAGCAATAGTTCACGAGCAATTAAAGCAGGAACAAAACCTTGCGCAAAATGACCTAGTTTGTCGTAATTATTACGGGCCGCACCAAATAGATTATCGAATAAAGGCACTTCAGCATACGTATAATGCCCACCCACCATCAAAATGATGCAATGGATAAGAATGAAGAAATAAAGTAATGAGGTCAGCTTAAAGCGTTGATAAGTTAACAGTAAGATAGCCGCACCAATCAATGCTGGCAGCACTTCCAAAAACCAAGTAAAAGTATCTTTCGGATCAAGTGCAGACCATACAAATGTCACTACAAATACGACAGCCCATAAAATTCTTCCCATCACCTATCCTTATGCTTTCTGAATAGCAAAACGCACAACTTGAGGTTGTGCGTTTTTTAAAGTCTTAATGCTAGATCTTGTAAATTCCATCTTTATCTATACGGATTTTACCTTGTTTGTATAATCCGCCGATGGTTTTCTTAAATGTTCCTTTACTGGTACGGAACACAGTGAAAATTGCTTCTGGCGTGGATTTATCACTCAAAGGTAAAAAGCCACCTTTGGTCTCTAATACATGCATAACCTTTTCACTAAGATCATCCATTTTCGCCACACCAATTTTCTGTAAAGAGAGGTTGATACGCCCATCTTCACGGATACCTTTGATATATCCTTTTAGGCGTTTACCAACAAACAACTTACCGAACACATCAGATTTAAAGATAACACCCCAATGTTCACCATTAATGATGGCTTTAAAGCCTAGATCCGTACGCTCTGCAACCAACAGTTCAACCTGCTGATTAATTTCATAATTAGCAGGTGTTTTATCTAATAATTTATTAAACTTAGTGGTGCCAACGATACGGCCTGAGGCTTTATCAGAGTAAACATAAACTAAAATGTTTTGCCCTTCATTTAACGGTACACGTTGGTTGCTAAAAGGTACTAATAAATCTTTCTTATCAATTCCCCAATCAACAAAAGCACCAACATTATTGACACCTACCACGTGCATCATTGCCCACTCACCTACTTGAGCCAGTGGTTTCTCAGTTGTCGCCGATAGTTGGTTATCTGAATCAAAGTACAACATCACATCAATGTCATCACCAATACTTGTTCCTTCTGGTACAAATTTATTTGGCAACAAAACCGAGCCGTAATCATCTGCGTCTAAGAAAAGACCGAAATCGGCTTGTTTGGTAACTTTAAGTGTGTTGATTTGACCAATATTAATCATGAAAACTCTTATTTATTAAAAACGTATTAATTGCTAGTGATAACTGAAGCAAGACTGAAAATATTATACTCGCTTACCGACATTATTCACATAAATACTACGTAAAACTAAAAGTTAGCTGATCAGATAACCACTATTAATTGCCTACCGCTTTCACTGACAGGGTTAATTCAAATTCAGCCATCGGTTTGTCATCATGTAAACTTGGACACAATGCTGTAATTCGTACCGGCTGATTAACTCGCTCGCCGGTCTCCATTGTTTCTGATAACATTTTATCAATGAGTTTTCCATCATTACAAACGAAAACCACATCCGATTCAGGGCGTGCAAGAAATTCCGCTTTTACCGCCTTAAATGCTAACGATATCTTCTTCCCCATCTGCTCAGATTTACTGATCGCCAAAAAACCACCTGCCGCATCAGCCCCAACGGCAAGAGCACCAAAATACATGCTTTGAAGGTGATTTTTAGTCTCTTTATTTAATGGAATTTTAATTTCAACGGATTCATCAGTTAGCTTCAAAATCTCAGGCTGGCAATAACCAATCATTGGAACCAATTGTTCACCGAAATATTTTAAATGTTGATTTGCCTTGCTAAGTGCCGTCATAGAAATGTTCCTTTTTAGTTATCACATCAGACCAGTTAAGTCGGTATTAACAACTTCGTCAACAGTAAAATTGACAAGCTGTTAGCAACATAAAAAAAACCGACAGTTAAGTCGGCTTTTTGTGACAACAATAGTATGTTTTGATTAATTACACAGCAGCAAGAACCTGTACCGAGTCTAGCTCCGCCAGCATTTCTTGGATCTTAGGGTAGTCCGTAAGATTTTGACAATACACCACACAAGGCTTATTAGCATGACTAGCCGCTTTTACTGCTTGTGATAACAGCATTAATACCGCTTCATGATCAGGATTAAATAACGATTCTAATGCTTCATTATGAATATCTACCCCCAAAGTTAATTGGGTTAAATTGCCGGTATTTACCACTAAGCCATCAAAATATTGAAGAAGTTTATCCGCAAGCAGCACCGAAGAAGGCACGTCACAGCAATACAGAACTTTTAATCCACCCAGTCCTCTCGGAAGCCCTTGAACAGCCAAACGGTCAATCACCATTGCAGCATCACTTAACGCACGTACAAATGGCACCACGATTTCAACGTCGATCCCCTTATCACGTAGCTGCTTAATCACTTTACATTCAAGCTCAAAGGAATGGGTATATTCAGCGGAAGCAAAGCGAGAAACGCCTCGAACGCCAATCACAGGGTTAACTTCTTGCATTTCAATATTGCCACCAATCAATGCCTTATAAGCATAACTGTCAGCATCGGATAAACAGACTCTCACCTGCTTATGCTGAGGCAATATTGAAGACTCGATACGGGATACTAACGTCGACACAAAATGTTCATCTGAAGATTGTTCCCCAAGTAAAGCTTGTAGACTCGATTTATCTACTTCAGATAATGTATCTAAATGCAGCCCAATCTCTGGGTGATAAAAAATGCTTTCTTGAACTAAGTCACTCAGTGATACAAACAAATGCGTTGCGCTTTCAATTGATGATGATTGGGAAGATGGCAGTACATCCCCTAGTAATGCATTCGTTGGGATTGTTCCTTGCGCAGTATCTGACATAATTACTCCATTAAATAAATCGTTATCGTCTGAAAATACTGAGATTAACGTGATAAAACAAGCAAAACTCCAATTTACTGGTCAATAAGGCATCAATTAATAACAAAGTAATAAAATTCCACAACAAAATGCCCATGAACGTTTATTCCCTACGCTATTTCCGTTATCTTTACTCTGTGTATCTTTAAATGAAGACAAACGAATGCCTTTAAAAACCGATGAGCTAAGAACCCAAGCGTTAGGGCCTATGCCTACGCCAATGGAATTAATGCAAGCTCACCCACTGCCTGATGATGTGGCAGAACATATTGAAAACTCGCGTCGCCAAATAGAAAACATCCTGTCAGGTAAAGACTCTCGCCTACTGGTTATTGTAGGGCCGTGTTCTGTACATGATACCGACGCGGCTCTAGACTATGCGCAACGCCTTAATGCACTACAAGAGCAACACAAAGATCAGCTGTTTATTGTGATGCGTACTTACTTTGAGAAACCTAGAACCGTAATTGGTTGGAAAGGATTAATTACCGATCCTAATCTTGACGGTAGCTACGCTTTAGAAGACGGTTTAAACAAAGCTCGTAAATTACTGCTCGACATCAATAAACTGGGTTTAGCCACTGCCACTGAATTTTTAGACATGGTGACAGGTCAATATATTGCTGACCTTATTTCATGGGGGGCAATTGGCGCACGTACCACTGAGTCCCAAATTCACCGTGAAATGGCTTCGGCGCTTTCTTGCCCTGTTGGGTTTAAGAATGGCACCAATGGTAATGTGAAGATTTCAACCGATGCCATTCGTGCCGCGCAAGCCTCCCATTACTTCTGTTCTCCAGATAAGAATGGTCGAATGACGGTTTATCGCACATCCGGTAACCCATACGGTCATACGATTTTACGTGGCGGTGATACAGGCCCTAACTTTGATGCAGAATCAATTCAATCTGCTTGTGAACAATTAAGTGAAGTAGGCTTAACTCCCCGTTTAGTCGTGGATTTCAGTCACGCTAACTGCCAAAAAGAGCATCGTAAGCAATTAGATGTAGCGCAAGATATTTGCAACCAAATCAACAATGGTTCTCAATCAATTGCAGGTATTATGGCGGAAAGCTTTATCGAGGAAGGTAATCAACCAATGACGGACTTAAATGCCCTCACCTATGGTAAATCGATTACTGATCCATGCCTAAGTTGGAAAGATACGGTAACCATGCTCGACATGCTTGCCAATACCATTAAGAATCAATCGGAGAAGAACTGATCATGCCTTCATTTGACATAATTTCTGAAGTGGACAGCGTTGAAGTAAGAAATGCCGCAGAAAACGCCAACCGTGAACTAGATACACGTTTCGATTTTCGTAACGTAAACGCTAATTTTGAGTTTAAAAACGATATTGTAAAACTGACAGCAGAAAATGAATACCAGCTTGGACAAATGATGACGATGCTTCGTGGTCAACTTGCTAAACGTGGTGTTGATGCCAATGCGGTAGATTTACAAAAAGCCGATCAAACTGGAAAAACACATACTCAAGAGGCCAGTTTCAAACAAGGTATTGATGTTGCCATTGCCAAAAAAGTGGTAAAACTAATCAAAGACTCAAAGATCAAAGTTCAAGCTTCGATTCAGGGTGATAAAGTTCGTGTAACGGGTAAAAAGCGTGATGATTTGCAGCAAGTTATGGCATTAGTTAAAGGTGCGGAAATGGATCAACCCTTCCAATTCAACAACTTTAAAGACTAAATCTGTACGCTTGTATATACCCAAGTAACTTCAAGATGCAGAATTCACTTGGGTATATTAATAAATAAAGGCGATACATCAGTGTATCGCCTTTATTTTATTGAATATTTATTAAAATTTAACTCTGAGGTTTTATACCTAGTTTCGTAATTAAGGCTTTTACATCAGCGAGTTCTTGTTTTTTCTTAGCTAGAGCACTATCAATTTTACCAATCTGGTCTGTGGCAAGTTTCTCTTTTTTACATGAATCGGATTTTGGATCCCAACTAGTACCATCTTTAAATAATTTACATTCTTCTTTCAATTTTTCTGTTTGAACTGCTAACTTTTCACGAGTCGTTGCCAGCTTAGCCACTTGAGATTTCAACTCACCTTCTTTATCAAATAGTTCATGTGACTGTTTATATAAATCACTTTGTAATTCGGTGGTTTTCTCTAGCTGTTTATTTTCTGTTTTCAATGAGACCGCTTGCTCTTTTTGCACAACTAAAGTTTTTTCAACTTTTTTCTTCTGTTGTTGCAGTTTTGATAATTGTTGAGTCAGTTGTTCTATCTTTTCTTGTTGCTGCTGAGATTGTTGTTCGAATGATTGCCCTTCGGTATCTAGCTTCGTTTGTAGTGTTTCTACTTTCGCTAATAATTGCTGATGTTTTCCAGCCAGTTCATTTTGCTGAAGTGTTGCTTCTTGCGCTGCTGGGTTAATAACGGCGTAAGTAATCACCGAGCCTAAAACAACTCCAATAACGGTTGAAATCATGAGCGGAACTTTATTATTCATGGATGTCGTGTTTCCTAGGTTTATTAACGATGTCGAACCAATGGATATATACCTAGCGAGCAAGCTCAGTAATCACCACGGAGCTAATATAGATTAGCAATGCAGATGACAAGACTATTGCCACCCAGGTTTGTAGTTTGGCATTGGTTCGATATTTCAGTAGCAAATATGCAAGCACCACAAAGATGGCAATGGCAATCAATCGAGTCATAGTATCCCTTTCAATGTTATGTCGCTTACAAAAACCAGTAAGTTATTCAATAAGCTTAAAAATTTATAACATCTTCATGGAAAATTACCTTGGTCTAGCTCAAGGTTTGTTTTCACAATGTCATTTTTGATGAATACGGCGTCGCTTTGTGAAGTCCCGCACTCATTCGAATACTTAATCGTTGTCTAATGCTAATTTTAGACCAAGTGTGATTAATACTGCACCTGTGATCCCTTCCATCCACTTCATCGCCGAAGAATTTTGTACCCAATTTTTAGCAGAATGCACCATAGTCGCAATGCCACACTGCCATACCATAGCAATCACAAAGTGAATCGAGGCCATAAATAATGACTGTAGCAAGGCGGAATGTTCAGGATTAATAAACTGTGGTAGAAAAGCTAAATAAAATACCGCCGTTTTAGGGTTAAGCACATTCGATAATAAACCTTCACGGAACGAGCGCTTAGCTGATAAAGGTTTTCCTACCGTCCCACTAGTGACATCTAACTGACCTTGCCCTTTCCAAATCGCAATTAAACTCGTCACACCAAGGTACACCAAATAAGCTGCGCCAACTAATTTCATCGCATGGAACAGTTCGGCAGACTGTAATAGTATCGCTGAAATACCAATGGCCGAGAGTGTGGCATGGACAAACAAACCACAGCAGATCCCTAAACTGGTTACACAACCATCTACACTACCACTTCGAGACGTGTTCCTGATCACAAGTGCGGTATCCAATCCCGGAGTGAGTGTCAAAATTGTAATCGCAATTAAAAATGCGCCAGAATTGATGATATAAAAGTCCATAATATCCCTATGGTGAACGTCCAAATGTATCTTTGTTATATCAGTGAAAGCTTAGTAAATAAAGAGTTTTGCAGCGTTCTTTTCAAGATGTTATATATCCAAGTGACTTCAAGGTGTAGGATTCAAAGCTATCATCCAAACCTTTAAGGTAAGGAAGACTGGCGAAAGAATGTAAGCCTCTTTCAAATCACACTGCGCAGCAATGAATTAAGGAATATTATGAGCCATTATCAAAAACTCGTTCAACACGCACAAAAAATTGCTAACTTTAATCATTTAGCCGCAATATCTGGCTGGGATCAGGCTGCTGTGATGCCAAGTGGTGGTAATGAAGCTCGCTCCAAAGCAATGGCGGAGTTATCAGTGTTAATTCATCAACTCAACACTGAACCACAATTAGAAGACTGGTTCCATGAAGCAGAACAAGAATCATTAAGCCCTATCGAAAAAGCCAGTTTACGTGAAATGAAACAACGCTGGCAACAAGCCACAATACTTCCACAAGATCTAGTACAAGCCAAATCATTAGCAGGTTCTAAATGTGAACATGCATGGCGAACACAACGTCAACAAAACGACTGGAATGGCTTTGCTCAAAACTGGCAAGAAGTCGTTAACCTATCTCAACAAGAAGCCCAAATTCGCGCAAATAATTTAGGTACAACACCTTACGATGCCATGCTCTCACTCTATGAACCCGGTACAAGTAGCCAATCCTTAGATACCGTTTTTGAAAACGTCAAAACTTGGCTACCAAATCTTGTTGATCGAGTGATTGAAAAGCAAGATAAGGAAAGCGTGATATATCCACAAGGCAGTTTCCCAAGCTCACAACAAAAAGCATTGGGATTAAAATCGATGAAATTTTTACAATTTAATTTTGAACATGGTCGATTAGATGAAAGCGTGCATCCATTTTGTGGTGGTGTACCGACTGATGTACGGATCACCACTCGTTATGATGAAAATGACTTTATCCAATCGCTAATGGGCACGATTCATGAAACGGGTCATGCACGTTATGAACAAGGACTGCCGACATCATTAGCAGGCTTACCAGTAGGTGAAGCCAGATCAATGGGTATTCATGAATCACAATCTCTGTTCTTTGAAATGCAACTAGGCCGCAGCCCAGAATTTATTAATCACCTATCTGCAATGGCGAGAAATGAATTTCAATCAGGAAAGCTGCCTGCGTTTTCGGCAGACAATTTCCGTAAGCTCTACACTCGCGTCGAGAAAGGCTTTATTCGTGTTGATGCTGATGAGCTCACCTACCCTGCTCATGTCATCCTACGTTATGAAATTGAGCGTGACTTAATGAATGGCAACATATCTTATCAAGATGTTCCAGAGTTATGGGATCAAAAAATGCAGGCTTACCTTGGTTTATCAACCAAAGATAATTACAAAAATGGTTGTATGCAAGATATTCACTGGACCGATGGCGCTTTTGGCTATTTCCCAAGTTACACACTCGGTGCAATGTATGCCGCACAATTTATGGCAAGTATGCGTAAACAAGTGAATGTTTCAGACGTTATTGAATCAGGGGATTTAAGCTTAATCTTTGCTTGGCTAGATGAGAATATTTGGAAGAAGGCAAGCCTGTTTTCAACCGATGATCTTGTTAAGCAAGCCACCGGGGAACCCTTAAATGCCGAGCACTTCAAAGCTCATTTAAAATCACGTTATTTGTAAACGATCCTTAATACGTGAGCCTTATCTAAATTAAAAACCGGCGTTAGGTTGTTTTAAATATTCAACCTCTGCGTCGGTTGAAGCTCGGCCTAAAATATCATTTCGATGAGGGTAGCGACCAAAGCGATCAATAATTTCTTTATGTTTATATTCAAAATCCAAATTGGATGACAAACCTAGTTCTGTAAATAAACCAACTGCAATTTCATGAATCATTGGCGATTCACTGTGCATGTAAGGTAAATATAAAAATAAACGTTCATCTTGACTTAAATGTTGGTCAAAGCCTTGGCTAATCGCCACCTGAGAAAGTGTTAAAGCTTGGGCATCACTAGCAAAAGATTTGGGAGTATCTCGGTAGATATTACGGGAAAATTGGTCGAGAATGATGATTTCTGCAAGCGCACCTTTCGGCTCTGAACGCCATGTGTAGAGATCGCCTTGCTCTGCTTGAATATGTAAATTAGCAAACTTATATTCAATTAAAGCATCTAACTCAGGATCTTTTGCCCACCATTGTTCTGGTGATAAAACTTGAAACCAAAATTCAAGAACTTGTTCCTGCATAATCATCTCCTTTTTTATTGAGTGTTATTCAGTATAGGAGATAAATTGTTATATCAAATCTAGTAAGTAGGCAGTGTACGTTAGCTTGGGAAAAAGCTGGATAACAAGCAAGGTGACTCGTTACTTGTTAGAATTAGTATTAAAGCTTATTGTACTCTTGTTGCACAAAGTCCTTTCCATAAGTTTTCTCTAGGCGACGAATAATAAAGTGCCCTGTTGCCATGTCCTGATAATGGCCAATAAAAATAGTATTAATGATCGCGCCACCTGCCGCACCAATTGCTGGCACTGCTTGGGCTGCCGCTTTTTCAGTCACTTGAATACCAAATCGTTTGGCTATTTCAGCGGTAAACTTAACCAGAATCGGCGAACCTTGATCGGTAATAGTTTTTTTAGCGAGAAACTCAGAAGCATCGAGGACCGACTTAGCTAATGCCGTTCTTACTGCATAATAACCACTTTCAGCACCATCATCTTGTTTACTTTTTCCACCTAACGAAAACACTTCTAAACAAGCTAATTTGGTCTCTAGATTAGAAATTGACTCCCCTTCCGCACGCGCAATATCGGCAATCGAGCGTAACATAATCGTGGTTGAAATAGGCAGTTCTACGGCAATCCCAGCAACACCAAAAAAACCACCGACACCACCAGTTACTGCAACACTCAACTTGTGAATTCTATTCGAAGCGAGCCCAGTTGAAGTGCTTTTCATAGTATAAATTGCAGCATCAGAGGCTTTTAATAAGGCTTTTTGAGTCACCTCATTAATGGTGCTATTCCAACTTTTAGGTAATAGCTTTAATCCTTGCTCGATAGGAGAACCAATAGCATTAGACATTTTGGCAGCTAAGCCTGGATTCTCTAATAATTGCTTTGCAGATTGTAACTGTTGTTTGTCTTCTGATGTTAGTGTTTGCATTCATTCAGCCTATTGATAACCGCAAATAAAAAAGCCGTCACTAATAATTAAACTAGTGACGGCTCATATTTCAAATAATATTACTTATAGAAAGTGGAATGTGGCACTGACTGAGTAAGTATTTGCGTCAAACTTATCAAAGCCAAAGTGGTTATAAGCAAGACCAAGCGACAACGAACCTAGAGGAATGCCATCTAGCACAGTGTATTCAACACCAGCGCCATACATCATGTCATAGCCATCATCACTCTTAAATTGACCAGAGCCTACATCATATTTGTTAGCGCCTAGTTTACCGTAAAACTCCAGCGGGCCAACATTGATGCTTGGTTTGATCGCAGCATAAACAGTTGTTAAATCAGAACCGCCGATGTCACCTAAGTCCCAATAGCCTGCTTCAACGCCGATAAATGGCAAAATACCTGTACCGATATTCACACCGTAGGTACCTTCATTGCCGGCACCTGATTCAGTAAAATCTGCCGTACCATAGTTCACACCAGCATAAAGCCATGAGTCAGCTAATGCAGGTGACGCTGCACCCATTAAAGCCAAAGCTAAAAGTGTTTTTTTCATTGTAATACCTTCGAATCCTTCGATTATCATATTCATGGAAATGAGAGTGGCTCAAAATCCATATTTAAAACTTATGATGCATGATTAGTGAGATGCCTTGCAAAATCAAGTAAAAGTTCCTCAATTCGTGTTAAAACAACATTAAATTAAATATTAACAGGCATCAATAGCATTCTTAACTCGCTTATCTGAGACCGGATATGGCGTACCTAATTGCTGAGCAAAGTAGCTCACACGTAGCTCTTCGATCATCCAGCGTATCTCCTTGACGGAATCCGGAATTTCAATGCCTTTAGGGATCTTATTCAGCAGCTCTTTATAATCCTTAGTCACCGACTCTACCTTCAAGATATGTAAGCGGTCTTTATTTGGATCTATCGGCAATTTTTCCATTCGACGCTCAATCGCTTTCAAATAGCGCAAAATATCAGGTAGTCGTTTCCAACCACATTCGGTCGCAAAGCCTTTAAAAATCAAACCTTCTACTTGCGCTTTAATATCCGATAACGCAAACGCCATGCTTAAATCAACTTTACCTTTGAGCTTTTTATTGATGTTAAAAGCAGTAGTTAAAATCGTTTCTACTTGCTTGGCAATATCGACAACCGTATCGCCCAACTCAGCACGAACATGCTCTTTCAATGTTTCAAACTGCTCAGGTTGCCATACTAGGCCGCCCTTTTGTTCAATCAGTTTATCGACGCCACAAGCAATACAGTCATCAATTAAATCGAGCACTTTGCCATAAGGGTTAAAGTACAATCCTAATTTTGATTTATTAGGTAGGTTGCTGTGCAAATATTTAATCGGTGAAGGTACATTAAGCAACACTAGTCGACGTTGCCCCGCTCGCATTGCTTGTTGCTGCTCTTTCTCGGTTTCAAATAGCTTGATTTCCACGCTATCTTTAGCGTCCACTAAAGCAGGGAAAGCTTTAACCTCAAAGCCACCACGTTTTTGCTGATAAACCGTCGGCAGTTCACCAAAACTCCATGTATGTAGCCCTTGCTGTTCAATATCATCGTCAGCCACTTTCGACAAAGTTTCTTGAACTTTATCTTTCAAGCTTTCTTTTAGCGCGTATAGGTCGTAATGCTCTTTTAACTTACGATTACGATGATCGACGGCACGGAATGTCACTTTAAGGTGATCTGGAATTTGTTCAAGTTGCCAATCTTCTCGCTTCACTTCAACGCCGGTCATACGACGTAGCTCTTTTTCTAGCGCATCTAAGATTGGCATTTCCATAGGAGCAACACGAGATAAGAAAGCATCGGCATAGTTTGGCGCTGGCACAAAGTTACGGCGTAACCCTTTAGGGAGTGATTTAATCAACCCCACCACTAACTCATGACGTAAACCTGGTATCTGCCAATCAAAACCATCTGGACTCACTTGGTTCAAAATAGGCAAAGGAATATGAACAGTCAAACCATCATTGTCTTGCCCCGGTTCAAATTGATAACTAAGTTTTAATTTCAAACCATTTTGATGCCAAAAGTTTGGGTAATCCAAGTCGGTTACATGACTGGCATCACCTTGAAAAAGCATCTCTTTTTCAAAATCGAGTAGTTCAGAGCTTTCTTTACTGACCTTTTTCCACCACGAATCAAAATGGCGTCCCGATACCACATCGGTACTGACACGTTGATCATAGAAATTAAATAACTCATCATCATCAACCAAAATATCACGGCGACGTGATTTATGTTCAAGCTCTTCGACTTCTCGTAGCAACTTCCTATTTTGGTGGAAGAATTTATGCTTAGTTTCCCAATCACCTTCCACCAAAGCACTACGAATAAAGATTTCACGACTGACAACCGGATCAATCGGCCCATAATTAACATTACGCTTTGGCACAATCGGAATGCCATATAACATGACTTTTTCTGAAGCGATAACGGCAGCTTGTTTCTTCGACCAATGTGGTTCGCTGTAACTACGCTTGATTAGATGTGGCGCAAGAGGCTCAACCCATTCAGGTTGAATTTTAGCAATGATACGTCCCCAAAGTTTTGAGGTTTCCACCAGCTCTGCTGACATAATCCACTTAGGCTGTTTTTTAAATAAACCGGATGCAGGGAAAATATGAAAACGAGCATTACGCGCGCCTTGATATTCACTCTTTTCGGCATCTTTCATACCAATGTGAGACAGTAAACCCACTAATAGCGCAGTATGGACAGATTGGTAACCTGCCGCTTCTGTATTAAGTTTGGCATCCATTTCACGCATCGCTTGATGTAATTGAAAATACACATCTTGCCATTCACGCACGCGTAAATAGTTTAAGTAATCTTGTTTACATTGCTTACGGAATTGATTGCTCGATAAGACTTTTTGCTGCTCTTTGATGTAGTTCCAAACATTCACAAACGTGAAAAAGTCCGACTCTTCATGGAAGAAACGTTTGTGTTTATCATCGGAGCTTTGTTGTTTATCACTAGGACGCTCACGTGGATCTTGAATTGATAACGCTGAGGCAATAATCATCACTTCCTGTAAACAATTATATTTCACCGATTCAAGGACCATACGCGCTAAACGTGGGTCAATCGGCAAACGTGCAAGTTTGCGCCCTATTGCTGTTAACCGTTTTTTAGGATCTTTAGCATTCGGATTAATTGCGCCAAGCTCTTCTAGCAAACGTACACCATCTTGAATATTGCGCTTATCCGGTGCTTCAACAAATGGGAAGGCTTCAATATCACCTAGCCCCAATGATGTCATCTGTAAAATAACCGAGGCTAAGTTGGTGCGTAAAATCTCAGGATCGGTAAATTCCGGACGTGAATTAAAATCCTCTTCCGAATACAGTCGAATGCAAATGCCTTCACTCACACGCCCGCAGCGACCTTTACGTTGATTGGCACTGGCTTGTGATACAGGTTCAATAGGCAAACGCTGTACTTTAGTACGGTAGCTATAACGACTAATACGCGCGGTACCCGGATCAATCACATATTTGATTCCTGGGACCGTTAACGAGGTTTCAGCCACGTTAGTCGCCAGAACAATTCGGCGGCCGGTATGAGATTGGAATATCCGATTTTGTTCAGCAGATGATAAGCGAGCGTACAAAGGTACGATTTCAGTATCTCTAAGCTTACGTTTTGAAAGCGCATCTGCCGTGTCACGGATTTCACGTTCACCATTCATGAAAATAAGAATGTCACCTAAACCAGGTTCATCACATAATTCATCAACAGCTTGAAAAATGCCTTCTAATTGATCAAGGTCTTGGTCAGCATCATCAGGATTAAGTGGACGATAGCGAACATCAACCGGATAAGTACGGCCCGACACTTCAATAATTGGCGCTTTATCAAAATGGTTAGAGAAACGCTCAGGATCAATGGTTGCCGACGTAATAATAATTTTAAGATCAGGACGCTTCGGTAGTAACTCTTTTAAGTAACCCATGATGAAGTCAATATTCAAGCTACGCTCGTGCGCTTCATCGATAATGATGGTGTCGTATTGATTTAAAAAACGGTCGTGCTGGATTTCTGCCAGTAAAATACCATCAGTCATCAGCTTAATTTGAGTGTTATCGGATATTTGGTCATTAAAACGAACTTTATAACCCACATACTCACCCATTGGGGTTTGCATTTCTTCAGCAATGCGGCTGGCAACTGAACGAGCGGCTAAACGACGAGGCTGAGTATGACCAATTAAACCTGCTCGACCTCGACCGAGTTCGCTGCATATTTTCGGTATTTGCGTCGTTTTACCTGAACCCGTTTCACCGGCAATGATCACCACTTGGTTATGAGCAATGGCTTCTGCGATATCATCACGCTTTTGGCTAACCGGTAAGTTTTCAGGATACTCAATATGCGGTTTATGCAAGCTACGGTTCTGCACTACCATCATAGATTTTGCAATATCCATAGCGATTTCATCAAACACAGCCGCTTTCGCTTCTGGTTTCTTAATTTTACTGGCTCCATGAATTCGCTTACTTAAACGAAAACGGTCACGGATCATGCAGTCTTTTAATGCGGCACGTAGGCTACCAGCAGTATTACCCTGCGCACTATTCTCTTGATGTGATGAGAGAGAATCAGTAGAAGAATGGGCATTATCATGAGGGTTGGTCAAAACGATTCCTATTGAAACGATTAGAGAGCGCAGGTGAATAGCGAACTGCACTCATAAACTATAGAATTATCAAAATTGTAACACAGGGATAAATGAGATCTAAACTGTCACCCTAATTAATATTAATACTCAAGTGACTTGGATATGTACCCTAAGACTACAACTGTAAGCCTCGTACAATCGCGGTCGTGGCACTGGCTAAGCACAACACGAGTGTAAAAATCCGAATCCACTCTTTCGAGACATACTTCACCACCATTTGTGCCGCAACATAACCAAGCCACCCCATAGGTAGCAATGGAATTGTCATCACAACATGCTGCCAAGTCAAATAGCCAATAAAGTATTGAACAGTCAGAGAAATCATTGAACTAAATACAAAAAACGCCGCCAAGTTACCCCGTAATGAAGAGGCATCTTGATGCTGTAAAATCAATGCCATTGGTGGTCCACCAATACTGGAACTTGTACCCATAAAACCGGAGAAAAAACCAGCGACCGCCATTCTGTTTGGCGTCGGCTCAAAACGAATTGGAGTAAGACTAATTAACACCGCCAATAGCACCATTCCACCTAACCACAAGGATAAAACGGAACTGGATACATACAGCAATAAAATCCCCCCTGCAACAGAGCCGGGAATACGACCATAAATCGCCATTTTCAAACCACCAATCGAGATATTGTTGCGATATTTATAAGCATTAAAAAGAGAGTTAAATAACGCCACCATTACTATCGGTGCAGGAACATATTGAGGGGAAATTAAGAACAACAAAGGAGCAGCGACCACTGCAAGTCCAAAACCAATGGCGCTTTGTACAAATGAACCAAGGAAAATCATTCCCATCGCGAGTATCACTGTACTATTTATATCAAACATGACATTCCAAATTGACAAGAAGGTAGTGAAGAAAGCGGCATTATATCGCTAAATCATTTTGATTGATGAAGACTTTTCTTGATTTTTAATGTCAAAGTTTTAGGGTGTATACCCAAGTCACTTCAAGATGCAAGTTTCAGCAAGAATAAAACAAGCTTTAGGCAAAGCAAATTGAATATGATCATAGTTATTCTATCTCTGTTCAATTTAATGCAGCATAAAGCTTGTTTTAACTTGCCCTTAGAGAGCTTCATCCAAACCTATATACAGCGTCAGATTGGTTTGAAAGGTGCTTACATTCCTTCGCCAATCTTCCTTGTCTAAAGGGTTGGATGATAGCTCTGAATTCTGCATCTTGAAGTCACTTGGGTATATTGATAACAAACGCTATGAAGGTCATTATGATTCAATCTTTAAAAAGCTTCTTTAATCAAATCGTTGATGGAAACGTCCAAGAAAATCAATCGCTTGATACTAACCTAGCGATCGCAGCCTTACTCTGTCAGGTTTCGCAAGCCGATCATTCTGTTGATGAAAAAGAAGAAGCAACTAAAATACAAATGCTAGGTAAGTTGTTTTCTTTAACCGAAGCGGATGCAAAAACTTTATTGCAAGAAGCCACTTTGCGTTCAGAAAATTCGGCATCTCTTTATGAATTTACCGACCAATTACGCGATTTAGAACATCAGCAACGTTTTGAGCTAATTCAATCCATGTGGCAAGTCGCTTATGCGGACCATCACCTTGATCCTATTGAAGAAGCGATTATTCGAAAAGTTGCTGAGCTGCTTTACGTTAATCACAATGACTTTATTCGTGCCAAACTCTCAGTTGCACCATCCTCTTAATCTCTAAAAATTTTATCCCCGGTGACTTCAAGATGCGAATTTCAACAAGTTAAAAATGCGCATCTCACAAGCAAGCCATTTCTTTACGTGGTACTTAGGGGTAATATACCGATATTAAAGACAATAAATTTCTGGAAGTCCCATGAGTAATGAAAACGCCCCAACCTTCTTTTTCTTAGATTACGAAACATGGGGTGTAAGTCCAGCCAAAGACCGACCAAGTCAGTTTGCTGGCATCCGTACCGATATGGACTTCAATATTATCGGTGAGCCTTTGGTGATTTATTGTCAACCTCCTAGTGATTATTTACCGTCACCAGAAGCGGCATTAATTACTGGTATTAAACCTCAAAAAGCAGTGAAAGATGGCCTACCTGAGCCGGAGTTTATTCGTCGCATCCATAAAGAACTTTCAACACCAAATACCATCTCACTTGGTTACAACAGCATTCGCTTTGATGATGAAGTGACTCGTTATACTCTTTATCGAAACTTTTACGACCCGTATGCATGGTCATGGCAAAATGGTAATTCACGTTGGGATTTACTGGATATTATGCGTACTTGTTATGCCTTACGCCCAGACGGTATCAACTGGCCAGAAAATGATGAAGGCTTTCCAAGCTTTAAACTAGAGCATCTTTCTGTTGCCAATGGCATTGAACATAGCAACGCCCATGACGCAATGGCCGATGTCATTGCAACCATTGAACTTGCTAAAAAAATCAAACAGGCACAGCCGAAACTGTTCAATTACCTATTGACTATGCGACACAAGCGTAAACTCAACGAACTAGTCGATATTGTTAATATGACCCCTCTCGTACATGTTTCAGGTATGTTTGGCGTACAATGCTCTAATATTAGTTGGATCGTGCCGATGGCTTGGCATCCAACCAATAACAATGCAGTGATAACGGTAAACCTCGCAATGGATCCAACGCCGCTAATTGAGCTAGATGCTGAAACACTACATCAACGCATGTACACAAGACGAGATGATCTTGCACCGAATGAACTACCGGTTCCTCTTAAACTTGTGCACCTTAATAAGTGTCCTGTTCTCGCACCAGCCAAAACGCTTACGGCTGAAAATGCTGATCGAATCGGTATTGATCGCAAACAATGTTTAGATAATCTCGCGCTTTTAAAATCGCACCCAGAAATTCGAGAAAAGCTGATTGCTATCTACAATATTGAGCGTGAATTTAAGCAAGATAATAACGTCGATACTCAACTCTATAGTGGCTTCTTTTCACCAGCTGACAAAACCACCATCGATATTATTCGAGAAACCGAGCCTGAAAAGCTCGCAGGGTTAGATTTATCGGTGAAAGATGCTCGTATCGAACCTTTGTTGTTCCGCTATCGTGCACGTCACTACCCATGGACACTGAACGAAGCTGAACAGCAAAAATGGCTAACACATTGCCGTGAATACTATGAGAACAATATAGAAGAGTACATGCTCAACCTTGAGAATCTCGCTCATGAGCATGAAAGTGATGCCGCTAAGATCGAGATCCTAAAATCCGTCTATCAATATGTAGAGTCTCTCGTTTCTTAACTACCTTTACAACTATAACCATTTTTTACAACCGCGCTCTTTTTTATCTTTTGAGCGCTTTATTAACTCTTGTTCCGTTCTAGGAGTCCAACGTGTTCAAGCAAATGCTCAATTATGCTTTATCATTCGCACTGATTATGGTGAGTTTGTGGGCAGGTAATGCTATTCAGCACTTTTTTCACTTATCCGTACCCGGAAGCATTTTCGGCATGCTGATTTTATTCGCTCTACTGGTTTCAGGGTTTGTCAAAGTACAATGGGTCAAACCCGGCGCTCAGTTGTTCATTCGCTATATGATCATTCTGTTTGTACCAATCAGTGTTGGTTTAATGGACCACTTTCCTTTATTGATTGATAACGCCTTATCCATTTTTGCTAGCAGTGTCGGTGCAACCACCATTGTATTAGTACTCCTTGCGCTGGGACTACAAAAAATCCTCACGAATAAAACAAGTGAGGGTAAATAATCATGTGGCTTCTACTTACCTTTGTTGTTTTCTTTGCGGTGCGTTGGTTTGCTAGTAAGGTGAACAATCCATTAGCTAACCCTTTATTGTTAAGTATTGTGATTATTATTCCTATTCTAATGGCGCTAGATGTACCTTACGAGGTGTATTACGCACAAAATGATTGGATGACTTTTCTACTTCAACCTGCTGTGGTTGCGCTCGCTTATCCGTTATACGAACAACTGCCACAAATTCGCCAAAATTGGAAAATCATCTTTTTAGCATGTGGCGTTGGTAGTGCGATGTCGATGCTTACTGCCGGGTTGATCGCCGTTGCTTTGCATACCGACCCAACATTAGTAGCAAGTTTAATGGGTAAATCAGTCACAACCCCTATTGCGATGGAAATAGGAAAAAACTTAGGTGGTGAACCAGCTATTGCTGCTATCTTAGTATTGATTGTTGGTGTATTTGGCTCTGTATTTGCTTACCCAATCTATTCATTTTTAGGCGTCACCCATCCAATAGCAAAAGGGTTAACTATGGGTACGGTATCGCATGCTCTAGGAACAGCAACCTGTGCAGAAAAAGACGCCGAAGATGCAGCATTTAGCTCCCTCGCCTTAGTGACATGCGGCATTATCACTTCAATACTTGCACCATTATTTTTTGCTTTCTGTCTCTGGGTTGGCGGCTTTATTGGCTAAACCAATATGATCAACCCAAACACTGTATTTATAAGGAGCTAGTTCGGCTCCTTTTTTGTCTATGAGGCTTTATTCCCAAAACCTGATCTAAGTAGTGTTTTTGACTATTGAAACTACTCACTCACGAGATCTCACTCCATAATCTGATTTATTTCACAATAAAAATGTAACCATAAAATATAATTACACAAAAATGAGCTTAGCAACTCACTTATACGTGAATTACAAGGAAACCTAATGACTCAACATATTAATCCAAAATCTGTAGCGCACTTACCTACAGAGCTTGCTGATCGTATTGTTTCTCAAATGCAAACAGCTGATTTCAGTGGTCACTTCTCCGCAACGGATTATCAAGCATTGTTATCGCAATCAGGCATGACTGACACAGAATTTAAACTCGCCTTACTGCCTATCGCGGCTACTCGTGCTTATTGTGAAATTTCCAACTTCCACGTTGGTGCTATCGCAGAGGGTTTATCTGGAAACATCTACTTCGGAGCAAATATTGAAATTGCTGGAGTGCAGTTAAACCAAACGGTTCATGCAGAACAATCGGCAATCAGCCATGCATGGATGAAAGGTGAAACAGGGCTAAAAAATATCACCATCAACCACACACCTTGTGGTCACTGCCGCCAATTTATGAATGAATTAAATGGTATTGAAAACCTATCCATTCAACTTCCTGAGCGCCCTGCCTATCGATTAGCGGAATTGTTACCTGAATCATTTGGTCCTAAAGATTTAGGTATCGAAGCTCGCTTAATGGATAACCAACAACACAGTTATCAGTTTGATAGCGACAATGCTGCTATTATCTCTACTATAAAAGCACTAAATAACAGCTATGCGCCATACAGCAATAATCACAGTGGTGTAACATTGAAGACACAATCAGGGGCTATTTATTCTGGTAGTTATGCAGAAAATGCTGCATTTAATCCAAGCCTTCCTCCACTACAGGTTGCGATTAACCTATTATTATTAGCTGGTGAAGATCTAGCCAATATTGAATCCGTGGTACTAGCAGAGAATGCAAGTGGAACCATTAGTCACTTGGCAGAAACACAATCTACACTGGAAGCGATTAACCCCGACATCACGATTGATTATTTATCCATCTAAATACAGATATTAAAGCAATGGTGATAAACCGTCCGTAAACGACCTTCAATATAGTTTACGGACTTTTTATTAAAAGAAATTCTCCCTAACTTGTTGCGCAAACGTTTGCCTACCTTTAAAATCACGCCAATTAATTACCTACTTAATACGTGGGTATCAAAGTAGATCTGTTATAGGAATAAAGACATGTTTGGAACGGCGACCTCTCCTTCTGCCACAAAAGTACTTCTACTTGGTTCAGGTGAACTAGGTAAAGAAGTAGCCATTGAATGCCAACGTTTAGGCTTGGAAGTCATTGCACTAGATCGCTACGCCAATGCTCCGGCGATGCAAGTTGCCCACCGAAGTTATACTGTTGATATGTTAGATGGCGAGACAATTGAGGCCATAATCAACCAAGAAAAACCAGATTACGTTGTTCCTGAAATTGAAGCGATTGCTACTGACAAGCTGGTTGAGTTAGAACAAAAAGGCGTCACGATTGTTCCAACAGCAAATGCAACAAAGCTAACTATGAACCGTGAAGGTATTCGTCGTTTAGCAGCAGAAGATCTTGGCGTTACAACCTCTCCTTATCGTTTTTGCGATACTTATGAAGAATTCAAACAATCAGTAGAATTTGTTTCTATGCCTTGTGTGGTAAAACCAATCATGAGCTCATCAGGTAAAGGTCAAAGCATCATTAAGAGCAAAGCGGATATGGAATCTGCATGGCAATACGCGCAAGAAGGTGGCCGTGCTGGAGCGGGTAGAGTTATCGTTGAAGGCTTTGTCGATTTTGATTATGAAATCACTCTACTTACTGTTCGTGCTGTCGATGGTGTGCATTTTTGTGCTCCGATTGGACACAGGCAAGAAGATGGTGATTACCGTGAATCTTGGCAGCCACAAGCAATGTCGCAAGCTGCATTAACTGCCGCAGAGCAAATGGCTGAGAAAGTGGTAAACGCTTTGGGCGGTTATGGGTTATTTGGTGTCGAGCTTTTCGTCAAAGGTGATGAAGTAATTTTCAGTGAAGTATCCCCTCGCCCACACGATACCGGCATGGTGACATTAATTTCACAAGAGCTATCAGAATTCGCCCTACATGTTCGTGCCTTTACTGGTTTACCAATTAATAGTATTACTCAATACGGGCCAAGTGCTTCCGCGGTAATTCTCGCTGAAGGGTGTTCACAAAATATTAGTTTCACAGGGTTACAAGAAGCACTTGCTGCACCGCAAACTCAAGTTCGTCTCTTTGGTAAACCGGATATTGATGGTCGTCGTCGTTTAGGGGTTACGCTGACACGACGTGATAATGTTGAAAATGCAATTTCTGATGCCGTTAAAGCTGCTAGGAAAGTTAACGTCAGCTTCTAGTTACTTCTCGTTGCTCGTTGCTCGTTGCTCGTTGCTCGAAAATAATATCGATTCCATTATTTTCGAGCAACAATAACAAAATTATGACTCAAGCAACCAGACTTCTTCGGCAAAGCGAGACAGCCCTTGTTTGATTCTTGGATGTTCACTATCACCATCATCACGATTTAAATGAGTCACTTTATACCCTGCAAATAAGCTTTCAATTTCTTTAGCAGGTACGCTAAACGGTGGCCCTGACATTTCAGATTGGTCATAATCCAATGTCACTAACAAAATTTTCCCACCTGGTGCAAGTAATGACTTAATACGTTCAGCATAAGCAACACGTAAGTCAGCCGGCAGTGCAATTAAAGCTGCACGGTCATAGATGCGATCAAATTGCGTCAATGGCGCAGTGAAGAAGTCTCCGGCATAAATAGACAACTCATCGAACTGGTACAACTCATGCTGTCCATTAAGCGGTGTAACCATTGGGGTATAAAAGTGCTCAGCAAAAAAGGCACGTACCGCAATATTGCTAAGTTCAACCCCTGTCACTTCATTATGTTTTTGCGCAAGCCAAACCAGATCTTCTGTTTTTCCACATAACGGAACGAGAACAGAATGATATCGATCAGCAGATACAACTTCCCAATAGTTAATTAAAAGTGGATTTACATCTTCTAAATGAAAACCAATTTTATTTTCTGCCCATTTATTATGCCAAAATTCTTGATCTTGCATTATTCACCTATAAAACGTTTGATAATAAAAAGGCCACCTCAATAGGGTGACCTTCTTTCTTCCAGTGACTTACGTGTTTTTATTTTTCTATCTTAATATTTTCAACACGAGCTTTCAGTTTTTGCCCTGGTCGGAATGTTACAACACGACGAGCAGAAATTGGAATATCTTCACCAGTTTTAGGGTTTCGTCCAGGCCTTTCACTTTTATCACGTAGATCAAAGTTACCAAAACCAGACAATTTAACCTGTTCTCCATTTTCTAGTGCTTTACGAATTTCTTCAAAAAACACTTCAACTGTATCCTTGGCATCACGTTTACTGTAACCAAGTTTTTCGAACAGGTTTTCAGCCAAATCGGCCTTAGTGAGCGCCATAAAACATCCCTCAATTTATCACTGCCGTAGTGGCAGTATTTATAGCATTAGTACGTAGTTAGCAAGCTTAAAGTTAAGTATAACTTCGAAAGTGTAAGCCAACCTTATGATTTTCGCCAAATTTTTTTGATTGTTTGTATAAAATTTTCTTTAGAAATTCTTTTTAAAGTCGCTATTCACACAGTATTAGGTAGTTAATAAAACCAAATAACTCAAAAATTTCAGTTAAATAAATCAACTTAATGAATAACGCTCAGTCATTATCCCTATATTTGACTTTTTGCTAAAGAGTGAGAAAAAATTCAAACTTTAGACATATTTTTGAAAATAAAACCAGCAAAAGCAAAGCCTTAATTCATCTATAACATTAGATTAAGCCTTCGATCAATCCTTCTTTGGCTGCCGTTTTAGTACTAATCGACTAGCTACCCAAACAAGTAACAATAGGAGCACTATTGGGGTAAACCATAGCAGCCAAGTTTTATGTTCTAGCTTAGGTTTATATAATACAAACTCTCCAAACCTTTGCTGCATAAAATCCATAACTTCTGTATCCGTTTTACCTTGTTCCACCATAACAAAAACCCGATACTTCATATCGACAGCAATAGAAGCATTTGATTCCATTAAATTTTGATTTTGACATTTTGGGCACCGAAGGTGGCGCGCAAGATAATAAGCACGCTGTTGATTCTTTATAGAACTGAACTGAAAAATCTCTACACTATTACGATCATTAGCAACTGTCGATTGTGCATACGCATTCGTCATAAAGCTGCATATAATAAAAACGAATATAACGCACAGAAAGCTATATTTACTCAACACACCAGCGACCTTTTTGCCCTTTGATATTCAGTGATAATTTAGAGCGAGCACGACCAAAAACAAGAGCAATCAGCCCGCCAAAAACCATCAGTCCACCACCGTACCAAATCCACCGCATTAAAGGCTTATATTGCAAACGAATCGCATAATGATCGTTGTCAATTTTATCCCCTAAAGTGATATACCAATCTCCCCAATGATTCCAATAAACATCCGGTTCAGTCATATCCATACTTCTCACTGTGTAATGGCGCTTTTCTGGCTTTAAATAATTCACCAACTGCCCTTGTTCATCGAACATCCGAATAACCCCACGCTCCGCAGTATAATTGGGGCCAATCAATAACTCTGTCTTTTCATATTCAAAGCGATGATCATGAAAATTAAACTGAGTGCCATTTGTGACTTTTTGACTGGTTTCAACAGAGGCGTAACCTTCATAACTTGCAGCAATTACAATCAAAGCGACACCAATATGAGCACACGCCATTGCAATCTTTTTGTTATCTTTAATAGCAGACATTATAGAAGCAACGATCACCCAACAAGATAAAACACTCGCAATAACAATGATAGAGTAGCTTCCTTCAAACCATTGAAATTCAGTGCGATAAGCCTTAAAAGTTCCTATTCCAGCTACCAGTAACGCAATACTAATAGATATAATTAAAGGCCGTTTAACTAAATGGAAGTAAGGGATAGCAACGTTAACTCTATGAACATGAATAAACGAACTCAAACCCATTAAAATGCACAGAAGTAAAACAATAGGTACAAAAATTTGGTTAAAGTACGGAGCACCGACTGAAATATTACCTAAGCCAAACAGTTGATAAACCATAGGATATAGCGTGCCGAGTAATACGCTAAATGTTGCTATACAAAATAACCCATTTCCTAAGAAAAATAGCATAGGCAAACTTAGCCATTCAAACTTCATCGGTTGAATATATCGACCAGCACGATAGGCAAAGACCAACATAGAACCAATCATCACCACACTTAAAATTGATAATAGAATAATTCCTCTTGTGGGATCGGTTGCAAATGCATGTACTGATGTAATGACTCCAGAGCGAACAATAAAAGTACCAAGGATGCTTAAACAAAAGGTAAACGTTGCAAGTAATAAGCTCCAACCTGACATAATATTCGGCTGCTTACTCACTTTTAATGAATGCAATAATGCGGTCGCCGTTAACCACGGCATTAAAGAGGCATTTTCTACCGGATCCCAAAACCACCAGCCTCCCCAACCTAATTCGTTATAAGCCCACCAAGCACCAAGTACAATTCCAGCGGTCATGAAACACCAAGAAGATGATGCCCACGGACGAATATCTTCAGCCCACTTTGGGTTGTTTTCTTTAGTAATCATGGTTGCCATAGACATAGCAAAAGCCACAGCAAAACCAACATACCCGAGGTATAACAATGGCGGATGCACAATTAACCCTATGTCTTGTAACATTGGGTTTAAATCTCGTCCTTCGAATGCTGCGGGTAATAAACGAATAAATGGGTTTGAGGCAAATAGAATATAACCCCCTATCGCTGTTGAAATTGTAACTAGAATTATCAATGTCCAATTTTGGAACTCTTGATTTTTTGTTTTTCCTAACTTTGCAACTAACGCGGTCCAACCGATTAAACAAAACAGCCAAAATAAGAAAGAACCTTCATGTCCTCCCCAAACAGCCGTCAGCTTATAGATAAAAGGTAGGTGGGTATTCGAATGGGAAGCAACATAAAGTACTGAAAAGTCATCAATAACAAAACATATGGCCAAAAATATCACACTGAATGTGACACATACACATGCCAAGTAACTCAATAAACGACTGCAACTAGCCCAATAGGAGTCAACTTTATAGATAGCAAAAGCCGAGCCAAAGGCACTAGTTAAAGATAAAACAATCGAAAGAATTAATGACCAATGGCCTAACTCAGCAATCATAGAAACCTATTCAAATTGATAGAAGAAAGAAGGTGTATTACACACCCTCTTTTATACTCAAGTCACTTAGAACTATATTCAGTCACATACACCCAAGCCACTTTGATATATGTTAATACACCGTCATTTGCCCTGCGTACAAAATGAAAGTTCTCAACATCAAAACACCTATCAAACTCAGTGCTGTCACAAAGACAATAAAGGCTTTTTTATGTTGAACTTCATTTGAGGTAAAGGTGCTCATAGCTAATGGCAACAACATCCCCATTCCTATCACTCCGATCCAAAACCAATTCGACCAAAAACCACCACCAATTGCGGTTATCACAGCTTCTGCCCTTGCACCTCCACCAAAATAAAGACCGGCAAAAAATGCGCATAGAACAAACAATTCAAACACCACCACTGGTTTTTCAATTTTATGGATCCAGCGTACACTTGGGCTGTTAATCGGTTCTTTTCCACCAACAACACCAAACAACAAACACGCTGCGGCCCCAGATGAAACACTGGAAAAAACAAATAACACTGGTAACACTGGGTTATTCAATAATGGGTAGGTTTTTAACGCGGAAAGTAAGAAACCAGTATACGCTGCTAACAAGAATGCCAATATTGCCAAAAACCACTCAATTGGATTTTCAAACTTTTTCGCTATCGTTAACACTCGCTCAACCAAGCCTTGAATAACTGAAAGCTTAGTTAAGAACTGATAAATCTCTTTTTTGAAAATAATGCCTAGCCAAACAAACAACACCACCATATAGATTTGGAATAACAATACCCCCATCGACATCACTGATGACGGATTGTAATACAACATTATCTTCCAAAATAACCAGGGTCTTTGTAGGTGGAAGACCAAAATAGTTAAACCTAAAATGATCCCTAGTGGGGCAAAAATAGCATTGGCTCGAATAATGCCATTTTTGCATGCTTCGCCAGTAATCACCTTTTTCTTCAAGTAGATAGAAATCATTACTCCACCAGCAGACATACCAGTAAGAAATAAGTAAATCGCAATCACCCAATCCCAAACCAAGGAGTCAAAGTGAAAAGCTTGGTTAATAATCTCACTCATCCTAAAATCTCCCCTTTATTGTTGGGTACTTTGTACATTTTTGGTTCAGTACCTAACTCAACTTTCATTCGATAAACCGTATGAGTTTGAATGATTTTATTGATATCACTATTAGGATCATTTAAATCTCCAAAAGTGAGAGCTTTGGTTGGGCAAGATTCAACACACGCTGGTTTTTTCCCTTGTGTTAGGTTGGTTTTACGACAAAAATCGCATTTATCCGCCACCTTAGTTTCAGGATTAAAAAAGCGTACTTGATACGGACAAGCCGCTAAACAATAACCACAGCCTACACATCGGTCAGCCTTCACATCCACGATACCTGTTTTAGGATCTCGGTAAGCAGCTTGAGTCGGACAAACATGAATACAAGGAGCATTATCACAATGTTGGCAAGAGATACGTTCAAAAGTGTACGAAGCCTTTGGAAAGTCACCAATAGGTTCGCTACGTTTGATTTTTAACCTTGTCACCCCTTCGGGTACCTTGTTGACTTCTCGGCAAGCATCGGTACAAGCGGTACAACCAATACATAAAGTTTCATCATGGACCATTCCATAACGTATTAAGCCATCGGTTTCGGTAGCAATTAGTTTTTTACCATTCGCTAACGCAGTGGTTGCAACACCAGTGGTAAAGATAACTGCACCACTTCCTAATAAAAAATTACGTCTTGAACAGGACATTATTTATCCTCCTGTTGCTTATAACTTGTCATATCTGAGTGGCAATCCACGCACATTTTGATCCGAGGTTTACGTTCAATATCTTGCATTGGATCTTTTTCTGGGTGAATGGAGTGACAAGAGGAACACGTCAGTTTTAAAGCATGTACATCATGAGTCCAATTGGCTCTACGCAATTGTTCACCTTGATGACAATCTATGCATTGTGAGTTTTGGGTCTTGACCCAGGTAGGATCATGAGCCGGTTTACTCTTTCCGGCAACGACTTGGCCTTGACGAAATTTAACAACATTAGGAGCACCATCACGATGAGAGGCACTAATATCATTATGACAATCAATACAGCCAATGTTTCTTCCTGTTTTCTCATTCAACGCTTTAGCATGCTGCCCTAACAAAACATCATGTTCATCTTTATGGCATTGTGTACAGGCATAATTTTTATCACGTTGAAAGGACACTTGAGCTTTATCTGTTTCTTGAAGGTTTAACTCAGCGTTATTTTCATGTGAACTCGCTAACGTATTGAATGAAAAAACCAATGCAACCGATATCAGGAACATACCCGATAGCTTTGCGATGGTCTTTTGTATGCTATCCATGTTTTTGCACCTTATTTATTACAAAACACTTATTTTTAAAACAAGCTGTTAATGGTTTTGTATTTATATTTTGCAAATACACCTCAAGGGCTCACTTGCAATTAGTGCAACTCATGTCATCAAATTTGTTTAGCCACAACACTTAACGTTACAAAATGTAATACCACTAAAGGACAAAAAACCCGATCTGGTTAACAATTTATAAAACCTATATTTTTAATATACCTTTATTTGATATCAATCAATTCAGCGTCACTTTAACCTTAAAGAAATAAGGGTTTTTGCTAATATTCACCTGCACTCTCATTGTTATCAACTGCCCACAACAACACTTGATATGTATTTACAATAATGGAGTGATGATCGTGAATATTAACTGGAAAGCCCCTGTGGTTAATTCAGCACTGCTATCGTTATTAGGTATGACCCTTTTGGTAAACCCAATTTCTACCTACGCTAACGAGCAAGCAGAAACAACCCAATCCGCTACTCAAATAATGA
The DNA here is from genome assembly GCF_030161215.1 of Vibrio algivorus. Lineage (NCBI taxonomy): Bacteria > Pseudomonadati > Pseudomonadota > Gammaproteobacteria > Vibrionales > Vibrionaceae > Vibrio > Vibrio algivorus. The sequence goes on from NZ_BSPV01000004.1 coordinate 537,408, forward strand.
AGTTCGACCCTCGAAATGAAAAATTCGAACCGGACCATCCCGAGCAATACCAAAGCTGGAAAAACACTTCTAAAAGTGAACATATAACCGATGCACTACAAAGTGACCCTAATATGGTGATTTTATGGGCTGGTTACGGTTTTGCTAAAGACTACAATGCACCAAGAGGACACTTTTACGCTGTCACCGATGTTCGTAATACCCTACGTACAGGTGGCCCTAAAGATGCCAAATCGGGTCCTATGCCAATGGCATGCTGGAGCTGTAAGAGCCCTGACGTCCCACGAGTGATTGATGAGCGTGGTGAAGATGGCTATTTTGATGGCAAGTGGTCTCGCTTAGGCTCTCAGATAATTAACCCAATCGGTTGTGCTGATTGCCATGATACTCAAAGTGATGATTTTAAAGATGGCAAACCAGCCTTACGTGTTGCCCGTCCATTTGCTTCCAGAGCAATGCATGCCATCGACCGTGATTTTGATAAACAAGATAGATTCGGACAGCAATCTCAAGTTTGTGGTCAATGCCATGTTGAATACTATTTCCAAAAAGACAAAAAGAATGCAGTTAAATTCCCTTGGGATAAAGGCGTAGATGTTGACTCTATTGAAAAATACTACGATGAAATTGGCTTTAGTGATTGGATAAACCCTTTATCTAAAGCGCCAATGCTTAAAGCTCAACACCCAGAATATGAAACTTGGCAAATGGGTATACACGGCAAAAACAACGTAGCTTGTGTGGATTGTCACATGCCTAAAGTGAAAAATAAGCAAGGTAAAGTGTATACCGACCATAAAGTAGGTAACCCATTTGATCGATTTGAAGACACTTGTGCGCAATGTCATACGCAAGATAAGCAATCCATGATGGATATTGTGAAATCTCGCAAAGACAAAGTGCAAGAGATGAAATTGATCGCTGAGAAGCAACTTGTTGCTGCACACTTTGAGGCAAAAGCGGCTTGGGAAGCTGGCGCAACTGAAGCAGAAATGAAAGATATTCTAATGGATATTCGTCACGCTCAGTGGCGCTGGGACTATGCTATTGCCTCTCATGGAGTTCATATGCATGCTCCTGAAGTCGCTTTACGCGTATTAGGGACATCAGTTGACCGTGCAACAGATGCTCGAACCAAACTCATCCGCGTACTCGCGAAACATGGTATTACCGACCCAATTCAAATTCCTGATATTTCGACCAAAGAAAAAGCACAAGCTGCGCTTGGAATGGATATGAAGGGTATGAATCAAGAAAAAGATGATTTCTTGAAAAACGTTATACCGGAATGGGATAAAGAAGCCGATATTCGCGAGGCAACCTACCCTCAATAAGAGTTAACCCACCTCACAATAAAGCCCCAATACTTATACAGTTTTGGGGCTTTTTGTATATTTAATACCAATCACAGTAATCAACCTCAGCTGCGGATAACTAGAAGTCACTCAATACAGCACTTTAGGCGTCTAACTTCGTTAAAATCAACGCAATAGGCCAGCTATTGACTTATGATTTTGCCTTGTTATCCATCCCAAATTGCAGCATTGAGAGAAAGTCATCCACCCTAGATGTCTGACAGATGTTTTTATCATTTTGTATATCAGTGGGTTAGGTTAATTATTGTGGCACTCTTATCCGAAGCTGAGGTTAATTAGCTGGTCAGAAATTGCGTAGGAAAAACTTTGAGAACAAGGCAATATTTTTCGTTAAGTAGTGATTCTACAAACAAAAATATTAACGACGTTATCGAAGTTTTTAACAAGCAAGAATGATCAGGTAATTAGTACGAGTGGTATAACCTTAAACGTAAATTATCATTAGTTAATGAACTGTTTTGCCTGATTGATAGCTTTAATAATCGCAATCCTATCAACATCTGCATGACCAGTATCAAGCGCGTGTTGCCAAGTATCAATTGCATCTTGATATTCTGCATTTAGAAAGTGATCCGATGCAATCAGCATTAATGTTGGAACATTGTCTGGATCAATCGCTTGCGCTTTATCGAGCAAAGTTTTGATGGTTGAATCAAACCTTTGATTATTGGCATAATATAATGCCGTTGCTCGTGCCGCATAAATATTCGCTTGAGGTTTTATCGCTAAACGCTCTGCATATAAAAAAGCGGTAGCGGCATGTTCAAATTCATTGGTATACATATAAGCATTCCCCAATGCATACCAACTTTCACCATTTTGTTTATCTTCTAAAACCCGTTGTTGCATTTTTTCCACTTGTTCACGATTAACATCATGTGCTGATTTGTTATCCAAGTTATTCGCGGCAGTGTATTCGTTGCTCTTATCGGAGAGAAAAAATTCACTATGACCAAGATTAAAATAGAGCACGCTGCTGACAGTCAATATAAAGATAGAAATGGTCACTGGTACCCAGTAGCTTGGCTTAGATACTGATTTTAAATAATGCCCCCACACCAACAGCACAATGAGCAAAACCACAAGAAACATATAAATCATAATTTAAACCTATTTGAAACTTTAATCTCATTATTCATGAGCATCCATCAATTAACCATGATCCAGCGTATAATCTATATGAAAAAGCCAACACCTCATTGAAGTGTTGGCTTATAGTTAAGATGGTTTTTTTACTTAATTAAATATAAATCTCGTGTATAGCGGCGCTCAGAAGCATTATCTTGGCTATATCCCCCAACCTTCTTATTCTTCAAGACAGATCGTGTATAAAAATAAACTGGAATGGCAGGCATTTCATCAGCAAAAATTTGTTCTGCTTTTTGATATAAAACGTTACGTTCCTTCTCTGATTGCGCAGAAGATGCTTGTTTTAATACTGCATCATAGTCGGCATTACTCCAACCTCCATAATTCAATCCTGACGAATCAAAGTAAGACAAGAATGTTGAAGCCTCATTGTAATCCCCTATCCATGCGTATCGAGCCACTGAGAAGTTTTTCGATGATAGAGTTTGTAAAAATGTTTTCCATTCTTGGTTGGCAATCTCTACCTCAGCACCTAAATTTTTCTTCCACATAGAAGCCATCACAATCGCTAACTTCTTGTGTGATTCACTGGTGTTGTACTCTAGTTCAAACTTCAATGGGTTCCCTTCATCAAAACCCGCTTCTTCAAGTAAGCTCTTAGCTTTTTGATTACGCTCTTGTTGTGACATTTCAGCCCATTCTAATTTAGGCACTTCAAAACCAGCCACTGCCGGTGGAGTATTGGTATAAGCCGGTAGCTGTCCTTGTCCTAAAATTCGCTCAACTACAACATCACGATCTATGGAATACGCCAGTGCCTTACGGACTCTTTCATCATCAAATGGCTTTTTCTTCATATTGAACAAATAATAATATGTTCCCAGTGAAGGCATAGTTAATAACTCATCTGGTCGATCTTTTTTAATCGTTTGGTATAACTCGAGAGGCACAACATTTGTGATATCAATTTCACCAGTTCGAAAACGATTATATTCTGCATTTACATCCGATATTGGTAAATAAGTAACTTGATTAATTACCGTTTCTTTGTCATTCCAATATTGAGCATTTCTTTTTAAGACAAGTTTTTCATTGATCACCCAGTCGGTAAGTTTGTATGCTCCACTCACGACAATATTCTCTGGTTTTGTCCAAGCTTCTTGGTATTTTTTAACGACTTTCTCGGGAAGTGCAAAGGTACTTTCATGTGCCAGCATCTTTATAAAATGTGGTACAGGCTTCGTTAGGTTCACTTGCAATGTTTTAGCATCAACGGCTTTTACACCAAGGCTATCAACTGTCGCATCCCCCTTGGTGATTTTATCTGCATTAACAATATTCGCCATTGAAACATACCAAGAATATGGTGCACCTGTTTTAGGATTAACAATACGCTGTAAAGCGAAAACAAAGTCATCGGCAGTGATAGGATCACCATTTGACCATTTAGCATCACGTAAGTGGAAAGTATATTGTGTGCCATCTTCAGAAATGTCCCAACGAGTAGCCAGTGCGGGAATAATATTACCGTGAAGATCTTCGGTAACTAACCCTTCAAACATATCTGAAATAACACGAGAGCTTGATGTATCTGAAGACATAGTGGGATCTAATGTAGGAACTTCATCTCCATTACCTCGTGTTAATTTTTGCTCTTCAGCAAGTTGTACGCCAACCGGAACTTGAGCCGCCATTGTAGAGAAAGAAAATAACGTGCCGAAAGCCAATGCGAATGTCGTTCTTTTTAATCTGTGCATCTGTCTTATATCCTTATTATTGTGGTAGTGCATCCTGCTGAGTACTTGATTAAGCACTCTATTACACTGATGAGCTTAGATCGCTTATCACTCATATAATTATCGAATTAATAATGTATTTCTATGGTGAGAAGCAAAAAACCGCCAATTAAGGCGGTTTTTATTAAAATAACATGAAGTTAAACGATCAATCTTGAATGTTTTCTACTACCCCTTGGCTATTAAAAAGTACATTCATTTTATTGAAACGATTTTTCCAATACACCCAAGTATTCAGATCGGTTGTTGGTGTTACATGTGCTGGCGGATAACCAATTGCATTTAATACACCTTGCTTAGTCATGCCTTCATAGACACGCCCTTCCTTAATCCCTTTTTGGTCAGTACTATTTAAACCAGTTAAGCTAGGGCATGAAGTACCAAAGTCTCTTAAGATCCCGGATTTAAAATCCCCTGTCGCTTTATGCCAAACATACATATATTCCAAGCCTGTCTCTTGGACTTTAAATGTCATCACTTTACTGTTGACTTCGATAATATCCACTTTAGTACAACGAGGTATAAAGCCATCTTGTAAATAATTGAGGGTAAACAGTTTCTTTCTGGCTGCATCAGGATGAAGATTGACTTGAGTATAAATCGGTTGAGTGGTACTGATTAAATCGACATTATCACTGGTGACTAAATTCGGGCTAGAAGCACAGCCAAGCAGAGATAATGTCGATAAAATCACACTAGCTATAACAGTTTTGTTTTTCATACAGCCTCACAATCAAAAGATAAAAAAATCCACTCACCAAGTTTATGGCAAGTGGATTCATATTGCTTAGCTAAAAATCACATTAATCGCGTAGTGTCGCACCAAATTGTTCAGTTAATGCGGCAACAATTGCGTCAACAGAAGCGGCAATATCCGCATCTTCCAATGTACGCTCTGTCGATTGTAGGCTTAGTGCGATAGCAAGGCTCTTCTTGCCTTCTTCCACACCTTTACCACGGTAAACATCAAACAGTTTTGCACCAGTAAGTAATTCACCACCGTTTGCCAGACATGCATTCACCACATCACCACTGGCAATCGCTTCATCTACTACCACTGCGATATCACGGCGGTTGGCAGGGAATTTAGATAAGCTTACTGCTTCTGGGATCACGCGGGTATCAATCGCTGACCATTCGATTTCAAATACGATTGTACGGCCATTTAAGCCAAACTTACGCTCAAGCTCTGGGTGAACCGTACCAATCACACCGACAGGCTCGCCATCAACAACGATTGCCGCAGATTGTCCTGGGTGTAAAGCTGGGTGGCTCACTGCTTCAAAGCTAAATGCTTTATCATTGGCAGATAACTCAAGAATCGCTTCTAAATCACCTTTCAGATCGAAGAAATCAACCGTATTGGTTTCGATATCCCAATGCTCTTCACTGCGAGTACCTGCTATTACACCAGCCAGCATTGGCTCTTGACGCATGCCGTTTTCTGCTGAGTCACAAGGAATGAAACGTAAACCGTATTCAAATAAACGAACGCGCGGTTGTTGGCGTTTTTGGTTATGTACCACAGTGTTAAGCAAACCTTGAATTAGACCAAGGCGCATTGCTGACATTTCCACTGAAATTGGGAAAGGCAGGATCAGCGGCTCAACGTCTGGCACGATCAGTTTTTGTTGCTCAGGCTCAACAAAGCTATAAGTGATCGCTTCTTGGAAACCACGGTCAACCAACAAGTTGCGAACACGTTTAAGTGGTAGATTCGCTTCTTTATGATCGTTCATGCTTAACGCCGCTTTTGGCGCTTGATTTGGAATGTTGTCGTAACCGTAAATGCGGCCTACTTCTTCAATCAAATCTTGCTCAATTGCAATATCAAAACGCCATGTTGGAGCGACCGCCGTCCAACCTTCATTGGTTGTTTCAACGCTCATACCTAGACGCTCAAGGATCTCAACCACATCATTATCAGCAATGTGGTGACCAAGTAAGTTGTCTAGTTTCGTGCGACGTAATGCTACTTTGTTTGGTTTAGGTAAATCGCTTTCTGATTCAACGGCAACCACTGGGGCAACTTCACCGCCACAGATTTCAACTAATAGCGCCGTGGCACGCTCCATTGCGCTTACTTGTAGTGCGTAATCCACACCACGTTCAAAACGCATTGAAGAATCAGTATGCAAACCGTAACTACGCGCGCGACCACGGATATGATCCGGTGCAAAGAAGGCGCACTCTAGTAATACGTCTTTAGTTTCCGTGGTTACACCAGATTGCTCACCACCGAAAATACCAGCGATAGCTAGTGCTTTATTGTGGTCTGCCACCACTAAAGTATCGGCATTTAGTTTCGCTTCAGTGCCGTCTAGTAGCGTCAGTTTTTCATCTTGCTCTGCCATACGAACCACGATGCCACCTTCAATCTTCGCTAGATCGAATGCGTGCATTGGTTGACCTTGCTCAAGCAATACAAAGTTAGTGATATCTACGACAGGATCGATTGAACGAATACCACAACGACGCAGTTTTTCTTGCATCCAAAGTGGTGTTTGCGCTTGAACATTGACGTTCTTAACCACACGGCCAAGGTAACGAGGACAGGCTGCAGGTGCTTTTACTTCGATTGAAACTGTATCGTCAATTGAAGTCGCTACCGCGTCAGAGCTTGGCGCTGTAACGTCTGCACGGTTTAATACGCCAACTTCACGAGCCATACCACGAATGCTGAAGCAATCTGCGCGGTTAGCGGTTAGGTCAACGTCAACTGTTACGTCGTTTAAGCCAAGGAATTCACGGAAATCGGTACCGATAACCGCGTCTTCTGCTAATTCCATGATGCCATCAGATTCCACATCGATGCCAAGTTCAGTAAATGAACACAACATGCCGTGAGAAGGTTGACCACGTAGTTTGGCTTTTTTGATTTTGAAATCACCTGGTAGAACCGCACCAACGGTAGCGACTGCGACTTTCAAACCTTGACGGCAGTTTGGCGCGCCACAAACGATGTCTAATAATTCTTCCGCGCCAACATCAACTTTAGTCACGCGTAATTTATCGGCGTCTGGGTGTTGACCACACTCCACAACTTTACCCACTTTTACGCCAGTAAAGCTGCCAGCAACAGGAAGTACGTCGTCGACTTCTAGGCCAGCCATTGTAATTTGGTGAGTCAGTTCATCTGTCGTTACCGCAGGGTTAACCCACTCACGAAGCCATGATTCGTTGAATTTCATTGTGATTAATCCTCTCGGTTACTTGAATTGTTTAAGGAAACGAAGATCGTTTTCAAAGAACGCACGTAAATCATTTACGCCATAACGCAACATGGTTAAGCGCTCTACACCCATACCAAATGCGAAGCCCGAGTATTTTTCAGGATCAATGCCAACACTACGAAGAACATTAGGGTGAACCATGCCACAGCCTAATACTTCTAACCATTTACCATTTTTCCCCATTACATCTACTTCTGCTGAAGGTTCTGTAAATGGGAAGTAAGAAGGACGGAAACGCACTTGCACTTCTTCTTCAAAGAAATTACATAGGAAATCGTTCAAAATGCCTTTTAGCTGAGCAAAGTTAACGTTTTCATCCACCAGCATACCTTCCACTTGGTGGAACATTGGCGTATGCGTTTGGTCGTAATCGTTACGGTATACTCGGCCCGGAGCAATGAAACGAAATGGCGGTTTGCCGTTTTCCATCGTACGGATCTGAACACCTGAAGTGTGAGTACGTAGCATCAAATCAGGATTAAAGAAGAAAGTATCATGGTCAGTACGAGCTGGGTGATCTTCTGCAATGTTGAGCGCATCAAAGTTATGGAATGCATCTTCAATTTCAGGCCCCGCTTCAACATTAAAGCCAAGCTCACCGAAGAATTGCTCAATACGCTCAACCGTGCGCGTAACTGGGTGCAAGCCTCCGTTTTCAATGCGACGTCCCGGCAGAGAAACATCAATCGTTTCTGCAGCGAGTTTTGCTTCAAGTTCAGCGCGTTGCAATGCTTCTTTACGTGCAGCAATCGCTTGTTGAACCGTGCCTTTCGCTTTGTTGATCTCTTGACCTGCGCTACGGCGTTCTTCTGGAGGTAATTTACCTAGGCTTTGTAATTGAAGGGTTAATTCCCCTTTCTTTCCTAGTACCTGTACACGGACATCTTCTAATGCCGTAACAGAGTCGGCCTGCTCTATTGCTGCCGTTGCGTTGGCAATGATTTGTTCTAATTGCATCGTTTCCTCACCTACCATCCGGTAGTCCTGTGGGTAGTTCAGTTCCTAGTTGGCTTAACATCTGCCATTTTGCTCAACATCTTTATCACTTATCATTTTTACAACAATCTGTGCATTAAAAAAGTTATGCAGAATGGCAACCTTGAGCTTCACCATAAAAAACTGACATAATAAAATACGAGTAAAAATAGCCCTATATAGTAATGAATGCAGCACATAAAGCCAAATTGAAATCATGCTAAATATGGCTTTATTTTTCTATCCACTCAGTTTGTCATGTCTATTTACGATTTTACGCTCGATTTTTATCCAATTACTGTCCAGAGTATGAGTAATCCCCACTGTTCAACATCGAGAGAATTATGCCAATGCTATCTTTACTTTCTCAATGCAAACGTTATTCTTCGCTACTGCTATTTAGCTCGATTGCCGCTTTTCCTTCCATAGCAAACACTCAAGATGCCTCAGAAAACCAACAAAATTACACCACCAAAATAGTGGCCAATAATCTAGGTGTTATTTGGGGGATGGACTGGGTAGATACAAATCACTTACTCATGACAGAACGTAATGGCCATGTTTACCTACTCGACCTGACCACTAAGCAAAAATCTGAAATATCGGGCTTACCTGACATCAAAGTCTCGGGTCAAGGCGGTTTGTTAGATGTCGCACGATATACCGATTCAAACAAGCAAACTTGGTTTTACTTTACCTACGTGAAACCACTCCAAAATGGCAATTCTGCTACTACGCTAGCTCGGGCTCAATTAGATATTAACAAGAAAGCATTAACCCAATGGCAGGATTTGCTCGTCACTGATTCAGCCGATGACAGCAGCAAACATTTTGGTAGTCGTATTACCTTTAATGATACAGGATATGTATTTTTTGGCGTAGGCGATCGTGGTAACCGAGACAATGGCCAAAATATGGATAACCAAGCTGCAGCTATTTTGCGGCTAAATACTGATGGCTCAGTACCACAAGACAATCCATTTATTAAAATGAAACAAGGCAATGAGGCAGTCTGGAGTTACGGCCATCGTAATCCTCAAGGCTTAGTTTATGACTCAAAACGAAACCTATTATGGGAAGTGGAACACGGACCACGTGGTGGCGATGAAATTAATATCATCAAACCTGGGTTGAATTATGGCTGGGCAAAAACGTCACATGGCAAAGAATATTGGAATCCATTAGATGTCGGCGAAGCGAAAACCCTACCCGGTATAGAGCCCCCTCTCATGGTTTATATTCCTTCTATCGCGCCAAGTAGCGCAGTAATTTACCAAGGTGAAGCATTTCCTAATTGGAATGATAATATGTTAATTGGTGCACTAGCGGGTACGCATATCAACATGGTCTCTTTTGATGAACAAAACCAACCGAAAGATGAAGTTCGTTTAGTCGAAGATCTGAATGAACGAGTACGTGATATTGCTATTAGTAAACAAGGCTTAGTTTATTTCTCAACAGATTCTGGGAAGTTGTATAAATTAAGCCCTAAAAAATAACGTTCAAATATTAAGATCTAAATCAGCCCTTTCAACTTAGCTAAACCATAAGCATTAACGGTAGAAGCATCTTTAATCTCTCCCGAAATAATCCGTTGCTCAAATTCAGCAATTGGCATTTTGTTCGCGATTAATCCTTCTTCTTCCGGATCCAAATTGCGTTCTGCTTGAGTTAAATCGGTTGCTAAATAAATATGGTAGCCTTGATTGGAATAACCATAAGCAAGGTATTGAAAGCCAACATAAACCATATTACCTGCCACTAAACCTGTTTCTTCTTTTAGCTCACCGGCAGCTAAAAGAACTGGATCCGCGTCGGGGTGGTTCTCCCATGCGCCTTGTGGGAATTCCAATAAACGCTCACCGACGGCATAACGATATTGTTCAACTAAATGCACATCATCACCATCAACCGGAAGGATCACCACAAAATCAGGTTTCTCAACCACACCATAAATACCTTTCGCACCACTTGGCCGTTCAATTTGATCTTCACGCACTGTCATCCATTTGTTTTGATAAACTACTTCGGAGTGCAGCATTTTTATTTCATTCATTATGATGCCTTTAATCTGATAAGTAATATTGTACCGTAGAAACCACTCGGATCTTTTTGATATAAGGGGTGTTTTTATCTCTTGATGAAATGGTAAATTGCCCTTGCGATGCTCGTTTTATTTTACCTAATTGGCTATCAGAATCCTTAGCAAACTTTTCAGCCACTACGCGCGCGTTTTTCGTAGCTTCTTCAATCATTGCTGGCTTAATATCATTAAGTCCAGTAAAGATATATTCAGGCTGAGACGAATAACTGTCACCACTGAACACGATACCTTGCTTTCCGAGCTCTGACATTTCAGCCATCACATTACGCACAATATCGATTTTATTAGAATAAACCGTCACAGTTTGATTAGCAGAGTAGCGAAATTCAGCACGAGAATTATCACCCCACTGTTGAGCCGATTTATCAACAATCGCAGGGGCACTAAAACTAATTGCTTCAGGAGAAACTCCTTTTAACAAGAGGAAAGCTTTAATTTTTTCGGTACTTTTATCTACCTCATTATAAAGTGCTGATAAATCATTATTAGCTAACGTAAATTGGATCGGCCAAATCACCACATCGGCCTCTACTTCTTTCTCTGCAAGCCCTTTCACGTTCACGCTACGTTCGTATTGTTTATATTCTATAGCAGCCGACCCGAGTTGATAGCCTAACAAAACCAGCCCAACACAAATGAAAGCACCGAGTAAAAGTGCTGGAACCGCTTTATTATTGGAGGATACATTCGTCATATCTATTCTATTCCTTTTCTATGCTTTTATTTATGAATAAGCTGTATACCCAAGTCACTTCGGTATAATGAAAAACATGTCTAGAAACTGCACTTACAACAGATATTAGACGAAGTAATAATCAAATGATATCAACTGACCAACACATATACCCAAGTCACTTGGGAATGAACCAATAACGCAGTACAATACCGACCGGTTAAATTAGCGAGAAGAATCGTGAAGCTAAGTAAGCGTCTACAACATATTGAATCTATGATCTCAGATCAGCATTACCAACATATATGGGATTGCTGTTGTGACCACGGTTTTTTAGGCGCAGCATTACTACAACGCCAAGCAGCTCCGTTTGTTCACTTTGTCGATATCATTCCCGAGTTAACCTCATTAGTACAAACACGTTTAGAGCAATTCTTTCATAGCTCAGCCTCTCAATGGCACGTCTACTGCCAAGATGTCAAAACACTACCCTTAGAAAAGTTTTCAGGTAAACAACTGGTCATCATTGCAGGCGTTGGTGGAGATTTAATGGTGGAGTTTATTCAAGCGTTACAACATCAATACTCTCACTTAGAGATCGACTACCTGTTGTGCCCGGTTTACCAACAATTTAACTTGCGCCAGATCTTAATCAATTTGAATATGAGCTTAAAGCAAGAAAAGCTCATTGAAGATAACCGTCGATATTATGAGATTCTGCATGTCTCCAACCGCGCCCCCCAAAGTCCAGAAGATAACATTCATCCTGTTGGTAAGCAGATTTGGCATTATTCCAATCAACAACAGGCTATTGTGAATAAGCGCTATTTGCAAAAAACACTAACCCACTACTCTCGTATGCAACAAAGTGATCCCATGCAAGCTCAATTGCCTTTGCAGTGGTACTCTCACATTCGTCAGCAATTAGACCTTTCAGATTAAAAACAAAAAACATAACAAGAATGTATACAAAATTTAGTTTTTTTGTATATAAAGGAATTCAATTTGAAAATCGAATGAAAATCACATAATTGATTTAAAAACAAACAATTAAATAATATTTCATCACTTTACTTACTTCTTAATCCAAAAATTAAAATCGATTTTCTGTGCGCTAAAGCCAAACATTACAGAAAGATTGTTTACAATTACTATGTGCATTTTAATATAGCGCTATACTGTTTTCTGTTCCGAACCAAGCAAATTTTGCTCGTAGAAAAAGAGTCCGACAATGAATAACGATAAACGTCCCCTATATATTACCTACGCAGGCCCAGTATTAATGGCCACCCCTCTTCTTAATAAAGGTAGTGGTTTTACCTTTGAAGAACGAAAAGAATTCAACCTTGAAGGGTTACTACCTGAAGCAACAGAAACCATTCAAGAGCAAGTAGAGCGTGCTTATCTACAATATCAAGCCTTCGAAAGTGATATGGATAAACACATTTATCTACGTAACATTCAAGATACCAATGAAACCCTATTTTACCGTTTAGTGCAGAATCATATCTCTGAAATGATGCCGATTATCTACACGCCAACGGTAGGTGCGGCTTGCGAAAATTTCTCAAATATTTATCGCCGTGGTCGTGGTTTATTTATCTCTTATCCAAATCGTGATCGTATTGACGACTTAGTAAACAACGCCACTAGCCAAAATGTAAAAGTAATCGTTGTAACCGATGGTGAACGTATTTTGGGTCTTGGTGACCAAGGTATTGGTGGTATGGGCATTCCTATTGGTAAGCTTTCCCTTTACACCGCTTGTGGTGGGATCAGCCCGGCTTATACCCTGCCTATCGTACTCGATGTAGGTACAAATAATCCGCAACGTCTTGCTGATCCTATGTATATGGGCTGGCGTCACCCACGTATTACTGGTGCAGAATATGACAAGTTTGTGGATGATTTTATGCAAGCTATCAAGCGCCGCTGGCCTGATGCCCTCATTCAATTCGAAGACTTTGCTCAGAAAAATGCCATGCCTTTACTTGAGCGCTATAAAGATAAAGTGTGCTGCTTTAATGACGATATTCAAGGCACCGCAGCGGTCACCGTTGGTTCATTAATAGCGGCTTGTCATGCAGCGGGTAGTAAGCTTTCTGATCAACGAATAACCTTTGTTGGTGCTGGTTCTGCCGGTTGCGGTATTGCAGAAGCAATTATCGCGCAAATGGTGTCGGAAGGATTAACTGATGAACAAGCTCGCGCTCAAGTTTATATGGTTGATCGCTGGGGCTTACTACAACAAGGTATGAAAAACCTTCTTGATTTCCAGCAGAAACTTGTTCAAAAGAATAAGCATCTAGAAAAGTGGCAAAGTGAAGAGCAAGGTTATTCTCTACTAGATGTGATGCGTAATGCAAAACCAACAGTATTAATTGGTGTTTCGGGTGTTCCCGGCTTATTTAGTCAAGAAGTCATTGAAACCATGCATGCACATTGTGAACGCCCTATTATCTTCCCACTATCGAACCCTACTAGCCGTGTTGAAGGGACTCCGCAAGATATTTTCCAATGGACAAATGGTAAAGCGCTGATCGCAACCGGCAGTCCATTTGCCCCAGTGAAATTTGAAGGTAAAGATTACCCCATTGCCCAATGTAACAATAGCTACATCTTCCCAGGGATTGGATTAGGAGTACTTGCGGTTTCTGCATCACGTGTTACAGATGAAATGTTGATGGAATCAAGTCGTGCACTTGCGACCTGTTCACCATTAGCCTTAAAAGGCAAAGGTGCATTACTTCCACCACTAGAAGAAATTCATACGGTATCGAAGAAGATTGCTTTTGCTGTGGCGAAAAAGGCCATCGAACAAGGAGTGGCGCTTTCTATTACTGATGATGCAATTGAAGCGGCAATTGAAAATGGTTTTTGGCAACCAGAATATCGCCGCTATAAGCGTACTGCATTCTAATTGAGCCGTTATGCCTTAGAGGCGCTGATAAATTAAACAATAATGACAAGTGAATGTAAGCCCACTTTAATATTTAAACAAAGTGGGCTTTTTTATTTTTCACCGTCTCATTACGCTGCTATTATCAAACGTCTTAAAGTACCCCACATAATAGGTAATATGGTATGGATACTGACATGACAATAAACCGTAATTTTTTATGTGGGATAAGCTCATTTTTCATGCCCTTAGAGCATAGTCTATAGCTCTATGTTCATCGGCCAAGCACGATTGCAATTAACCCTAAAATGGCTAACCCGAAGCTTAACCGCTCTGGGAATTCTATTTGTGCTCTTTCTCAGTGGAATTGTACTTATTGATCGGCTGATCAGTTGGCAAACTCAAGATTCTATTTATCATGACATTACGAATGTACCAAAGTTTGATATTGGCTTAGTACTAGGCACTAGCAAGTATATTGGCCACACCTTAAACACCTATTACTCGCACCGAATTGAAGCAGCGATTGAACTGCACCGAAGAGGAAAAGTGACAACATTCCTACTTAGTGGCGATAACGCACACCGCTCTTATAATGAACCGTGGACAATGAAGCGAGATTTGCTTAAAGCGGGTATTCAAGAAGGCAATATTCACCTTGATTATGCGGGCTTTAGAACTCTAGATTCTATCGTGCGGGCAAAAGAGATTTTTCTTGCTGATCATTTTTTGATTATTACCCAAGATTTTCATTGTGAGCGAGCACTCTACATCGCCCAATATCACCATATTAATGCCAAATGTTTAGCGGTTCCTGGCCCTGTTGAAACTTCCGGTTTATCAATTCGAGTCCGTGAAGTTTTTGCTAGAACTAAGGCCTTTTTAGACCTATATATTTTACACTCACAGCCTAAGTTTTTTGGCCCAGTAAGTCCGATTAAAGAGAGCAATCCACAAGTCTCGTCGACGGATTTAAAAACCGTTCATGGCGATGATAAGCCCGTAGAAAATTAGATTAAATTAACTTTTCTAACACTTCCACACGATTACGACCATTTTTCTTAGCATGATATAAAGCCTCATCTGCTCTGGCGATCATTTCTGTCACACCTTCACCTGATACCATTTCAGTGACACCGAAACTGCAAGTCAACACTCCAACTTCAGGCCACTGATAATTTTCAATCATTAAACGGATACGTTCAGCAACCAGTACCGCTCCTTCTATACCGGCTTTAGGACAAAAAATAACAAACTCTTCACCGCCCCAGCGAACTAAACGGTCACTTTCTCGTAACTGCCCATAAACCAATTTAGCAAACTCACGAAGCACTTGGTCGCCAACATTATGACCAAAGTTATCATTCACGGCTTTAAAATGGTCTAAATCAACATAAATCACAGATAGACTCGAAGTTCCCCATCGGACTCGGCGTGCTAGATCGTCTAACCACTCACGAATCGCCCGGCGATTGCATGCTCCCGTAAGTTCATCTTTCGTAGCAATCAAGGCAACTTCGGTATATTTCGTTTCTAAGGCTTTATTCAACTTATTCAAATGTTCAGCATGGGCTGCCATTTTTCGAACCCGCTTTCTCGATTGGAACAGCTCATGAAATAAGAATGCTAATGCAGCAGAGATCCAGGTAGACAATAGAACCAAAGCAAAAGCTCGTGGGCTTAAATAATCACCTTTAAAAGTGATTTTATTCACAGTGATAGTATGTTCACCGAGCACTGAACCTGAATCTGTCGCGATTTGAATCATAGAAACGTTATCCACTTTCACACCAGATTCTTCAATTGGCACATTGTAGTCAAACAGCCACCAAGTCAGGACTTGAAATTTATCATAACTAATTTCTTTGCCCCCTTGACCAAAACCAGCATGGTACTCAATACCATTATATTTCAGAGTATTATCATCTTTAGGATCAAAAACTTTAGGCTCATAGTTACGAATATTCACTCTAACTTTTGCCGTATTCTCTTGCACCCCTTGATAATCAATATCTAGAAATACACGGTCATAACCAGATAAATCAATACCTTGTGTAACATCGTCCGATAAACTAATAGTCATCTCACAATAAGGCCATGGATAACTACTTTTCACAAGTCGACAAGACATGACTGGTGTCTCACCATCCAGGTTTAAACTTACCTGGCTATTCCCCCCCAGCACACTGTCAGACGCTACTTTATACGGATAATCTTGAGGCGACATTTCTAACGTTTTATCATGCCCCAAAAAATAGTAACCAATTGATAAAAAAGCATTAAGCACAATAATTACAAGTACAACTTTAATGTATAGCTGCTGATTGAGCATTTTCATTCCTTGTAAATTAGTATCAGTACTCACATGTTAGCTAAAGTCTTAATTCTCTAATTCGCATGAGAGTTTTGACTAAATTAATATTCATCACCTTTCCACAATTCATTATATTTCATGTGGTTTTACTCAAGATACTAGAATTGTTACAACATAAAAATGACAGTAGCCACATAATCTATTAACGGCAATTTAATCATTAATCTAAGGAGCAGAGTATAAAGCCATCTAAAATTTCGATAGACTAGACAAAATAAAAAATCATGAGCAAAAATATGTCGTTAAACATCACTGGAACCCTGTCAAAACTTAGCTCTCACTTAAACTCAGAGCAAGCCAATCAAGTTGAATATGCTTTACCGATTGGTGAAGAAAAAATCGCATTAAACCCGTATATTGGTCAAACAATTACCCTCACTCATACTGGCAATATTTTCTGTTCATCGTGTGGAAAAAAAACCAAGAAAAGCTATTCACAAGGTCATTGTTTTATCTGTATGAAAAAGCTAGCGAGCTGTGACATGTGCATCATGAAGCCAGAGACCTGTCATTACGATCAAGGTACTTGTCGTGAACCTCAATGGGGGGAAGAAAATTGCATGGTTGACCACTACGTCTACCTTTCTAATACCTCAAGCATAAAAGTTGGCATTACACGCCACACTCAGATTCCAACTCGTTGGATTGATCAAGGTGCGACTCAAGGCTTACCAATTTTTAAAGTCAAAACACGTCATATTTCAGGATTAATTGAAATTGAATTAGCTAAGCACATTGCTGATAAAACTAACTGGCGCACGCTGCTAAAAGAAAATGGTGAAGATCTCGCATTAGAAGAAAAATTCGCCCAGCTATTGCCTTTGATTCAGCCGACAATTGATGAAGTGAAAAGACAATTTGGCGATGATGCTGTCGAAGTTTTATCTTCTGATATCACCCCAATTTGCTACCCAGTAAAACAACACCCAGTCAAAATTGTCTCGCATAACTTTGACAAAAACCCTGTTGTGACAGGTCAATTACAAGGTATCAAAGGGCAATATTTAATTTTAGATACTGGTGTGATTAACATCCGAAAATTCACCTCTTATGAAGTGACGTTTAGCGATTAAGCAGAAATAAACAAGCCACCAAATAGAAAACCTAAACTCTATTTGGTGGTTTTTTATCAATGAAGATTAATCCACCCACTTATCGCGTGAGGTGAATCCGTCGATGTAGACCATTGGAGTCATCTCTTTTAATTTCTCGTGAGATTGACAATTAAATGACTCTAACTCTTCATCCGAAGGTCTATTTTTTATCCAAGTAAAAAACTTAGTATTACCTGTCATGTCTTTGAACATTAATGCATAGCAAGCTAATTCTTTTCTAGTATAAGATTGTTCAAAATCATAAAACCTAGATGCTAAATACTCTGTGCCCCCAAGTTTATTTAACTTCTGATACAAAGCATCATCTTCATTTAAATCACTACGGTTTAAAGCCACTAGAAGCTCCACGGTCGGTATATAATTATTATTTACTCCAACAGTAAGAAGCTGAACAACTAGCTTTTCCAACTTTTTAGAAGAAAAAACATACTCATTTTTGTTCCTATCAAACGTGAGAATAGTATCCACATAATCCATCAAAGGTTGATAGTAATGATTTTCCGCAAACCGAATCACTTCTTTAAGGTAGTGCTCACGAGTTTCTTTTGAAAAGTTCAATTGATAGTAATTACTATTAGCCAATTGATTTTCTGTTATCAATGGGACCAATTTCCCATCTTGGGTTAACTGTTTCAATAAAAAATATTGAGAACGTAAATCCCCTTGTTTAGCTTTTGCTTTAGCCAGTTTTATTGATAAATTTAAGTAATCCTCACTACATGCTTTTTTCTCAAAACTGGTATCCTTACCTAAGCCTTGTGATACTTCACTACCAAGGCTTGCAGAGCTTAAATACATAAGACAATCTGAACTTTGATTTGATAAGGCCCATGCTGCGTAAGGTACCCCTTTATTTGCGGCCTGATCTAATAGTTTAAAATTTTCTTTTCTTCTTTTTATATTGTTTATATCTGATCGTGCATACCAATACATCGCATCAGCATCATATTCCGCAACTAACTTCTCTAATAGATCACCATCATATTTTCCATGCTGTAAACTCACTAAAAATGGATACAGTTTATCTCCCGGTTTCACGGTGCTGGATATATACGGGTCATCCGGTTTTTTATTAATGTTGGCATCAATAAATGGTTGAAAAATCGCTATATCCTCTTCGGGGTTAGGCGTGTAATCATTACAGCCCATTAAGCCAAGTGTAAAGGCATATAATACAACACTGATAGATAACTTAAGATAACGCGGCATTAATCGTCCACTCCATAATAAATTCTTTTTTAGTTTCAATCTCACCATCCGTGTTACGGATTTGAATTGGCTTATTTTTTTCTAATGGGTTTTCCACCATCGAAATAGGATAAGCGTGATAGCGGCGTACTTTCACTTTAGGTAGTGTCACATAGCTACTTTGATAACTATTCTCTAATGGCTCTTCCATTTCATCCGAATAAGTCAGCACCATATTTTGGCAAAGTACACTAGATAACCGATCAAAATCGACATCTAATCTATTTGCACTAAACGGCTTCACAAACCTCGCCAGCTTAAACCAATTGTCTTTAAATGACTCCCATTGCAAAGGCTTATCTTGCAATATCGCAGGATCCTCATTCATACGAATTAAACTTTCTTTCCATTGGCGCTTCGAGTTGACATTGTCGCTTTCATCATCCACCAACCATTGCATGATTTGTACAATAGCTTGAGCCTGAGTTTGATTGTTTTGTTCTGCCGATTTAGAGCCAACTATTGTCGTTTGCTCTTTAACTAAAGAGGTCAATAAATTACGTAAGGTTTCAGGCGGTAGTTTTATCACCCAAGGCTTCATTATTGGCTGTTTTTTAAGTGCAATGAGATTATCAGCCAATAACGGTGCATACTCTTTACTTAAAGTGCTTTGCTTATATTCCGCCCATGTCGATACTGGCATCAATAACACGTCTGCTACACTTAAGCCCATGGTCATGGCAAGCGTTAATACATTATTGAGTTTCGCAAAGTCTTCATTATTACCGTCTTTGTCGACATCACCAAACACACTCAAACGTTTAAAATCGTGCTGCTTGAGTACCCCAAGCAAGGTATCCACAAATCGGTCTACCCCTAACATGTCTAGATTAATCGCAAGCTTACCCGAGGCGCCCGGCCCCATCACCAATTTTGCTGAGCTAACCAACACTAACACTCCACCCTGGAACAATAAGCGGAACTCACCTTTACTACCGACACCAAAAGAGGCAGAAAGCTCACCATTGATACTGCCAAGCTGTTGGTACTGGTTCTTCTCTTTTATCGGTGGTGGCTGCCAATAAACCGTTGCCCCTAAACTGCCGCCAGCTTCAACCCCGGCAAAGGCGTCCACGGTAACACCCGCTTCCGCAGCATAATCGGAGCTTACTGGGCCAGTATTCAATACACTTACACGCTGAATATTGGGGTCAAAGGCGGTGACCGAACTGCCTTTTATGCCAAAATTACCGCTTCCTGTATCAGAAGGACCAAACGCCACCTTAGCGCTTAGTTGGCAAGATGCACCTGCTAAACCATACACCGAACCTTCAATTTTGGCCGCTAAGCAACCCGCTTGGTATTCTTGCTCTTTATTATGAGTATCGACGTAGTCTAATTTCAGCTCATAGCCTTTGGCTTCTTTTACTTCTTTTACACCCACATTGCCCTTTTCAAACGGCAACCAAAACATAAAGCTGGCTTGCGCTTGCAGCAACGTAAAATTCGCTGAAACTTCACCTGAGCCGCCCAATTGTTTTGGATTTTTCAACGCATTTTGATAACTGCTTAACGGCGTATTTAAGGTCGCCGCCGCTTTACTACTAAAACGGAACAACTGTGCCCCCGCATCCGCGCTGTATTGGGCTTCGTTACCATTTGGGCTGATACCATCTTGATAATGGTAACCGTCTGACCAAAATGCGGTATCAAATTTCTTCTCTTTGGTCAGTGGTAGTAAATCCAACTTCACCTCTGGCTTTTTCAGCTTTTCAAGCGCTTCCGATAATGAACTGACTGGCGTTTCACTATTGGATTGCTGACTCGCAAACGTAATTTGACTAGTAATATTGCGCACATGTTCTTTGGCCTGCGAACATAAAGTATCCTCGTTACTTTCTGGCATGTACCAAGCAGGGCCACGCAGGTAAAACAGCTCGCCGCTCGACATCAAGCTGCATTCGACCACCTGTAAATCATTGAGTTTCGCGTCATTGGCAAACCCCTGTTTGTTTTTGATTTTCGCCTTATACGTATTCTCCCACAACAAGGTGAGCTTGGCTGGCAGAGAAGCCACAAAAGGCGATTCAAATTCTAAAGTAGGATTGGATGACTCTAATCGAGATTGAGCCACGCCTTTTAAAAGTTCGATGCGCGCCTTCGCCACTTTTTTAACCCATAGCAACTGATTAAAAAGCTCATCAAGCGGCAGTTTTGTGCCTAATACTTGCGCTAAGTTCTTCTGGTGCTCGGTTATCGTATTATCAATTAAGGTTATCAACGCTAAACTTGGGTAGTAAGACCAATCTAGATCAACACGGTTAACCACATCTTTCAGCTCTTTATCTTCCGCCCCACCCGAACACTCAAGATAAAGGTCAGATATAAAATCATCTTCTTTAATATCAATTACTTGGTTAGCAGCTCGCCAATTTGGCATTTTTTCATTTAGTACTTTCGGGCCTTGGTTCGCTAGGCTATCACCTTCTAACTGCGCTAACGTTAAACATTGCTCTTTAACGACTAAGCCTTGCCGATTTAGGTTACTGACCGCGGCTGAATACCAACTCACGCCATAAGGCGAAAACACTTCTTGAGGTTGTCGAATCAGGGCTTTTAATTTCTGTTTTGCTTTATCATGAGGTAATTGAGCAATCGACATCTCATCATGATTATCTGAGAGCATTTTCGCGTATTTTTCAATCGTCTCTTGCTGCTCACTGGTGAAGTATTTTAACTCTTCTCGATAAACAAACTCTGTACCATCATCCGAATCCATCCCTTCAGCATTATCAATAGCCGCCTCTTCCATGCTTTCTATTTTGTCGGTAATGTCACTAAGCACCGTATTATGTAATTGGTCCAATAAATATTGGTCAGCTTTAGCTTGTCTGGTTACCTCTATTCTCGCCGTATTAATCGAGGCACCAGAGATAGCATCAACTCCAGAGCGAGAACGTTGTCTGTTTTGCATCTTTCTCTTGAAAGCATCTGATTGCTTTAAGCGACTTTTAATATACTCTGAATACCTTCTCCAATTCTCAACTTTACCTTTTAAATTGACCATGTCGACATTGGCTTTTTCTGCCATATCGTAAAGCACATCAAACGGATCGTTGTCAGACTTTTTATATAAATAACGTGTGATCACTAATTTAAATAAATTCAGAGTTTTATAATCATCCGCATTGTCTTGAGACATGAATTGTTCAAAATGTTTCGCCGAAAATTTAGATAACACACCTAGTTGACTTAAATTCTGAGTAGTCGTTTGTACGTCACCTTCCACTATCGTGCTATCTAACAGCGCTTTTTCTTTTTCAATAATTTTCTTAGCATCTTCGGTGATGCCATACCAACACTGCTTACCGGTTTTAGGGTGAGCAGGCACATATAAAATATCCGCAAGATCAATTGGTGACGAACAGGTATCTTCGCCTCCTGCTAATTCAGTAGGTGCTTGAGGCAACTCCGTACGGCTACCATCCAAAGGAATACTTTCAATTGCCGGATCGGGCAGTGTTAATGTATCCCCTTCATAAATAAGGTCAGGGTTTTTAATTTGCTCGCTATTTAAGCTCATCAAGATTTCCGGCGAGGTATTAAAACGTTGCGCCAATAAGCTTAAACAGTCATCTTTTAATATTGTGTATTGAGCCATGATTTATACCCACTGCTTAAAAATCGATGAGGTTAGATGGTAAGGGCGCGTTTCGTCTGCTTTTTCTTGCATTTTCTTTTTATCGTGCACCTTATGAAACGATTGGACATTCTGAGATGAATCTACCCAATATAAGCGACTTGCAGGGCCTAATATTGTTGCCATATCTTCATGGTTAAGATCGGCCGCCACTTGCTGCCATAAAACATTGGTATAAAAACGAAATAAGAACTCAGTTTGTTCAATTTTCACGGTCAACAAGGCTTGCAAATGATCAAGTAGTTGGTATTGATCTACCTCGGCATCCATAGTGAAAATCACCGAGCTTGAATCAAATAACGACCATGTACGCCATTTTTCTAATATCGTTTCATCTGAACCTAAGTTAATCACTAATGGGCTTTGCTCGATTAAATAATCAAAATCAGAGCCAGCATACAAAGGTAAAACGGTTTCAAGTACTGCAATCATTTTAAGCTGCTTTAATGCATCAGGAATACGTACAGTATCTACCACTATCCAAAAGTTATTCATTAGATGCCTCCTTATCACAAGCACAATCTGCACGAGTACAAGAGCCATCGACTTGTCTTTGACAAAGTTTGGCTAAACTAACGTTGGCAATCGCTAATGTTTGCATTTTGGTGGCAGCAACTTGTACTGGTAACGCATTCGCTGGGGCAAGGACAGGCTCAATATCTAGCGGAAGAATAGGTAAAGCCCCCGAATAACCACTACCACTCCCTGCACTACCACCGGAATTAATATTCACACCAGCACCAACTAAATGAACCCCTGCCGCATCCACTTTTATAAAGCTTCCCCCGGCTTTTATAGTCAATTCACTCGCTGCTTCTAATACTATTTTTTGCCCAGCATCCAGATGAATTTCTGTTGCTGCATCTTTGATGATTGTAGTGCCAGCTTTTACTTGAATGGCCCCATCAACCTCAATGGTTTGGTCTTTGGTGATTTTGCTACGGCTTTCGCCCTCTATCGTGAGGTTGTGATTGTTTTTGATCTGAGTGAACTGGTCATTTTCAACCGTTAAATGCTGGTCGTGATTTACATCGGTGATGTGGTCGTTGAGAGTTTCGGATTTAAAGTCCTTTTGCGCGTGAACATACACTTGCTCTGAGCCAGATTGGTCTTCAAAACTGATTTCGTTAAAGCCTTCACCTTGGTGAGATTCACTGCGCCACACGGTTTTGGTTTTGTTATCGGGCAGTGTGTAAGGCGGTAAATTTTGTGCGTTAAAGGCGCGACCAGTCACGATAGGTTGGTCCGGGTCGCCATTTAAAAACGACACTATCACTTCATGACCGATTTGTGGAATGGCAATTTGTCCGTATTGACTGCCGGCCCACCCTTGTGAGACTTGGACCCAACATGAGCTATGTTCATTGCCATTGGAATATCTATCCCACGGAAAATGCAGTTTCACGCGACCATATTCATCGCAGAAGATTTCTTCACCCTCTGGGCCAACCACGTAAGCAGTCATCGGGCCATCCACTTTTGGACGGGTCATCTGTGGCATGCGCCAGGTTTTCTCCGCTGGAATGGCTTGAAACTGATTGGCGTAAGTCGTCGGTTTGCCGCCGGCGGATTCTTCGAGCGCTTGCGGTTGGTCGCCTTGATGAGTGCTGGCGATTATTAGCCAGTTTTTATTAAAGTTGTCATCACTGTGTTCGCTTAATTCAAACTTGGCGCCGCTTTGTAACTGTGGCTCATTACCTTTGCCTTTGGCGGTATGAGCATGGCGTCGCAAGCTATCTAGACGTAGTTGATTGAATTCTTTACCAACTGCGTCATCTTTAAAGCGCCCCGGCGCGTCAAAGTGCTCATAGGTATCACGCTGATAATCCATATCATTGGCGACGGCCTGCTGACTAAAGGTGTACTGCGGTTTTTTAAAGCTGTTATCACCGCTGTGTGCTTCACTGACTTCAAACTGAGTGGTTTTGCTGAATTCTTTTATATACGGCGTTGAACTAATGCCACTGGCCATCACGTTATAAGGCACTGGTGAGTCTAGAGAAGTAATGAGTTGAGAGTCATCCGTGAACAAGACATTGTGTTTACCTTTGAACTGCTCAATGTGATAAACCATGCCTTCTTCAGCGGCAAGGCGATTAATGAACTCAAGGTCAGTTTCACGGTATTGCATGCAAAACTCACGCTGCTTTGGCGTGCGAGTTAATGCAAAGACAAAGTCTTGGATGTCAATTTCTTTAAATAAGGTGGCGATGATATCCGGCGCAGAAATCGATTGAAAAATACGGCTGTTATGGCGCAAGGATAAACGCTCAATTTCAGGCACGAGAGTTAAAGCATAAAAGGTATGGTGATGGCCGGTTTCACCTTGGGTGAAGTTACGCACAATACCGTTAATACGCTGAACTATTTCGCCGTCACGATGCATGACAAGCTCGGCTTTTTTGTCCACCATGTCTAAGGCGGTGAAATCCGGTCGGCGACTAGCAAGTTGGATGTCATAACGAAAACCATGGCACCAAGTACCATCAACGTGCTGAACGGAAGAAAAGTTATCTTGCCCTTGGTAGCTTCTTACCACTAAATCTTCGTCATTGACGCCATCGACGAGAATACTAAAGTGTAGCGTAGCCATGCCCTATCCTTTTAATGTTTAACACTTTACCGATTTACTTTGTGCGCGAGCAATCCACACCCAAAGCAAACAGGTAAGTATTGAAACGAAAAATAAACAGAAAAAGCTTGGCAGAAAACTGCCAAGCTCGAGTACCTAATCTATAGCCAAAGTAATTGGAGTTGCAGTGAGGCGACAAGTGAATGAACGCCGTCAACAAAGCTGC